>JAYTTN010000459.1:0-5234 GCA_043745295.1 Fimbriiglobus sp. | reverse complement strand
CCACTCCCTGGCGGTCGCGGCTCGCAAGACGACTTTCCCCCCTCGAACACCGCCTTTCTGGAACGGAGAAGCCGGGGTGAGGTCTCATCTTATTCCTGGGTCCGCCTTGCCCGCGGGTCTTCGGTTGTGTTACACCAGTCGGCATGATCGCCGACGATACCCGACCGCCGACCGGCCCGACAACCCCGCTCCGGCGGTGCGAACTGGCTTGGCTCGCCGCAGTGCTGGTCGCGTCCTCGATTCTCGTCGTCTACACGTCGCGGAGCATCGGGCCGACGTTCGACGAGCCGTTCTACCTCGCCAAAGGGCTGGACTACTGGCGCACCGGCTCGCCGAAGTCACTAATGCGGGCCGGGACGATGCCGCTGCCGGTGGACGTGCAAACGCTGCCGCTACACCTGTGGGAACGGCACCGGGGGGAGCCGTTCAACACCGTCGAGCAGCTCGACGAGTTACTCCCGGTCGCGCGGGCGATGAACCTGCCATTCTGGTGGCTGCTGCTGGCATCCGGCTTCCGGCTGGCGCGGCGGTTGGGCGGGCCGACGGCGGCCGGCGTCGCGGTCGGCTTGCTCGGCTTCGAGCCGAACTTGCTCGCGCACGCGGCGCTGGCCACCACGGACATCGCGGTGACGGCGGCGATCCTGGCGGCGACGAACTCGTTCCTGCGCGGGCGCGGAACAGGCTGGTGGCGTCGCGCGTTCGTGCCGGGCGTGTGGGTCGGAATCGCGGTGCTGTGCAAGGCGTCGGCCGCGACGTTCCTGCCGCTCGCGTTCGCGGTGATCCTCTGGCGGCGGGGTGAACTGAGAAGGGCCGTGCGGGACGGCGTGACGATGGGCGTCATCGCGGCGGCGACCGCGTTCGCCTACGTCGGCACGGACTGGGCGGTGGAACCGTCGTTCGTGAAGTGGGCGGACACGCTGCCGGACGGGGTGATCGGCGACGCGACGCGGGCGGTGGCGAACAACCTCCGCGTCTTCCCGAACGCGGCGGAGGGGATCATTCAGCAGGTGAAACACAACGTCCGCGGGCACGGCGTGTTCGCCCTCGGCGAGTACCGCCACCGCGCGGTGTGGTACTATTTCCCAGTCGTCCTCAGCCAGAAGTTGCCGGAGCCGGTGTTGGTGTTGATGGGGTGGTGCGCGATGGCTTTCTTGGGAGGGCGAGGCTCCCGCCGAGCCGCTGCCGAGCGGGAACGGCAACTGCGCCCCACCTCTCCCCGCTGGGGAGAGGTCGCCGAGCGGGGCGCCGCGACGCCGGCGGGTGAGGGGTTGCAACGCGAAGAAAAAGACCCCTCACCCGAACCGTTTGCTCCGCAAACTGGTTCGCCCTCTCCCCAGCGGGGAGAGGTGGGGCGTGGCTGGGCAATCCCTCGACTTCCTCTGCCCTCCCTACCTGCTTGCATCGCCCTCGCCTTCCTGCTGTTCAGCCTGACGTGCCGCGTGCAGATCGGCGTCCGGCTGGTGTTCCCGCTCGTCGCGTTTCTGGTGCTGGCGGTGAGTGGGGCCGTCTCGTCGTCGTCGCGGCGGCGGTGGTTCGGCTGGTTGGCGGTCGCGGCCTCGGCGGTGGTTGCAATCTTCGCCGCGCCGCACGGCCTCCGGTATCAGAACCAACTCTGGGGCGGGGCGTCCCGCGCGGGCGACAACCTGACCGATTCCAACTGCGACTGGGGCCAGGGCGTGCCGGAGTTGCGGGAGTGGTGGCGAACCGCCGGCGAACCGCCGCTCACCGTCTGGTACTATGGGACCGACCCGAACGCCTTCCGCCCGCCGTTCCACGCGGTGCCGTTGCACGTGCTGCCGGATCGCTCGCCGGAGTTCGTGACGCGGACGAGCGCGGGCGGGTACTTCGCCGTCGGCCGGACGTTCCTCACCGCCTGCCCGGATCGCCGGCCGGACATGCTGGCGCTGATCGATTGGCTGAAGGGTCAACAGCCCGTGGCCGAAGTCGGGTGTTTCGTGGTGTATTTGCTGAAGTAGGTCGGGTCGAGTCTCCGAGGCCCGACGTGGCCGTGTCGGGCCTCGCCTGCCTCTGGCAGGCTCGACCGCGACCTACAACATCCCCATGCCCCCCACCCCCGCCGCGTTCGCCGATGCCCTCGTCCTGACCGGTGCCACCGGGTCGGGGAAGAGTGCCGCCGCGCTCGAATTGGCCGTGGAACTCGGCGGCGAGATCGTGGCGATGGACTCGATGACCCTGTATCGAGGCATGGACATTGGCACCGCGAAGCCGACCTGCGCCGACCGGGACCGCGTGCCGCACCACCTGATCGACGTGCTGGAGTCGTGGGAATCCGGCAGCGTGGCGTGGTGGCTGGACCGCGCGGCAGAAGCGTGCGCCGACATCCGGACACGGGGGAAGCGGCCGATCTTCGTCGGCGGCACGCCACTCTACCTGAAGGCCCTGATGCACGGACTTTTTGAAGCGCCGCCGGTCGATCCGGCAATCCGGGCGAAATGGGAAGCGGAGGCGAATCGGATTGGGAACGCCGCCCTGCACCAGCAGTTGGCGGCGGTCGATGCGAAGGCGGCGGCCAAGTTGCACCCGAACGACGTGCGCCGGGTGGTGCGGGCGCTGGAGGTGTTCGACGCCACCGGCACGCCGCTGAGCGTGCTTCAAACGAGTTGGGCCGAGGCCCCCACCCTGCTGCCGTGCGTCGTCCTCGACTCGCCGCGAGACGAATTGTACGACCGCATTAATGGGCGGGTGCTGGCGATGCTGGCCGGCGGTTGGGTGGACGAAGCGCGGTCGTTATTGGCGTTGCCCCGGCCGCTCAGCCCGGAGGCCCGGCAGGCGCTCGGCTACGGCGACCTGTTCGCGCACCTGTCGGCGGGGCTGCCGTGGGCTGACACGGTGACGAGTATTCAGACGAGAACGCGGCAGTTCGCCAAGCGGCAACTGACGTGGTTCCGGGCGCTGCCGGCGGCGGTCTGGGTGTCCGCGACCGAACCCCGGCTGGCTGCGCGGGTTCGTGAGGCGTGGGAGAAAGATTCCGCCGGAGCCGGCGTTCCCCGTTCAGAGAATGCCGTGGAAAACGTCAAGGCTGTCAATCCGCGAAACGACCGTGTACTATGAGTTAGCGGTACGGAGTCGCGCCGCCGACCGTCCGATCCCCTGCCGTCCGCCGAGGTCCGAGTCATGCGCCACGTCACATTCCTTGTCCTCGAAGGGGTGGACAAAGGTCGCGTCTACCGCAACGTGCCGCTGCCGGTGACGCTCGGCCGCGAGGAGGGGAACGCCCTGCGGCTGAACGACGAGCGGGTCAGCCGGTACCACGCCAAGGTGCAGACCGAGGACGGGGACATCATCCTGACGGACCTGGACAGCACCAACGGCACCCGCGTGAACGGGTCCACGGTGCAGATCCGCCGGCTCCGGGCCGGCGACCAGATTTCCATCGGCCGCACCATGCTGCTGTTCGGCACGATGGAGGAGATCGAGGCGCGGCGGATGGTGAAGGCCGGCGTGACGGCCGGCGAGGGCGGCGGGGTGCAGACGGTGCAGGCGGCGGAGCTAGCGGCCGCGGCCCGCTCCGGCGAGCTGTTCGCCCGCACCCACGACGCCGAGCCGATGGACGCGCACGGCCCGGAGTGGCGGTACCGCGAGGACGACATCCCGCCGCTGCCGAACAAGCTGACCGCCGCGCAGTCGGCCCGCCTGTCCGAAATCTTCGACTACATGCACCGCGGGCTGACCTCGGCCGTCGAGAATATCGAGGCGAACGAGGACGGCACCGAGATCCGCATCGGGTTCAACGAGTGGCAGACGATTCAAGCGGTCCAACTGCTGCTGGCCCGCTACGGCCGGGCCATCGGCGAGCCGGAAGACGAGCGGTGACACCAGGGTCGTCCGCACTTTCCGCGTGCGGGTCGGATGCGGAAGACCGCACGCGGAGCGTGCGGACGACCTTGTCACTCCAGCGCCACGTCGGTGCCGTCGCTCAGCCGCCTGGCGAACGCTTCCCCTAGTGCCCCCTCCAGGTACGGCGTCACCCCCAAGAACCGCTTCAATTCCAGGTACTCCCGCACGGCCGCCGGGTCCGCCGCGCCGCCGCGAACGGCCCGAATCATCAGGTTCCGCGGCGTGTGGTCCGTGCCCACGAATTCGACCACGTCCGTCCGGTAGCCCATCACCCGCAGCGCCAGCGACCGGAACGTGTCCGTGAAAATGTCCGCCGTCCGCTCGCGCAAAATGGCGTGTCGGAACACCGGCCGCAGCACCACCGATGCCGGCTGGGCGAGGCTGTCGCCGTGCCGGTCGTCGAGGCGAAGCTGCTTGTTCAAATGGCTGTGGCAGCACGGCACGGCCAGCACCAGTTTGGCCTCGGCGCGGATCGCCTGGGCGAGGGCGTCGTCGGTGGCGGTGTCGCAGGCGTGCAGGGCGAACACTACGTCCGGGGTGATGTCGAACTGCCCGATGCGGCCGGCCACGAACGTCGGCCCCTCGGCGTTCAACGTGTGGCTGCGATCGGTGCTTTTGCGAATCAGGTCGTCGTTCACGTCCACGCCGAGGAGCCGGGCGGGAACGTTGCATATGGCGTTCAAGTAGTGGTGCGCGGCCAGCGTCAGGTAGCTCGACCCGCAGCCGCAATCGAGGATGAGCAACTCGCGGCCGATCTTCTCCAGGTCCGTTTCGGCCAGGGCGTGCGAGAGCTGCTTGAGGAACTCGTTGATCTGAATGAGCTTCGACCTCATCCCCGGCTTCACGCGGCCGTCCGGCGTGCAAACGCCCATGACTTCCAGCACGCGGTTCGGGACGCCGTCCGGGAACGGCACCGCCTTCGCGCGGTCGTGCGCCGTGATCGGAGCGACCGCCCCGGCGACTGCTTTTCGCCCGACCTGCGCCTCGCCTTTCTTGGTGGTGCGAACGTCGATTTCCTCGTCCGCCGTCGTGACGTGGATGCCGGCGTACTGCCGCGCCAGCACCTCGGCGAGCGGTACGGCGGCCCCCGCCGGCAGGTAATTCTTTGTGACGTGCTTGCGGGCGTCGTAGTAGGCGAACTGCAAGTACCGCGTGCCCTTCAGGTCCACCGGCCGGACGACGACGCGCTGCCAGAGGCCGGTGTCGGCCGCGCGGCGAACCCCGGCGAACGTGGCGCGGACCAACCCGCCGCCGAGGACCATCTGCGAGACAAAGGCGTGAGCTTCTGGGAGTGTCATGGCGTCCGAGTGGGGGAGGCGAACGGCGCGGCGTCAGCCCGCCGGTGGTTGTCCGTGTAAACCACCGGCGGGCTGACG
>JAYTTN010000458.1:0-5242 GCA_043745295.1 Fimbriiglobus sp. | reverse complement strand
AGCGACGGTCTTGGCCAAGACCGTCGCTCACGCTTCCGGCTCGGAACGAGTCATCACTTCAACTCCACGGTCGTCTCGGCGTCGAACATCAGCTTCGGGTCGCCGCGATCCGCCAGCGTGCGGAGCAGCGTGCCGGCGGTGCGGGTCACGGTGCCGGCGAACACCTCTTTCCCCTTGAGCTTCACGGCGACGGGCTTGTCCAAGTCTTGCATCCGGTCGTCGAAGCGGACGACCAGCGTCGCCACGTTCTCGACGGCCGTGATGTCCACGGCGTTGCCGGCGCGGGTGGCGGTGACGAGCGACCCGCCCTTCGCGGTGCCGGCCGGCACGGCCAGCCAGTACGAGCGGTCGTGGGTGGTGCCGGACTGCTTCCACACCACCGTTTCGGGGATCGCGTTGCGCGTCCGCTTCGCCATCCACGGCAGGGCGGCCTTGTCTTCCAGGTTCATCCAGTGGCCTTTACCCTCGTGCAGCTTGACGAAGTGGGCGTACCCCTTCGGGTCGGCCTTCTCAAGCTCGTCCAGTTTCTTGCCCCACTCGGCGGCCACCTTGTTGCGGTTGTACGCGCCGTCGTTGGCCCCCATGTGCAGGCTGAACGGCACGTTCCGCAGGCCGAGCGGGCTGGCGTCGTTCGGGTGGCCGGCCATCATGGACGCGGCCGCCCAGCGGTCGGCCATGCGGGGGGCGATCTGGTACACGCCGTCGCCGCCGGCGGAGTAACCCAAGACGTACACCTTGTCCGGGTTCACCCCTTCCACCGCGACGAAGTCCTCGATCAGCCGGGCGAACAGGCGGTCGATGTGTCCCTCGTGCCACAGGTTCCAGGTGTTCGTCGGGGCGCGCGGCGCGAGGTAGATGCCTTCGTCCAGGGTGTACAGCTTCTTCTGGTTCTCCCACTGGCCGTCGTTCACCGCCTTCGGCGCGTTGCCGCCGCCGTGCAGCGAAATCCACAGGCTCGGCCCGCCGGCCGGGGCTTTGCCGAACGTCCTGTAGTCGTAGGGCATTTCGAGTTTGCCGTCGGTCAGCTTCTTCGCCTTCAGCTCCTCGGCGCGGTCGAGCTTCCGGGCCGCGACGTGGGCCGCCCAGATGGCCTCGCGGGCCTTCGCGGCGTCGGCCTTCGTCAGCGGGACGGCGGCGAAAGGCTTGTCCGCGAGCGTGGCGAAGTCGGCCGGTTTTGCGGCGAGCGCCTCCGTCAGCGCCTTCACGGCAGTGGAGGACTTGTCGGCGTCCGGCGCGGCGGACAGGACGAGCGAGAGGGCGAGCGTGTGGAGCATGGGATTCCCGAATATAGGGTAGTCCGCACCCTCCGGGTGCGGTCTGTAAACACCCGCACCCGGAGGGCGCGGACTACCTATTACCGCCGCAACTGGAACTCCTTGGCGTTGAGCAGCCCCCAGGTGACATCCTCCCAGGCGGCGCGGCGGTCGGCATTCGCGGACACGAACGCCAGCAGCTTCACCTTATCGGCGTCCGTCGGCTGCCGCGCCAGGCAGCTCAGGTACAACTCGTCCAGGATTTCCGTGTCGCCCCGCTTCTCGCTCAGCAACCGGCCGAGGCGGTTGTCGGGTGCCTTCAACTGGGCGTGCAGCAACTCGCCGGTCAGCAGTTGGAGCGCCTGCAACATGCCGGGGTCTTCGCTCCGCTCGCACTCGCACGTCAGCAGCCGATCCGGCTTGCCGAACACCTTCAGGAACCGCGACCCGGTGGTCGTTTCGTTCCGCCGGCCGGCCTGCGTCGGCGCGGGCAGTTCGCCGGCCCGCATCCCGGCCGGGTAGCCGGGGAACTTCACCGTCGTGCCGAGGGCGGTCGTCACGGCGTCCAGCAGTTGCTCGGCTTCCAGCGGCTGCACCAGGGCGCGGGAGAAGTGCGTCTCGTCGGCGGCGTTGGTGGCGTTTGGCGTCGCGCTCAGTTGGTACGCCCGCGAGTTCAGGATGTGCCGCACCAGCGGTTTCAGGCGGAATCCGTCCGCGCGGAACTTCGCGGCCAGGTGGTCGAGTAGCTCCGGGTTCGTCGGCGGGTTGGCGGTCTTGAAGTCGTCGATGGGATCGACCACTCCTTTGCCGAACAAGTGTGCCCAGATGCGGTTCGCCTGCGCCCGCGCGAAGAACGGGTTCTTCGGGTCGGCGATCCAATCCGCGACGGCGGTCAGCCGGTCGCCGGCGTCGAGGGCCTTGTCGCCGAGCAGCTTCGGCATGGCCTTGCCGCCGCGCGGGTGGTCCAGTTCGCCGGCGTCCTTGGTGACGACCGTTTGTTCGCCGACGAACTCGTGCTTGTCGAGGTTGTCCTTGCGGTTGTTCTCCAGCACCCGGTAGTCGATCCGGGCGAACGCGCCGGCGAAGCGGTGGTAGTCGTCCTGAGTCCAGACATCGAACGGGTGGTTGTGGCACTTGGCGCAACCCAACCGCAGGCCGAGGAACACCTGCGCGACGCTCTCGGCGCGCAGGTACGGGTCGCGTATCGCCCGGTAGAAGTTGGCCGGCGGGTTCGCGTAGGTGTTGCCCCGCGCGGCGACGATCTCCCGCGCGAAGTCGGTCAGCGGCTTGTCGGCGGCGAGCCAGTCCTTGATCCACCGGTGGAACACCTGCACGCCCTTGCGGTCGAGGGCCTTCTCCTCGTTCCGCAGCAGGTCGCCCCACTTTTGCGCCCAGTACGCGGCGAATTCCGGCCGGTCCAGCAGCCGGTCGATCAGCGTCGCCCGCTTGTCCGGCGAGGGGTCCGCGAGGAACGCCCGCACCTCGGTCGCGGTGGGGATGATGCCGCACGCGTCGAGGTAGACCCGGCGGAGGAACACCGAATCGGACGACAACTCCGACGGCGTCATCCGCAGGCGGGCGAGGTCGGCGTTCACCAGCCGGTCGATGTCGTTGTGGGCCGGCAGCTTCGCCGCGTCCACGGCCGGGCGGTCGGGCAGGAAGGCGATGCGGACCGGCAGTTGCAAATTCAGATACCGCGCGATCACCACCGTCTCGCCGAGTTGCTCGCGGATCACCTCGCCGGTCGGCTTCACGGCGGCCACGCCGACGTTGTTCGACTCGAAGCTCAACAGCGACGTGACATCGCGGGTGCTGCCGTCGGAGAAGGTCGCCGTCGCGCGGATCGCCATCCGGTCGGTCGGTTCGACGAGGACGTGCGACTGACCGTTCACCGCCAGCTTGACCGGATAGGGCACACCGGCCGCATCAGCCGCGCCGCCGGCCGAGAGCCACGCTTTCAGCAGCGCGTACTCGTGGCTCTTGGCGGTGAACCGGATGCCGCCTTCGTGCGGCACTCGGCCGCTCGCCTTCTTCAGCAGCAGGCTTTCGTCGGGGTTCAGCACGTCGGCCCGCCGACCGAACTGCCCGCGCGTGAGGGCGACACGGTCGGCCTCCGGGTCGTCGCCGCGCAGCGACAGACGGAACCCGCCCCGGCCGTTCAGGTTGCCGTGGCACGCGCCGGCGTTGCACCCGCTCCGCGACAGCACCGCCATCACGTCGTTCGAGAACGACACCGGTCGTTCGGCGGCGGACGCGATGGGAGCGAGAACGAGTAGCGCGATCAGCCGGAGCATGGCGTCATCCCGCGAGGGGCGAAAGTAGAAGGGCATTCTACCGGAAGCGGACGGCGGTTGCGATGTGCGTAGCGAACCGAAAATCGGTGTAAGCATGGCCACGCCGGGCGGTAGTCCCAAAATGCCCCGGTTCGCCGCGGGTCAAGTCTCGGGTTGTCGGTGTGACGGTTCCCCTTCCTTTCAGGAGTCCGGCATGAAGCGGTTGCTCTGCGCGACGGCGTTGGCGTGGGTGGTGCCCGTAACGGCGGCGGAGCCGGCGTGGCCGCAGTTCCGTGGGCCGAACGGGTCGGGGGTGGCGGACGGCCAGAAGCCGCCGGTCGAGTTCGGCCCGGACAAGAACGTGAAGTTCAAGGTGGCCGTGCCGAGCGGCTTCTCGTCCCCCGTGATCGCCGGCGACAAGTTGTTCCTGACGGCGTTCGACGGCGGCAAGCTGCTCACCATCGCGTACTCGACCGCCGACGGCAAGGAACTGTGGCGGACGGAGGCCCCGGCCAAGAAGGTCGAGCCGTACCACAAGACGGAAGGCAGCCCGGCCGCGTCGTCGGTGGCGACCGACGGCAAGATCGTCGTCAGCTACTTCGGCTCGTGCGGGGTGTTCGCCTACGACCTCGCCGGCAAAGAGCTGTGGAAGTACGACCTGCCGGCGGCCCAGACGGCCGGCGACTTCGGCAGCGGGGTGTCGCCGGTCCTGGCCGACGGGCTGGTGGTGCTGCTGCGCGACCAGTTGAAGGAGCCGAAGGTCATCGCCATCGACGCGGCCACCGGGTCGCGGAAGTGGGAGACGAAGCGGCAGTCGATCTCCGGGTACGGCACCCCCACCGTGTGGGATAACGACGGTAAGAAGCAAGTGGTGTGCGTCGGGTACGGGAAGATGATCGCCTACGACCTGAAGACCGGCGACGAGGCGTGGAGCGTGGCCGGCATGCCCAGCGCCGCCTGCACCACGCCGGTGATCGCCGACGGCCTGCTGCTGTTCGCCGGCTGGTCGCCGGGCGACGCCGAGGACAAGGAGTTCAAGATGCCGACGTTCGACGAGTTGCTCAAGCAGGGCGACAAGAACGGCGACGGCAAGATCTCCCGCGAGGAGTCCGAGGGCACGTTCATCAAGGGATTCTTCGACGCCCAGGACACGAACAAGGACGGGTTCGTCACGCGCGACGAGTGGGACGCCTTGCAGAAGATGATGAGCGCCGGCAAGAACTCGGCGTTCGCGGTGAAGCCGGGCGGCAAGGGCGACATCACCAAGACGCACGTCGTCTGGAAGCAGACCAAAGGGCTGCCCTACGTCCCCAGCGCGGTGGCGTACAAGGGGCAACTGTTCCTGGTGAAGGACGGCGGCCTGCTGACCGCCTACGACGTGAAGACCGGCAAGCCGGCGTACACCCAGGAGCGGGGCGCGGCGCAGGGCCGCTACTACGCCTCGCCGGTGGCGGCCAACGGGCACATCTACACGGTCACGCTGGACGACGGCACGTTCACCGTGTTCAAGGCCGGGGCCGACTCGCCGGAGGTGGCGGCCAAGAACCCGAAGCTGGGCGAGCGGGTGGCGGCCACGCCGGCCATCGCCGACGACACGCTGTTCGTGCGGAGCGCCAAGCACCTGTGGGCGTTCGCCGAGACGAAGTGAACCGAGGGTAACTGGCGCGGCTCCTGAAGTCGCCGCGAAGACACTCGTCTTCGCGCGACTTCAGGAGC
>JAYTTN010000457.1:0-20003 GCA_043745295.1 Fimbriiglobus sp. | reverse complement strand
CCGTCGGTTCGCTGGTCGTGCTGGCGGTGCCGGCCGCCGCGCAGGTGGCGTACCCGCCGCCGCCGGAGAAGTACGACGTCCACATCCGCTACCGCATCCGCACCGACCGCGACGAGCGGATCCGCCAGTTCCGGGCGATGCACGCCTTCCTGAAAGACCTCGGCTACGTCGCCGTCCGTCGGGCCGACGACGACCTGGACATCTTCAACCCGGACGCCGAGAACACCTACGGCAGCATCCCGTCTGCCGGGGCCGCGAAGCTGCTAGACCAGCCCAGCATTCGCACGGTGGTGCTGGTGCCGGCCGGCGGCGCGCTCCTCGCCGATCCGAAGGCCACGGCGCAGGTCCGCGTCAAGATCGCCGGCGGCTACCCGCTGACCGAACAGCGGAAGTTGCACGAGCAAGTCGTCGCCCGCCTGGGCAAACTCGGCTTCCGTGAGGCCGTGGGCTACGACCACCGGAAGTTCGAGACAGTTCGCGGGGCGCTGCCTGCCGGCCAGGTGCTGGGCCTGTTGAAGGACTTGCGCACCCTGCCGGCCGGCTACTTCTTCGGCCCGACCGGGTCGGACGAACTGCCGCAGCCGTTCGCCAGCGTGCTGCCGGTGCGGTCGGTGGAAGTGCTGCCGGCACTCGCCGCGTCCACCGTGACGGACGTCGATCCGGGCGTCCTCACGACGGACCTCGCGGCGTTGCTGGCCGACCCCGCCGCAGCCGACCGCCCGCTGACGGTCGAAGTGCTGTTCGACCCGGACGTGCTGGACGGCAACGCCGCCCGCTCGCGGCTTCGCGCGGTCGGATCGGGCGTCTCTCTGAACGGCGTCATCGGGCCAGTCGCCACCCTCCGCCTGGGCAAAGGGTCGGTGGTCGGCAACATCGTCAAGGTGCCGGGCGTCCTCCGCGTCCGCCTGCCGCGCTCGGCGAACGAGACGGTCCTCGCCGTCGCCGACGCGAAGGCCCCGGATTTCGTGACGACCTCGCGGGCCGGCGACTTGCACAAGCTCGGCTACACCGGCGCGGGGATGAAAGTAGTCGTGATCGGGTCGAGCTTCGACGGCTGGGAGAAGCTGGCCGGGATGGAGCTGCCGAAGGACGCGAAGTACCTCGACCTGACGGCCGAGACGGACGCCACGGTTCGCCCGCTGCCTCTGGAGGCGGGGCGGGTCAGCGGCGGGTTGCCGGCGGCGGTGGCGGCGCACCGGGCCGCGCCGGGGGCGACGCTACACTTGGTCCGCGTCGATCCGGCCCAGATGCACCAACTGCTCACCGTCCTGCGGGCCGTGTCCGGTGACACCTCGCTGTCCATCGCCCAGACGGCGCGGGTGGACGAGGCGTCGGTGAAGTCCGACCAGTTGCGGGCCGCCCGCCAGCGGGCGAACGAGGAGTACCGCAAGGCGTTCGACAACCTGAGCGACGAGCCGGCGGCGGTGGCCGCGCGGGAGGCGGTGCTGAAGCGGATCAAGGAGCGGCAGGACGAGGAGGCCGAGTACGCCAAGACCGTGGCACGGTACAACGCGCTGCGGGCCGGCGTCGAGGCGATCAAGAACGCCGAGGTGGTGGCGAACACGCTGGCGTGGGAGGCCGGGGTTCCGCACGACGGGCTGAACGAGATCGGCAAGGAACTGGAGGCGAAACTGCACGCGCGGGCCGGGCTGCCGGCACTGAAGGCGGCGAAGCTACCCGCCCCGACGGGCTGGGTGCAGGCCGGCGGCATCTCCACGGGTCAAGTCTGGACCGGCGCGTGGATGGACCGCGACGGCAACGGAGTGGTCGAGTTCGACCAAGCCGCGACCGCGCCGCCGGCCGGCCTCTGGACGAAGGAGTTGAACGTCCTCGACTACGCCGCACTCGGCGCGAAGGGCGACGGCACGCTGCCGGCCGGCCTGAAGGTGCGAGTCTCCGTCCAGTGGCGGGAGCCGCACGATCCGAACGGCTTCCCGCCCGACGGCTCGATCTTCCCCATGCGGCTGCGCGTGCTGCGTCAGGCCGACCCGACCGGGAAGACGCACGCCACGGACGACTTCGTCGAAGTCGCCCGCGCCCAGGGCCAGCCGGTTCGTATCGCCCGGACCCGCGGGTCCGAAACGTTCGAACATTTCGTGGACGTGGCGCTGCCGGCCGACGGCGTGTACGCCGTCCGGTTGGACGGCGCGCCCCGCTTCGAGAAGCTGGCCCTCGGCCTGACGCGGAACCTGGAACCCCGCATCCGGCTGTTCGTGGAGTTGCTCGACGCCGGCGAGCGGGCGAAGGGGAAGGTGACGTTCAAGACGGCCTTCGACGACGCCGGCGGGGTGGGCGTGCCCGGCGATTCGGTGGCCGCGCTGACGGTGGCGACCGGCGACGGGGTGGCGATCACGTCGCTCGCCGGGCTGGGGCCGGGCGTGACGCTGGGGGCGAAGCCGGACGCGACCGCGAACGCCACCGTCACCATTGACGGCAAGACATACGGCGGCACGGCGGTGGCGGCCGGGTACGCCGGCGGGTTGTGCGGGTGTCTCGCCGAACTCGGCGTCCGCCCGACGGACCTGGTGCGGTCGCTCGGCCTGACGGCCGGCAAGCCGTTCGTCCTGCCCGCCCCGTGGCTGTCCGCCGTCACCCCGAAGGCCGTGCGGGCGCGGTGACGCGGGGCCGGGCGGTTCCCGTTTCGGGAGGGCGTCGATGACCGGCAACGTGTTCGACAAGGCGGCGCGGTACGCGGCCAAACTGGACTCGGCTGGGCGCTCGGTCGTCCGCCGACGGCGTTCCACTTCCGCGAGTGGCTGGACACGCGACTGATCCCGTTCCCCGGCGGCGGCGACCGCACCGGCGACACGGTGGCCGGGTTGGAGAACCACGACGCGGGCGGGGTGCCGTGGGCGGTCGCGGTGGAGTTCCAACTGGAGCCGGACCCGCTGATGTTCGGCCGGATGCTGGTCTACTTGGGCGGTATCTGGCTCGGGAAAAAGCCGGACCCGGAGCGCGGCAGCCGGTACTGTGTGACTGGCGTCGTCATCTACCTGACCGGCCGCGGCAACGCCTCGCGGGAGTTCGTCTGGGCCGAGGCCGGCTTGACGACGGAGCTGCTGTTCAAGGAATGGGGGATGCAAACGGAATCGGCGGCCGACACCCTCGGCAGAATCGAAACGGCGGCGGTGGCGCGCACCCTGTTGCCGTGGATTCCGCTGATGACCGGGGCGAACGAGGCGGGTATGGTCGAGAGGTGGAAGCGGCTGGCCGAAGCCGTGCCGGATTCCCGCCTGCGGTCGGATTACGCCGCGCTGGCGCGTATCTTCGCCGACGCTGCCGGGCGGAAAGACCTCTGGACCGAACAACTCGAGGGGTGGAACGTGCGCCAGTCCAGCGTCGTCAACGAGTGGATCGAAGAAGGGCGGCAAGAAGGGCGGGTGGAGTTGCTCGAAGCCATCCTCGAGACCAAGTTCGGGCCACTTCCGGAGGCGTCGCTCGCCGCCCTCCGGTCCCTGCCCGACGACCGGCTGAAGGCGGTCTCGACGGCCCTCCTGTCGGCGAAATCGCTCGCCGAGTTGGGTTTGTAACTCGCCCGCCCCGCCCGCCGGTCGTATGCCTTTCCGCAACGGCATTCGTGTTCCACACACCCGGAGTTCCACCGTTGCGGACGCTCATCACCGGCGGGGCGGGGTTCGTCGGGTCGCACCTGTGCGACCGCTTCCTCGCCGAGGGGCACGAAGTCCTCTGCGTGGACAACTTCCTGACCGGCCGCCCGATCAACATCCAGCACCTGCGGGCGAACCCGAAGTTCCGCATGATCGTCCACGACGCCAGCACCCCGCTGTTCGTGGACGGCCTGCTCGACAACGTGCTGCACTTTGCCAGCCCGGCCAGCCCGGTCGATTACTACAAGAGTCCGATCCAGACGCTCAAGATCGGCTCGCTCGGCACGCACGTCGCGCTCGGCCTGGCCAAGGCGCACGGCGCGCGGTTCCTGTTCGCCAGCACGTCCGAGGTGTACGGCGACCCGCACGTCCACCCGCAGACGGAGGGCTACTGGGGGAACGTCAACTCGGTCGGCGAGCGGAGCATGTACGACGAGGCCAAGCGGTTCGCCGAGGCCATGACGATGGCGTACCACCGCGAACACGGTGTGAATACGCACATTATACGGATATTCAACACCTACGGGCCACGCATGCGCCTGGACGACGGCCGTGTGCTGCCGAACTTCGTCGGGCAGGCGCTGCGGGGCGAGCCGCTGACGGTGTACGGCGCGGGGCAGCAGACCCGCAGCTTCTGCTACGTGACGGACCTCGTGGACGGCATCTACCGGCTGCTGTTCAGCGACTACCACCTGCCGGTGAACGTCGGCAACCCGGCCGAGATTACCATCCTCCAGTTCGCCGAGGAGATCCTGCGGCTGACGGGCAGCACGAGCGAAATCGTCTACCGGCCGCTGCCGCCGGACGACCCGAAGCAGCGGAAGCCGGACATCGCGCTGGCGCGGAAGCTGCTGGGGTGGGAGCCGACCGTCGGCCGCGAGGAGGGGTTGAAGCGGACGCTCGACTACTTCCGCACGAAGGTGTGACGGCGGTCACTTCTCGGCCGGCACCCGCGACAGCGTGTACAGCAGCACGCCCTTCGTTGGGCCGACGGCGTCCGGCACCGCGTCCCCCTTCGGGTAGCCCATCAGGAGCGTATCGCCGCGGACGGCGTACAACCACTTCTGTTGGATGATGGCCCCCTTTTCGAGCAGGGTCATCCGCTTCGGCGAGTGTGCCGGGTCCAGAGTGTAGGCGCGGCGAAACACGTTCGACTCGCCGGTCGCGGTCTGTGCGAAGCCGCCGTCGCCGTCGAACGCGAAGTACACGTTCGACGGGTAATCGGGGCACGGTTTCCCGTCGTCGTGAACCGAATCGACGTGCCACGTGCCGACGATCAACTTGGCGTCGTTCGGCTTGAAGTCCTTCGGCACGGGCGCGGCGAGGGCGGAGCCGACAAGCACCGCGAAGGCGACGGGCGCGAGTCGGGACACGGCGATTCTTCCACGCGGGTCGGCGGAAGTCACTTCTTCTTGCCTACAGGCTTCTTCGCGGGGGCCTTCTTGGCGGCCGGCTTCTTGACGGCGGCGGTCGCGGGCTTCTTGGCCGCGCCGCCCTTGCCGAAGATGGCGTCGTACCCGTCGCCGAAGGATTTGCTCTCGGACATGCCGATGCGGACGATGCTCATGGCGGGCGGACTCACTGGGGGATGGTGTCGGAACCGATGCCCCCAATGTAGCGCCGCCCGCCGCCGTTGTCACGCGATTACAGGCCGACTTTCTTCTTCAGGTCGGCGATCATGCCCATCACCTTGTCCTTCAGGGCGGTGAGCGACGCCATGTCCTTCAGCCCGCCCAGCGAGGCGAGCTGCTCCTTGATCTTGCCCAGCAGCCCGTTCGCCTCCGCCACCTTCGCCTCGCCGTCCTTCTTGGCGTCGCCGGTGGCCTTGTCGGCGTCAACCTTCATGGCGGCGATCTTCGTCTCGATGGGCTTCAGCTCGCTGTCGGCCTTCGTCTTCACGTCGGCCACTTCCTTGCCCATCTTCTCGGCCTCGTCCTTCAGTTTGTCGGCGGCCGCCTTGAGCTTGTCGGCTTCCGTCGTGGTTTTGTCGGCCAGGTCCTTCGCGGCCTTGACGGCCTTCTCCTTGTCGGCCAGGTCCGCGGTGGCCTTGTCGGCGGCGTCCTTGGCCACTTTGGCCTTGTCGGCGGCCGCCTTGGCCACCTTGTCGGCGTCGTCCTTGCCGCACCCGACGGACAGGAAGGCGGCCAGGGTGGCCAGGGCCAAGTACTTGGTGATCGTCGTCATGGGAGAAACCCTTGTGGAGAGGAGGCGGGGGCGGGACGCCGCATGGCGACGCCACCCCACACCCATACAAGATGCGCGGGCAGGGCCGGTTATTCCATCTTCGCGGCAAAATTAGTCGTCGGCGAGGACGGCGGTCAGGCGGTCGTACAGGGTGTCGAGACTCTGGACGATCACCTTGGTGTCGGCCAGCACCGGCATGAAATTGGTGTCGCCATTCCAGCGAGGGACGACGTGCCAGTGCAGGTGGCCGGGCAGCCCGGCCCCGGCCGCCGCGCCCAGGTTCAGCCCGACGTTGAACCCCTCCGGCGACATCAGCCGCTCCAGTGCGGCGCACATCGTCCGCAGGGTGAGCTGCTGGTCGAGCAGTTCGTCGGGCGTGAGCTCGTCGAGCCGCGCCTTGTGCGCCAGCGGGGCGACGAGTAAGTGACCGTTGTTGTACGGGAATTTGTTCAGCACCACGACCGACAGCGGGGTGCGGCGGACGATCAGGTTGGCGCGGTCGGCGGAGTCGGCCACGCCCCGGCACAGGAAGCAGTCGATCGCGCCGGGGGTGGGCGGCGCGGCCGGCTTCGCGGCGGCGACGTAGGACAGCCGCCACGGTGCCCAGAGGTGATCCATTTCAGGGGCCAGGAGTCAGGGGACAGGAATCAATTCTGCGATAGCGGAGCCTGCCGACCGCTCTGTTCGATCTTCTGTCCTCTGCTTCCTGTCTCCCGATTAGTCCCCCCGCAACTTCAACCCCAGGCCGGTCAGCTTCTCCTTCACCTCGTTCAGCGACGTGATGCCGAAGTTCTTGGCTTCCAGCAGTTCGTCCGAGGTCCGCTGGCACAGCTCGCCGAGGGTGTTGATGCCGAGCCGGTGCATGCACTTGCGGGCGCGCACCGACAGGTTCAACTCGCTCACCGGCTTGCTCAGCGTGGCCTGCTCCTCCGGCGACAGGTTGGTCTGCGGGCGGAAGCGGAACTCGTACTGCTGGCCCTGGTCGAGCGACTGGCCGATCCGCAACTGCTTCGCCCCCATGATGGCCCGGATTTCCTCCAGGCTGGTCTCGCCGAAGTTCTTGCTCGCCAGCAGCTGCGGCTCGTTCACCCGCGTCAGGTCGCCGAGCGTGCGGATGTTCATCCGCTTCAGGCAGTTGCGGCTCCGCACGCTCAGTTCGAAGTCCGTGATCGGCTCTTCCATGACGCGGGCCGTCTCGAAGTTCACCTGCTCGTCGGCGGCATCGTAGTACATGTTCAGGGCGGCCTCGGCGTCCTTGCAGAACAGCCGCGCGCGGGCGTCGGTCGGGTCCGCCTTCTGGAGCCGGCGGAAGCACTCGGCGGCGCGGGTGTAGTTGTCGTTGTCCTCGTACAGCACGCCCAGGTTGTACAGCACCCCCTTGCCTACCGGCGGGTGCTTCAGGCACTTCTCGTAGTACCCGATGGCCTCGTCGTCGTTCCCGGCCAGGTCGTTCAGGAAGGCCAGCCGGAACAGCGCCCCGGCGTGCGACGGGTCCAGTTCGGCCGCCCGCACGTACCCCTTCACCGCCCGCGTGGTGTCCCCTTCGGCCTCGGCCAACCCGCCGTCCTGGAAGTGGTACTCGGCGTTATGCGCGGCCATGTCCTTCAGCTTCGCCAGAATCGCCTTGGCCGGGGCCGTCTCCCCTTGCAGCCGCAGGACGCCGGCCTTCTGGAGCTGCACCTGCTGGGCGGCGTACCCGGACTTCTCGGCCTTCTCGAAGCTCTTCAGCGCGTCGTCGTACTCGCCCCGCAGGGTGAGGGCGCGGCCGAGGAAGAAGAACGCCAGGGGGCCGTCGGACTGCTTCAGGTGTTCGACGGCCGCCTGGGTGCGGCCCATGTAGAACTGGACGACGCCGAGCTTGAGGTGAATCTTCTTCTGCTGCGGGCCGGGGGCCACGGCGATCCGCTTCTGGAGCGTCTCGTTGATCTCGCGGAGGGCGCGGATCTGGCTCGGCCCCTGGGACAACCCCTCCCGCAGCTTCGACACCATGCTCCCCTCGAACTCCTCCCGCTCGACCAGCAACGCCTTCAAATCGACCATCGGCTCGGTCATGGACCCACCCTCTCTGGAGAACACCACGGCCCGCGGCGCGACAGACGGTCGCCCGGCGGGACCAGCCTTTGCCGCGTGTCGGCGGAGCACGCGAAGGCCGGCGGCAAAGTGTGCGCCGAAGGTTTGAATCCTAGGCGCGAGTGGGCGATCCGACAAGGCCGGGCTGGCACCCCATTCTGGCAGGGTGTGCCGTGGGGTGACGCTCAGTCCGGGACCGTCACGCTCTCGCCGCCGGCGCGGGTGGCCAGCGCCGGCAAGATGTCGGCGGCGGAATACCGTAGGAACCGCACCGACCCGTCGCCGAACGCGAAGTTCGCCCCGCCGGGGTGCAGGCTCCAGAAGTGCAGCGAATGGCAGTGATTCTTGAAGTCGCCGGGCACGAACCCCAGCGGCTCGCAGCCGAAGACGTACCGGTCGAACCCGCCGCCGCCGTCGCCTGCGCCGAGCAACATATCGCCTTTCCCACTGCCGTCCGCCCCGTACCCGGCGTACCACCAGCCGAACCAGAAATCGACGCTCGGCGGCCGCTCACCGACGACAACGGTGTTGCTCGTGCCGTCGGTCATGTCGGTGTACTTGACCGCCGAGTTGTTGAAGAAGGTGCCGTCCTTCTTCCGCGTGGTGCTGCCCGAGACGCCGAGGTAGGACGTGCTGGCGACGAGGAACTTCTTCCGCGCCAAATTGGGTTGCCGCAGCCGGTCGTCCGCCGGGCAGGTGTAGGCGCGGACGACGGCGTCCATCGGATGTATGGTGGGCCGGATGCTCCAGTCCGGCTGGACGCGGTACGCCTCCTCCGCCTTCCGCCAGAGCGCGTCTTGCTCGATGTAGGGCAGCAGCCGCGTCAGCCACGTCATATCGGGGTGCGGGTCTTTCGCACCGCTGTGGGGTGACTTCCCTTTCGGGAGGTGGCCGAGGGCCGCGTGATGGTTGGCCAGCGCGACCCCTTGCTGCCGCATGTTGTTGAGGCACGTCGCCCGCGCGCCCGTCCCGCGCACCTTCTGCACGGCCGGCAGCGTCAGGCCGAGCAGAAGCGCGAGGATGGCAACGACGACAAGGACTTCGACGAGGGTGTAGCCGGACCGGAGCGTGCGCATGGCTGAGTCCCTCTTGTATGGCTGAACCGATCAGCCAGCCGGAGTGTCTGCTGGAACACCCGGCGGTCTGCCGGGGTTTGCTTGGTTGCTCTGGTCTTCCGACAGCGGCGGCGGCTCAGTCGTATTGCCATTCGCACCAGGGCCGAGCACTGTGCACAGGAACAGATCGTCCGGCATGATCGGCTTCACGCCGAGCGGCCCCAGCGGGGCGACTATCTGAGGGGCTTGCCAATTCGTGGTGTTCGGATGGAGACCGCATAAGGGGATGCAGCCGGGAAGGGTACGGGCGTCATAGACGACCCCGGTGGATGGAACCTGCGGAGCCTTGCGGTCCGAAAAGTTGGCGAAGGTGTCCAGCAGCGCGACCTTGATCGACTGCGCCCCGACCACCGAGTACGCTCCCGTAATGACGACGTCACCGTTCCCGGCCCACCAGTGGTACCACTCGACGCACTGGTACTTCGGGCACGAGTCGGGCTTCGCGGCGGAAACGACGTTCGGCTCGTGGGCCCATCCCAAGAGGAAGGCCACGCACACGGCGATGAGGAGGAGAGACGCGCGAGTCATGTCAAGTCTCCGATAAGAGGTGAACGAGTCGTTCATTTCATCGCGTTCGTTTACTTCGGAAGTAGAACACTCCAACTACCGCCAGGAACGCGAGGGCGGTCATCGACAACACCCAGCGCCAGTTCCCCGCGAGGGGGACTTCCGAGCCGTCCAGCCGCCGCTGCGGCGTCTCCGTGGTCGTGCCTGCGGTGCCGGACGCATCGATGGTATAAGTTTTCACTCCGTGTTTGATCGGGTCCAAGCCACTACCTGGTTGTGGGATGTCGTGTTCCTCCACTTTAGCCCCGGCTTTTAGTACGACGCTGAAGTCCGTGTCCGCCACCGCCGGGTTTCCTTCAAACGTCTCGACTTTCAACCGGTGAATCGCCCGCGTGCGATTCCCCTCCGTCCAAGTACACGTCCACTCGGCCGGGACGTGTGCGCCGCTCATCAAACGCGACTTCGCGTCGAGGCGGATGAAGGGATTCCGCCCGGCGTAATACGTATGTCTCCGAATGAACCCATCCGAGCCTGCGTCGATCCAGAATTCGTCTGTGGCCGCGGGGGCGCTGTCGAGCGGTTCCGAGTTGAGTACCTCGCACTTGATCCCTTCGTGCGACAGTTGACCGCGGCGGTGAAACATTTCAGGCGTGAACGCGGTGGGTGGCTTGTCCGGTCGGAGCGGTTGTCGGGCAGTCGGGATGATGCCGTGCGCCGCGAACAGCGGCCACAACTCGGCACCCACCTGCTGGCCCGCGAGATCGCCCTTCACAATTGCGACGTCGGGCACCGCACCCAGCTGCTCCTTGCCGTTACGAACCGCCGCGAACATCTTGCTGCCGTCGAATGAGCGTGTCGAGTCAGTCGCGACCAGTGTTTGTTGGCGAGCGGACCAGATGAACTCGTCCAACTCCAGACGAAACCGCTGCTTCTCGCAGTCAATCAGGACAGCGGCTCTGAATGGCAATTC
Organism: Fimbriiglobus sp.; assembly: GCA_043745295.1. Lineage (GTDB taxonomy): Bacteria > Planctomycetota > Planctomycetia > Gemmatales > Gemmataceae > JALHQU01. Next base: position 9,549 of record JAYTTN010000457.1, on the reverse strand, counting down.
GAGAGGCAACTTGGGTTGCACCCTCTGGACTTTTTCCGCGCCGGGTCTAGGCGAGGGGACGAACAGGTGTTCCACCTTGCCCGTCACAACGTACTTCACCGTCTTGAACGCGGTCTGGCGCTTCTTCCACGCCTCCAGAATCTTCGGCACGGGGTCGCCAGCCGGTTGCGCGGCGATTGGGGCGGCCAGCGCGACGAGGCCCAGGAGCGCGGCGATGAGCAGGAGCATTCGCATGGCAAACCCTCGCGGTTACTTGGGGGCTGGGGTTGGCAGGCCGTAGGAGACCACTTCGGTCTTGACCCGAAGCGTCTTCCCGTCCGGGCCGGTCAGCACGAACTGGATGTCGATTCGCTGGTCGCCGGCAGTAGCGATTCGTTGTGTCGCCGAGTAGCGGAGGACACCCGGTGACGACGACGGCAACACGACCACGCGAACATCGGCCGAACCAGGTTCAATCTGCTTGACCGCCCAACCGTCCGCTGTCGGCAAGCGGAGTTCGACTTCGCCGGTCGCTTCCGTGCCGACCTTGTGTTCGCCGAGCAGCACCACCCGCGGCACGATCCGCACCGGGGGCTGCATGTCGCCGCGAATCGTCAGCAGGCTGACCGGGTGTCGAGTGCCGTTCGCCTCCACGGCTTCGAGGCGGACATCGAACGAGAACGGCCCGATAGGAAGCGCCGGATTCGGAGTGACGACGACATCGAGTTCGTCGGTCGAACCAGTGACCGGCGTGACGACCACGGTCGCCTTGGCCGGTTCGATGATGGCTTTCAGGCGGTCGAACGCGGCGTGGCGTTTCACCCGCACCATCCGCGTCGAGGGAGAGCCGGTGTGCTGGCAGCGGTCGTCGAAGTCCAGCCACGGCGTTTCCAGGCTCGCCCACGCCTTCACGGTCCCGGTGACCTCCCAGTTGTGGCCGCGCACGTCCGACTGATCCACGACGGCGGTGATGCTCACCGACAGCGGCCACTTTGCCAGCCCGCGCTGGTGCGGCAGGCGGTGCGTGGTGTTGATCGTCACCGTCACCGGGGCGGACGAATTCGGCTCGATGGTCAGCGTGGAAGGGGACACGTCGGAGCAGTAGCAACCGCTGACGAACCGCTGAATCGTCACCCGGTTCGGCGTGGTGTTCCGCACGTCCAACCGGACCACATGCCCGACCGATTCCCAAATCTCGCCGAGCCGCAGCGACGCCGGCTCGATGACCAACGCGGGCGTTTCCGCAGCGGGTGCCGCCGGTGCCAGTGCCGGGCTTGGTTTGAACCACGTTGTTCCCGCGAAGTACGCGGCAACGCACGCGACCACGGCGAGAAACCCGAAACCGATATTCGCTGACCTTCCCATCGTCGCGCTCCTTCCCAAACGAGGAAGAGACTGCGGAAGAGACTGCGGAAGAGACTGCTCGACTCGTGACCCATACGGTTCATTAACACACTAACCGCTTCAAATTCGCTGTCAACTCGAGTTTGGAAATTATTTTGATCCGAGTCCGAACACCGCGACCGCACGGTTCACGGCATCGCGTCCATCGCCGCGAGGACGCGATTCACCAGCCCTCCGGCCCGGCCCGGCCAGGTCCACTGCCCAGGCGTCGCGGAAGACGGTCACCTCCTCGTCGCCCGCGCGGAAGCGGGTCAGGCCGGTGCCGACGGGCGAGTCGTGCCAGGTGTCGGCGGCGACGACGCCGACGGCCGCCAGGGCGGCCTGGGGCCGGGCGAAGTCGTCGAAGTCGTTCGCTCGCGCACAGGTCGATGCGGGTCATGTCGTCATGCTCGTGGGCCGGGCGCGACGCCGTCGTGACGTTCGCGGCCGACCCGCCCAAGTGAGGCGGCCACACAGATTCGCCCGCCGGCGGGCGAATCCGGCAATCCGTTCGGCGGCCTACTTGCTTTCCGATTCGCGGCCGGGAATAATGCCCATGTGCCGGCACGCCCGCCGCCACACCCGCCTCCCCCGTTCGGAGAACGCCCGTGAAGATGTGGATTCGCAGCCTCGCCCTCGCCGCCGCCACCGCCGTCGGCACCGCCAGCCTGGTCGCCGTCAGCGGCAACGCCGTCCAAGGCCAGGTGAAGGCGAAGGTGGACCCGAAGGTCGATCCGAAGACGAAGGACCCGGTCAAGCCGGCCGAAGTGAAGGGCAGCGTCGTCATCAAGAAGGACAAGCAGGGCAAGTTCCGCTTCCAAGTGCACGATGTCGACGACAAGGTGGTGATGCAGTGCGTGAAGGGGTTCGACACCGAGAAGGACGCGGTCAAGGCGTTCGAGGACGCGCTGGCCATCGCCAAGGCGTTCAAGCCGGTGCTGGAGAAGGACGCGAAGTGAGTTCACGCTTCTCGTGGTCTGCCCGCACCGCGTGCGGTTAACTCTGCTCCTGTACGCGGAGCGTGCAGACCACGAGATGCCCCCATGCCCCGCTCGTTCCTGACCGCCCGCTGGCACAACCTCATCCTCGCCCAGTACGCGGTGCCGGAAGTCACGATCCGCCCGTTCCTGCCGCCCGACGTCGAACCGGATCGCTTCCAGGACCGCTGCGTCGTCTCGCTGGTCGGCTTCCAGTTCCTGCACACCAAAGTCCTCGGCGTCGGCTGGCCGACGTTCCGCCACTTCCCCGAATGGAACCTCCGCATCTACGTCCGGCACGAGGGGCGGCGGGGGGTCGTGTTCGTCCGCGAGTTCGTCCCGCAGCGGTTCGTCGCGTGGGTGGCGCGGGTCATCTACAACGAACCGTACCGCCGCGCCCGCCTGACGATGGACATCGATGACACCCCGGTGTCGCTGACCGCCAAGTACACGGTGGACTACGGCGGCAAGGTCCACGAGCTGCGGGCGACCGGTGCGAAACCGGCGACCCGCCCCGGCCCGGACAGCCCGGAACACTTCTTCAAGGAACACAGTTGGGGGTACGGCCGCACCCGCCGGGGCAAGCTCATCCGCTACGAGGTGAACCACCCCGAATGGGACGTGTACCCGGTGACGGCGCACCACATCGACGTGGACTGGGCGGCGCTTTACGGCCCGGAGTGGGGCGACCTGACCGGCCGCGCGCCGGATTCCGTGGTGCTGGCGGCCGGTTCCGAGATCGCCGTCTACCCGAAGGGCACGGCGTAGCCGCACCGCTCGGCTGGCTGGGCGAGTTAAAGACGCCGTCACCAATGGTCCGTAAGCGGACCCACATCGCGACGCCTGGCCAACGGGGCGACTGCGACGCTGACGATCACGTTTCAATGGTCCGTGAACGGACCCGCATCGCGACTCGTGCTCATCGGGATGTTGCTGGTCGGCCTCAGGTTTCAATGGTCCGTGAACGGACCCACATCGCGACGCGGACAGGATCCGGTCAACGGCTTCACCCCCTTGTTTCAATGGTCCGTGAACGGACCCACATCGCGACCATCAGTACGCTGATCTTGGTGATCGACATCATGAATGTTTCAATGGTCCGTGAACGGACCCACATCGCGACATTCATGCAGGGTCAGTTGGTGGATATCACGTTTCAATGGTCCGTGAACGGACCCACATCGCGACGACCCTCGCCGCCGATGACAACGAGTACTCAAAGTCGTTTCAATGGTCCGTGAACGGACCCACATCGCGACCAGGTTTACTACAGCCAACCGCAGGGCTACTCGCAAGTTTCAATGGTCCGTGAACGGACCCACATCGCGACCGCTCACCTTCGGTACCGAGACCGAGGCGCAGAGTTTCAATGGTCCGTGAACGGACCCACATCGCGACGCGATCGGCTCGGCCGCCGAGTTGCTCCACCTGCTGGAAGTTTCAATGGTCCGTGAACGGACCCACATCGCGACGGCGTCGCACGACGACGGTCCCGCGCGGTTCCGCGTGGTTTCAATGGTCCGTGAACGGACCCACATCGCGACACGGATTCACGCCCATTCGGGGGCGGCGGTTCGAGTTTCAATGGTCCGTGAACGGACCCACATCGCGACGTCCGAGGGCGTGGTGTGGTTCAACCTCGAGGGCATCGTTTCAATGGTCCGTGAACGGACCCACATCGCGACGCGGCGGACACCGAGGCCATCGAGTTCAAGCTCCCGTTTCAATGGTCCGTGAACGGACCCACATCGCGACTGCACCTCGCAAGTGTCTTGGCCACGGTTTTCGCACGCAAGTCGCGTTCGGAACTGGGGTTTACGTCACAATGGAGCGTTATCGCGCGAACGGACGCTTCCATATACTCACCTACCAGGCTTTCGCCCAGTATCACGCCGGATTGGCTCGGTTTCCACGACCGCCCACAATTTAGGACAACGGTATCCCCGCGAGCAATCCCTCGTCCGAATCGTCCCCCGCGACCCCATCATGCGTGGCGGAAGCAGGGGCTGTCTCCGACTCATCCGCTGGCATTGTACCGAACACCCAGTTCGCCGGCAAGTGGGGTGGCGGGTGCGGGTCGGAATCTTTCGTGCCATGACGGATGGGGCCGAACTTCGGGTCGCCGGGGTAGCCCCAAAACACCTTCGTCGGTTTGCCGTCCCAGCCGAGGAAGATGATCTTGCGGAGCAGCGCTTTGGGTGGCCGTGCGCCGGGAATGTCGTCCACCCGGAATTTGCGGGCACCGGGCGGGGGTGGTCCGTCTTCGGCCGGCCCCATCACGATTACCGGCGGGTAGTGGTTCGGCTTCCGCTGCCAGCGGATCCGTTTGCGCGACCCGCGCTCGTCGATGGGGACGATGTCGAAGCAGTCGTCCACTTCCAGGTACGGGGCCACGCGGCGACGGAGGGCCTGGACCCGTTTCGGCGTCAGCCACACTTCGTAGACGGACCGCTGGATGCGGACGCCGTACCCGAGCACGATGCGGGCGACGCTGCGGCGGTGCCCGTCGTGGCCGATGTCGTAGGCGATCATGTGGAGGCTCATGGCGGCGCTCCTCCGGCGGGCGGAGCCGGGTGCTCGAACACCGTCAGCGGGGCGTTCGGGTCGCGGAACAGCCGCTTCAGGTTCCGCACCAGGGCGATCAGGTGGTTGCGGTAGGCGCGGGGCGGGCGGCCGTCGGCCGCGGACACGGGCCAAGCGAGGGCGGTGGTCGCGGCGGCGGTGAATTCGCGGGCCGCGCCGGGCCGGATGGTCAGCCGATAGCGGCCGTCGGACGCGGGGCGGAAGTCGCGGGGGGTGAGCCACCGGAGGGACGCCAGGACGGTGCGGTCCACGAGGTGGCGGAACGGCTCCATCACGTCGGCGGCGAGGGCGTGGAAGCCGGCCCGCCGCTCGTGCAGCACGCCGAGGGCCGGGGACAGGCCGGCGGCGCGAATCGCCAGGGACGCCAGCCGGTAGAGGTGCGTGTGGGCGATGTTCAGCAAGACGTTCACCGGGTCGTCGGCGTCCGGGGCGACGCGGCGGGCGAAGCGGAAGCCGGGCGGCAGGCGGGTGCCGAGCGACGAATACCAGGCCCGCGCGCCCGCCCCCTCGAAACCCAACAACTGTTCGGCCGAGAGCGCGGCCAGGGCGCGCCCGGCCAAGTCGCGGAGGCTCGCGGCGACGCGATCCGGCCCGGCGGCGGGGAAGGCCTCCGCAACGGCCGCGTAGTTCCGCAGTTTGGCGGCGACGAACCGGCGGGCGACGGACAGCCGGAACACCTCGTCGCGCATCGCGACCGCTTGAGCGAGGATCGCGTCCGGGTCGTCCGGCCCGAAGTGCGGGGTCAACACGCCCAGTTCGCGGCCGGAATCGTCGGCCAGCACCAGCGTGACGCCCGCCTGCGCCAGCGCGACGACCGCCCCGGCACCGAGCGGCGGTTGGCCGAGCAGGATCAGCTGTTCCAGTCCGGCCAGCGGGAACCCGTAACTCTCGGTCTCCCCGGCCTGGACGGCCAGAATGTGCCCGTCGGACACGTAAACGCCGGCGAGGTTCGGGCCGAGAACCAGGCACGGTTCGGGGTCCGGCGACGGCACATCGGCTTCGCCCGGCAAGCGGCCGGCGGGCGCGGGCGGCGCGCCGGCGACCTGTTCCCAACCGATGTCCGCGACGTGTTCCGGGCCGCCGCCGCCGTCCAGTCGCCAGTCGCCGGCGGTCGGCGCGAAGCGGAAGCCGAGGAATTCGAACGGATGCCGCAAGTCGAGCAGGCTCGTTTTCGAGGCGTTCAGGGCGAGTCGGAGTTCCCCGGCCTCGGCCTCGGCGGAGCGGAACAGCCGGTCGGCCTCCTCCCGCGAGCGGCACAAGATGACGAAGTCGTCGGCGTATCGCACGAGCCGGCCGCCCTCGGCCGCGACCCGCTCGTCGAATTGATCGAGGAACAGGTTGGCGAGCAGCGGCGACAGCGGGGAACCGGTGGGCAGTCCGCGGGTCGGCTCCGGAGAAGCGGAGCGCACCCACCGCATGAGGGCCGCGACCATCTCGTCGTCGCCGACGTACACGGTCAGCCGCGCTTCCAACTCGCGGTGGTCCACTTCGTCGAAGAAGCGGCGGAAGTCGGACTTCACCGCGACGGTGAACCCGCCCCGCACGGCCGCCCGCACGGCGTTCGCGGCGGTGTCGCGGCCCAACCCCCGGCGGTACGCGGTGGACGACTTCTCCAGCACGGCATCGAGCGCGGGGGCGAGTTGCTTGTGGACGGCGTATTGGAGGGCGCGGTCGATGGCGGCGGGAATCGCCAGCGTGCGGACGCCGCCGCCCGGCTTCGGGATGGCGACCCGGTGCGGCGGCAACGGCGCGGCCGAGCGCGCGACCAGCAAGTCGGACACCGACACGCCGTACCGGTTCCCCGCGTCCGCGAGGAGGTCCGGGCCGAACGCCAGATCGAGCAGCCCGACCGACCGCCGGCACGGGTACGGGTGCGGGCCGAGTTCGTCGATCCGGTACGCCCCGAAGCCGAACTTTCGCCACTCGCCGAGGCCGACGTACTGGCCGAGCACCAGTCGCCAGGCGACCGCTTCCGTCAGGCCGGCGAAGGCCACCCGCCCCGCCGCCCCGGCGAGCGGCTTGGCGTCGCGCGGCGCGTAGGACAGGTCGAGCCAGACCAGCTCGTTCGCGGCGACGGCGGGTGGCGCGGCCGAGGTGTCCGGAGGCAGTGGCCAGCCGCAGCGGGTCAGTCGCAGGTCGAGTTTGCGGAGGAAGCCGACCGGATCGAACCAGTCGCCGTCGAAGCAGGCGTGGCCGGCCGCGCGGGCGGCCGGCGGGCGGTCCAGGCGGAGCGGCGTGCGGAAGTGCACGGTGGCGCGGCCGAGGTCGGCGACCCGCCGCACTTCGTCTTCCAGCAGGCGGTACGGGATGGGGGCGAGCGGGCCGTCGGTCCAGTCGGCACCGGCCACGAGGTCTTCGGTTCGCGCGAGGTCGTAGTTCCCGCCGAGGACCACGCGGTCCGCGGCCCGTTGCCGGCCGAGGCGGTCGAGTCCGGCGCGGACGGCGCGGAGCAGTTCGGCGGCGCGAGCCGGCGACGCCGCGAGCAGTGTCAGGCCGAAGGCGTAGGGCTGCCCGGCGCGGACGGTGCCGCGGAGCCGTTCGGGCGCGTCCACGCCGACGGCATCCGGCACGTCGGGTTCGACGCCGAGGCCGATCCCGACCGCCTCCGCGAGCAGGGCGTACAGGACGACCGGGTCGTGCGGCGGGAGCGCGATGTCGGCCCGCGCGGTCAGGGTGAACCGCGCGCGGAAGAGTTGCGGGAGCGACATCGGGACGCGACCTCCGCCCCCGATCCGAGGGCGGGGTCAGCGTACCCGCCGGAACGGACCCGGCCAGCGGCCGCTCCCGTCCGCGGCGACGGCGGCAGTCCCCTCACTTCTGCTCGCGGACGTTGAACTCCAGCTTCCACTTCTGCTTGCCGTCCTTGCCGTGGCACCACAGTTCCAGCAGGCCGACCTCCGTCACCCGGCTGTGCAGCGTCACCGGCACGACGCGGGTGCCCGGCTTGCCGTCGAGCGTCACCCGCAGTGGGGCCAACTCGTCGATTTGCCCGTCCCACTCCTCCACCATGCTGCCCGGCTTGTCGTCCCGCCGCACCGAACTGCCGAGGAAGCGGAACTCCACCTCCTCGCCGACGACCAGCCCGATGGCGGACATGGGCACGTCGGTTTCGGTGCCCTCCTCCATGCCGAACGGGGCCACGCACAGCGCCTTCAGCGGCGGCGGCATTCCGGGGATGGCGGGTTGTGCCGTCTCCACGCCGATGTAGTACGCCCGCGCCGTGCCGCCCCGGATGCGGACGCCCTTGCCCCGCCGCACGAGGCCGTAGTACGCCGCGCCCCGCGCCACCGCCTGGTCCAGGTCCGCGCCGGCCAGGTCGCGGGTCGGGTCGGCCTTGGCCGCCTTCGCCCACGACGCCAGCACGTCCAGGAACCGCTGGCGTATGGGCGTCGCCTTGAACACGCCGCCGTTGAACAGCACCGCCGTCGGCAGCCCGCCGGCGTCGGACTTCTTCCCCTTTTTGCCGGCCGGCTTCTCGCGGTGCGCCAGCGCCTCGGCCTGCCGCGTGAGGAAGTGCGCGAGGTGCTTGGTGATGGCGGCGTCGCTCACATACGGCAGGCCGAGTTCCTGCAACCCCATGGCGCGGGCGCGGGTCGGCTCGGCGTCGCGCGGGCACTCCGGCAGGAAGCCGTCGAGCAGCACCGCCTCCACTTCGGCGCGGAGCAGGTCGTACTTGATCGTACCGCCAATGATGCTGCGGCCCTTGCCCAGCACGGTGACGGCGGCGGACGCCCGCTTCGGGTCGGAGAGGATTTGCTCCTTCGCCTGCCGGGCCGCGTGGGTCAGTTGCTGAAACTGGTTGGCGTCCAACTTCGTGCCGTTCTTCGTCAGCGCCGCGTTCACCGTGCCGGCGAGCGCCAGGTCCATGTTGTCGCCGCCGAGCAGCAGGTGGTCGCCGACCGCCAGCCGGGTGAGCGCCAGGTTGCCGCCCTCCTCGCCGACCTCGATGAGCGTGAAGTCGGTGGTGCCGCCGCCGACATCCGCGACGAGGATCAGGTCGCCGGTGTTGACGTGCTTCCGCCAGTTCTCGCCCTGGGTGTCGAGCCAGGCGTAGAAGGCGGCTTGCGGCTCTTCGAGCAGCGTCAGATGCTCGAACCCGGCGGCGCGGGCGGCCTCGATGGTCAGGTCGCGGGCCACGGCGTCGAAGCTGGCGGGCACCGTCAGGATGATGTCCTGCGCCTCCAGCCGGTGTTCGGCGATGCCCTTCGCGATGGCGTGGTTCCACGCCTCGGCGAGGTGCTTCAGGTACCGCGTGCTGGCTTCCACCGGTGACATCCGCCTGTCACTCTCTGCGGCGCGGAATGGCAGAATGGCCGCCTTGCGGTCGCAGCCGGGGTGGCACAGCCACGACTTCGCCGACGCCACCATGCGGGTCGGCACCTTCGCGCCGAACGTCTTGGCGAACTCGCCGACGCAGTAGTCCCGGTCGGCGTCCCACGGCAGTTTCATGGCACCCGCCGGCTGCTCGTTCGGGCCGGGCAGGTACAGGTTGGACGGCAGCAGCGGGCGGTCGGCCACGTCGCCGGGATTCACCACCTGCGGGACGAGGAACGGCTGCGGCTTGGGGTCGGCCCCCGCGCCGGTGTCCACGTAGGCGAGCGCGCAGTTGGTGGTGCCGAGGTCGATG
>JAYTTN010000456.1:0-20033 GCA_043745295.1 Fimbriiglobus sp. | reverse complement strand
GACCGCGAGGGAGCGGCATCGGCGATGAAGATGCCGCCCCCTCGCGGTCGCGGCTCGCAAGCCGACTGCGGCCTCAGTTCGGGATCACTTCGCCGCCGGAGCGGGTGCCCGTCCACAGCCAGGCGGTGGGGGTGATGGAGTTCGTCACGAACTGCACCGACCCGTCGGCCCGGCACACGTTCACCCCGCCGGTGTGCTTGCTGCGGGCCAGGGCGAAGGCGTTGAGGATCGACTGCGACCCGCACGGCGCGCCCGGCACCGACCCGCAGTATCCCATCGTGTTGTCGCCGACGGTCGAGTTCGGCGGGTACAGGGTGGTGAACGTGGTGCCGGCGTGGATGGTGTTCCACATGCGGCCCCGCACGTCGTGCCCGCCGGCGACGGCGTCGCTCCCCTGGAGCAGTTCGCTCACCATCGCCGTGTTCGACGTGCCGTCGGTGATCTGCACCAGCGTCACCTTCGAGATGCCGTACAGCACCCCGTCCAGGTTCAGCCCGCGCGGGTCGGCGGCGGGGGTGGCGTAACCGCTGCCGTGGCAGGCGACGTAGTTCGTGTGGAACCCCTGCGGGTTGCCCGGCGCGGCGGCCACCTTCGGGCTGTTCGGGTCGGACGGGCAGATGTAGGTCGGGATCACCACCGTCGAGAACGGCTGGCTGAGCGCGAAGGTGTTGTTCGTGAGGGTGGCCTGCACCAAGTTGCCCATCGCCGTCTGCTCCATGTACGGCAGGACGAGGGCGGTCCAGTTGATGCGGTTCCGGTCCAGGACGCCGGGGGTCGAGTACCAGCTCGACGTGAAGTACCCCTGCGGCTGGCCGGGCGGAAGCACCAGGTAAGCGTCGTGGTAGTTGTGCAGGGCGAGGCCGAGTTGCTTCAGGTTGTTGGAGCATTTCATGCGGGCGGCGGCCTCGCGGACCTTCTGCACGGCCGGCAGCAGCAGCCCGATCAAGATGGCGATGATGGCGATGACCACCAGCAGTTCGATCAGCGTGAACCCGGTACGACGGCGCATGACGACACCTCGGGGGCGACCGACGGGGATGAGGCCCGCACGTCGGACCGCCGACGTGCGAACGACATTCAGTATGCGCGACCGCGACAGGCGGTGCAAGACCCGACCGCCGTGAACTCACGCCGGGTGCGGGATGACACGGCCGGACATTTCTATCGGGGTTCAACGGGGGTCGATGCCGAGTTCGGTCTGGCCCCGTGTCGGTCCCGTGTCGTCCACGCACCCAGAGTCAGCCAGGCGTTCGCGAGGGCCAGCAGCCATTGCGCGGTGACGCCCCACAGGTACGCGACGTGCCAGCGGCGGAAGGCGACCGCCTCCAACTCGTCCGCGTCGAGCAGGTCATCCAGCGTCCGGTGAACGACCGCGAGCGCGGTCAGCAAGAGAAGGGACACCAGCCAAAAGCCGAAGCGCAGCCGGGCGCGGCGGCGGGACGGATCGCGCGTCGCCCACAAGTCCCAGGCGAAGAGCAGGTGCCAGGCGAGGCCGAGAACGGCCAGCCAGTCCGTCACCCGCTGGGTGACGAGGCCCTGGAGGAACGCGCCGTACAGGTCCGTGCCCGCCGGCACCACCACGGCGGCGTAGAAGACGAACCCGCCCTGCCACCACAGGAACGCCTGGAACACCAGGAACTGGCGGAGGCGTGTGCGCATCAGATCCACTTCTTCCACTTGAACCAGATGAAGGCCGCGACGCCGGTGAGGGCCATCAGGCCGAGGGCGAACGGGTAGCCGTACTCCCAATCCTTCTCCGGCAGGACGACGAAGTTCATGCCGTAGATGCCGGCGATCAGCGTCATCGGCAGCACCCCGGCCGAGACCATCGTCAGCACCTTCATGATCTCGTTCAGCTTGTTCGACACGGCGGCGAGGTGCGTCTGCATCAGGTCCGACACCATCTCGCGGGCGCTCTCCACCAGGTCGGTATACCGCACCAGGTGGTCGTACACGTTGCGGTAGTACGCGATCTCGCGGTCCTCGACGAGCGCGAACTCGCCGCGGATCAGCCGGGCCAGCACCTCGCGCTCCATGATGAGCGTCTTGCGGAGGTACGACACCTCCCGCTTCACCCGCAGCAGCTCGGCCAGCACCTCCGGCGTCGGCCGCTGGAACATCTGGAGTTCCAACTCGTCCAGGCGTTCGCCGATCGCGTCCACCACCGGCGCGTACTCGTCCACGATGCCGTCGAGGATCAGGTGGAAGATGTAGTCGGGGCCGCGGCGGAGGTTCTCGGCGTGGCGGGACAGGTGCGCCTGGCCGTCGGCGATGCACGGCATGGCCGCGTAGTGGTGGGTGACGAGGACGCGGTGCGTCAGGACGGCGCTCAGTTGCGGGCGGTGGAGGCTGGCCAGTCGGAGGCTCCCTTTCTCCGCGGGCACGGGCGACGAATCGCGGGCCTCCGCGGGCAGCGGGTTCACCACCACGAACAGGTAGTCGGGGAACTCCTCCACCTTCGGCAGGTGCGACCCCTGGTCCGGGTCGCGGCGGAGCTTGGTCGCGTCGGCGAAGGTCAGCGCGTGGACCGGCAGGAACTCGCCGAGGACGCGCGCCTCCTCCGCCGGCGTCGGGTCGGTCAGGTCGAGCCAGACGACTTCGTCCGGGGGCAACTCGGCGTGGGTGCGCGGCAGGTCTTCGACCGACACCTGCTCGGCCTTCCCGGTACTCGCGTGCCAGCGGACGACGTGGATCATGCCGACCAGGATACGGACGGCGGGCGGCGGCGAATACCGGGCGTGTGCAAGACCGGGCGGCGAGCCGTGTATGCTAGCCGAGTCGCGTTCCCCTCCGATGTACCCGAGGCGTGTCATGGGCTGGATTCACACCGGACTCCGCGTGCTGGTCGGCTTGGCCTTCGTCGTCTTCGGGATGACCCACTTCGTCAAGTTCATGGACGTGCCGCCGCCGCCGACCGAGGACACGAAGAAGTTCATGGAGGTGCTGGTGCCGACGGGCTACCTGACGGTGGTAAAGGTGCTGGAGGTGGCCGGCGGGCTGCTGCTGCTGTCGTGGCGGTTCGGGCCGCTCGGCGTGGTGGTGCTGATGCCGGTCGCGGTGAACATCCTGCTGTGGGACGTGCTGCTGGCGAAGACGTTCGGCCTCGGCATCGTGCTGGTCGTTCTGCTGGCGTTCCTGGCGGCCGGCTACCGCCGCCACTTCGCCCCGTTCTTCGACTTGCCACCGAACGGGTGAAGCACGTCAGCCTGCCGCAGAGAACCCCTCGATCATCTCGTTGGCGATGTCCACGAGAGGCTGCCACTGCGGCGGGTGCGTTGACCACCACTGGAATCGCCATTGCGAAAAGAGATCGCCGAAACACGCGAGTTGATGGCTGGTGCCGTCGAGGCCTCCCATCCCACTTTGATCCGGCGCGAGGGGCAATGTCAGCGATGTGATTCGGCGGTGGTAGTCTGCTAGCGTCGCCTGGTCAAAGGGAACAGGGTTGCAACCGACGATCCAGAACTCCGGCCAAGTCTGGACCACTTCTGGGCGCTGCAATTGCCAACCGTCGAAGGTTTGACGGACCTCCCATACCCGCGTCCCCTCAAACGACGCGCTTTCCACGATCTGGAGCAGGAGTCTTCCGGTGCCCGGTGCGACTGAGCTGTGGACAAGTGCGCGCGGCTCGGCCCGCGCCCGCTCACGGTAGGCCTCTTCGGCCTGCCGAAGCATGAACTCCCTCGCGCGGCGGTTCCCCATGACTTCACCCCGCCAGCCAGCAGGTCTGCACGATCACTTTCTTGTCGTCCTCGACGATGTCGAACGTGATGCCGAGCGGTGGGATGATCGCGAATCGGCGAACACTGGAGCCGCGCGGGTTCCCGACACGGAACGGCCTGTCTCCCAGTCCGGCGTCGAGTTCCGCCGACGCATCGGTGACGGCTTCCCGATCCGCCGCGTCGAGCCACGCATCCGCCAAGCCGCTCTCGGCCCGCCGGGTCCAGATGACGGTGTAGTTCATGCCCCGTGCTTCTCCCGCAGGTCGCGGAGGATGTCGGCCAGCGGGCGGCCGTCGCGGTTCTTGCCGAATTCCTCCAGTTCCTCGTCCGTGAACGGCGGCTTGGCCCCCGGCGGCGGGACGCCGATCCGCCCGCCGCTCTGGTGGACGACGTTCCCGTCCGGGTCGCGGAACGTGATCCCCCCCGTAGCCTCGGCCAGTTGCTTGAGCAGTACGGGGTCGCTGATGGTGATGTTCGTCATGGGTTCGGCACCTCGGGTGGGTCTACGGATTATACCACATACCCCCGCGGGTCTTCGATCATGCCCGTCAGCGCGCTGGCGGCAACCGTCAGCGGGCTGGCCAGGAACACCTGGGCTTCCTTGTGCCCCATGCGGCCGGGGAAATTGCGGTTGGTCGTGCTGATGCAACTGATCGGCGTGTTCAGCCGGCCGAAGGTGTCGGACGGCCCGCCGAGGCAGGCGGCGCAACTGGCGTCGCCGATCTTCGCCCCGGCCCGAAGGAAGATGTCCCGCAACGACACGCCGCCGATCATCTCGGTATCCAGGCCCCGCGCCACCTCGGTGGTGGCCGGCACCACGAACGTGTCGATCTTCACCGAATGGCCCTTCAGAATGCCGGCCGCGGCGCGGAAGTCGGTCATCTTGCCGCCGGTGCAACTGCCGATGTAAGCGCGGTCCAGCTTCGTGCCCTGCACGGAACGCACGGTCGCCTTGTTGTCCGGGCTGTGCGGCTTGGCGATGACCGGCTCCATCGTCGTCACGTCGTACACCTTCTCGAAGATGTAGTTGGCCCCGGCCTGCGGTGCGAACATCGTGTACGGCTTGCTCCCGGCCTTCTTGCCGCGCTCGTCCACATACTTCGTCGTCACCGCGTCCGCCGGGATGATGCCGTTCTTGCCGCCGGCTTCGATGGCCATGTTGCACAGCGTCATCCGCTCTTCGATGTTCAGCGCGAACACGCCGTCGCCGTCGAACTCCATCGCGCGATACGTCGCCCCGTCCACGCCGATGTCGCCGATGACGGCGAGGATCAAGTCCTTCGCCATGAGGTACGGCGGCAGCTTGCCCGTAAACACGAACCGCATGGTCGGCGGCACCTTCAGCCACGTCTTGCCGGTGCCCATGGCGAACCCGGCGTCGGTGTTGCCGACGCCGGTGGCGAACTGGCCGAACGCGCCGGCGGTGCAGGTGTGGCTGTCGGTGCCGAGGAGGATTTCGCCCGGCCGGGTGTGCCCCTCCTCGGGCAGCGCGATGTGGCACACGCCCTTGTACCGGTCGGTGCCCACGTCGTAGTAGTACGGCAGGTTCTGCTCGGCCGCGAACGCCCGCAGCACGTCCACGTTGCGGTTCGCCATCTTGTCGGCGGTGAAGATGTAGTGGTCCGGGATGATGACCACCTTCTCGCGGTCCCACACCTTGGCGTCCTGGCCGAAGTGCTGCTTGAAGATGCCGATGGTGCCGGGGCCGCACACGTCGTGCGTCATTAGAACATCGACGTCCACCCAGATGTTGTCGTTGGCGGCGACGGAATCGCGGCCGGCGGCCTTGGCGAGGATCTGTTCGGTCAGGGTCATGGGAGAGGGCATGGCGGTGAAGTCCGTTAAGATGTCGGGTCGTAGGCGACTTGCGGGTCGCTCCAGAACTCGGTCAGGTCGAGGGTGAAGCCCGGCAGCACCTTGCCGCCGTCGAGGGTGTCGGCGGCGGTCAGTACGCGCGACCGCTTCGGGCTGGTGTACACCGTGACGGTCGTGTCGTCCGGGTCGAACGCCCACACGAGTCGCGTGCCGCCTCGGAAGTATTCCCGAATCTTGCGGGCGATCTCGGCGGCGGTGTTCGACGGCGACAGGACTTCGACGGCGAGGTCGGGGGCGAGCGGGAACACCGCCCGGAACGTCCGGCCTCCCAACCGTTCCCAAGACGTGAATGAGATGTCGGGAATGCGGTTCTGGGCCGGCGCGACACGCATCGGGATGCCTTCGCCCCCGATCATTCCCAGGTTCCGAAGCCGGACGAACGCGCCGAGGATAATGAGCAGCGTCGAACCGATGAAGCCTTCACTCGCGCCCATCGCTTTCTCCACGAGGGTGCCGTCGATCAGCTCGACCAACCGTCGGGGTTGACCGTCGAGGTAGCGCAACTGGTCCGCTTCCGTCGCGGTGCCGGGGAACGGCGTCCACAGGATGCGCGCCGGCGGGATGTCGCCGAGGGCCTTCAGCACGTCGGCGAGGGTGTCGGGTTTGGGCGGGGCCTTCGGGCGACGGGGCGGGGCGACGGCGGCGGGCATGGCGGAACCCTCGGGATGGGGAATTGTACGTCAGCCGCCGACGGCCGGCAGGAACACGGCCGGCCCGACCTTGAAGAACGCCGCCAGCTTGGCGATTTGCTTGAGGTTCATCTGCCGCTTGCCGGACAGCAGCTCGGACACCGTGGACACGGCGATCCCGGCCCCCTTGGCGACCTGGGCTTGGGTGTACTCGCGGAGTTCCATCAACTCGGCCAGCATCTCGTGTGCGGGCACGTCCTCCATCGGGTAGTGGACCTCTTCGTACTTCTCGACAACGCGGGTGAGGATGTCGAGGTAATCCTCTTCGGCTTTCGTGCGCATATCTTGATCGATCAACTCGTGAATCACTTCGGTTGCGGCGTCGAGGTCCGCTTCCGTGCGGATCGGACGAAGGGGGAATTTCTCTAGCAGTTCCAGATAGCGACCCTGGCCCTTGCCGTAGAGCTTCGCCAGCGGGGTCTTGCGCGTCGCGGTGAGTGTGGTCACGGTTACTCCTCCTTCCACTTGCCACGGTCGTATTCGGCGTGCGTCAGCACATCGTCGTGGATGTAGACGCGGCAGGTGTTGTAATGGATGTGGGCGATGAGCCGGTACTTGTTCCCGCCGATGTCGAAGATCACGAACTGCTTGTATTGATCCACGGTCTTGCCAAAGTCCGCTTTCACGTCCTCGAACGACTGCCAGTTGGCGCTCGCCACCAACTTCCGCCAGCGGGTCAACGGCCCACGGGCGTCCGGGTGAATGGTCCAGCAGGATCGGAGTTTCTTCGGGGAAATGACGCGCATCTGCGTTCTCCGGGATTCGTCGAGTCGTTGGTCATGGTTTTGCGTTCCTTATGTTGCACTCGTCGCTCCGGTGAATTGGGCGGAGCGGCGGCAACGGGGCAGTAGTTGTGGCGCGGATTTCGTGCCTCCGCTCGGCAGTCGGAGAACCCGGCTCATGCCCGCGAGTGGTGTTCCCTGTCCAACATCATACTTCGCAAATTGCGAACTCGTCAACCCCGTTCGCCCGTTTCCCTACACTTCCCCCATGCCCATCGACCCGCTGCTGCCGCCGCTCCTCACCCCCGACATCGCCGGCATCGGCGGGCGGATCAAGGTCCGCGCCGAGGACTTCGAGGTCGAGGAGGTGCCGAGTTACGAGCCGGGCGGCACCGGCGACCACCTGTACCTCTGGGTGCAAAAGACCGGCGTCGGGCCGGAGTACCTCGCCCGCATGATCGCCGACCGGCTGGGCGTGCCGGTCGGGGCCGTCGCCACCGCCGGGCTGAAGGACCGCCACGCCGTCACCCGCCAGTGGGTCAGCGTGCCGGGCGATGTCGAGGACCGGCTGCCGAAGATCAACGGCGGCGGGATCGAGTTGCTGAAGTTCTCCCGGCACACGAACAAGCTGAAGCCGGGACACCTGCGGGGCAACACCTTCCGCATCTTCATCCGCGACGCCGACCGGACGAAGGCCGCCGCGCTCGCCGCCGTCTTGGACCGCGTGCGCACTCTGGGTCTGCCGAATTACTACGGCCCGCAGCGGTTCGGCCGCGACGGCGGCAACGTGGCCCTCGGTTTCCGCTGCCTGGCCGGCACGCAGCCGAAGCGGTTGCGGCCGTTCGTGTACAAGTTCGCGCTGTCGGCGGTGCAGTCGGTGCTGTTCAACCACTACCTCGGCGAGCGGATGGCCGACGGCCTGTTCCGCACCGTGTTGCCCGGCGACGCGATGATGAAGTGGCCGTTCGGCGGGCTGTTCGTGGCCGAGGACGTGCCGGCGGAGCAGCTCCGGTTCGACGCGCGGGAGACCGTGCAGGGCGGGCCGATGTTCGGCCGGCGGACGTTCGCAACGACTGGCGCGGCGGCCGAGCGAGAGGCTCGCATTCTGGCCGCACACAACCTGACGCCGGCCGCGTTCGACGGATTCGGCAAGCTGATGGGCGGCACCCGCCGGCACAACCTGATCTACCTCGACGACCTGACGGCGGATTGGGAGTCGGACGGCCTTCGGCTCGCCTTCACGCTGCCGAGCGGCTGCTACGCGACGGTGCTGCTCCGCGAGGTGATGAAAGCCGAGGCCGATGGCGACGACGAACCGCAAGAGGAGTGATCACTGCGAGGGGTTCTGGTGCGCTTCAAACACGAGCCGGATTTCTTCTTTCGACACGCTTTCACCCCGCAGACTTGTCTGTCCCGCGTCGAACCGGATCTCCCAGATGTACTCCGGGCCATCCGGCAGTTCGTTCAGGCGGGATATCGCGGCCGACGCATTCGCGAACAAAGTTTGGCTCGCGCCTTTGGGGTAGACTGCCCACGCCTCGATGTGGCGCGTCTCGACGAGTTCGCTCGCCGGCACCGTGTCGGTGGCGTCGCGGTCCAGAACCTCCAATAGTCGCCGATCCACGAATTTCCCTTCGGTCACGATCAACTGAATCTCCGCGCGCCGCTTGGGGTTGCACCCGTACTTCGGTTTACCCTGGCTGGGTTTGCTTATCACATATTGGTGAAGTTTCAGCAAGTTGACGACATCATCCGCGACGTTGCTGAACGTCGCGCCGATATTCTTTTGGACCAAGTGCCACCAATGATACCCCTTGCTGTGACCGCACCATTTGTCGCGTCCGTTCAGGTCGCGGAGGATCACAATGGCGGCGGCCCGCCGACGCGGGATGAGCGGCTCGCCGTTGTCAAAACGTGTCCGAGCATCGCGGCACAACGTGACCAAATCCCCGACGGAATGGGCGAAGCTCGTGACCGTCACGAACGTGGGGAACGACTGACGGACTTGGGTCGCGGTCGGCGGGCTGACAGGACCGAGCAGAAGGATCGGGCCAGGTATCAGTTGGATGCGGGCGCGGATGGGATTGAGTTGGGTTTTCCCTTGCTGGTCCGCCTGATACGTCCGGATTTGCCACTGTTCCCAACCGCCCTCGCGTTGGAGTGTTTCCAACGCCGTTTGAACCCAATCGCCCAGCGGATGTGTCTGTCGCGTGGGGTGTGGGAGGATCACGTAAATCGCGTTCATCGCCGGTCTCGACGGGGGAGGCGACAACCGTACGAGGTACGAAAAAAAAACCCGTGGGTAGAACCACGAGCTTGTAGGTCAGAGACCTGCGCGACTGTAATTTTTTACCGGCGACGGTTCAGATTCGCAGGGATAGACTCGTTGTGAGTGGGAGGAATGGTCGCCCATGTCCCCAACGAACCATCTGCGAAAACGGTTGAACTGTTCGCCACGAAGCAACCGGCCAGAGCCGTCTACGGCTTCCTCAGTTTCCTGAGTGTGGCAACCAACTCGACAGGAGTATTATCGAATCGAAGGCGAAGAAAATCAAGTTCAACGACGAAAAAAGAACCGAAAAACTGAAGCTGAGAGGCAAAACCTTGTCGGAAATGAGGTTACGACAAAACCGATGGCCGGAATCGACCCGGCATTTCGCACCGAGAGCCACCGTTGAAGGAATTGGCGTCTGGCTGCTGCCCGATTCCGACCCGCTGCCGGTGTGGATCGATCCCGACGCGCTTGTGCCCGACGAACTCGACCGCCTGCACCGCACCCGGCATCCGGCGGCCCGCGAACACTTCCGCCGCGGCCGGCTGACGGTGCGGTCGCTGCTGTCGGTGACATTCGGCTGTCACCCGCGCGACGTGTCTTTGGCCGTCACCGCCGACGGCAAGCCGGTCTGTGACGGGGTTCACTTCAACGTGTCGCACACGGCGGGACTGGTGGCGGTGGCGGTCGGGCCGGTGCCGGTGGGCATCGACGTGGAGGCGGCGGACGCCGGGCGGGATATCGTCGGGCTGGTGAACCGCTTCTTCGCCGAGGAGGAGCACGAGCAGTTCGCCCGCCTGCCGGAACGGCTCCGCCGTTCCGCCTTCCTCCGCGGTTGGACGTGCAAAGAGGCGCTCCTGAAAGGCATCGGCAGCGGCGTCCGCGACTTGCAGAACTGCGCCGTCTGCCTCGACCCCGACCAGCCGCCGCGGGTGTTGCGAAGCCCGGTGGCCGGGTGGACCCTGACGACGTGGCAGGAGGGGGAGATCGCCGTCGCCGTGGCGGTTCAGTCTTGTTAGCCCGCCGCGCCAGCAAGGGGCGTGGGCTGTGGGGCGATGGACGCACCGGGTTTTTCCGCCCTCCGTTGTTGGCCCCTTGCTGGCGCGGCGGGCTAACGAAACCCGTCACTTCTTCCGCTTGAGTCGTGCCAGAGCGTCCTGGGCCAGCTTGGTCGGCGGGGCGTTGTCGTCGCCGAGGGAGAGCGCTTCCAGGTGCTTCACCGCCTCCGGGGTGGCGAGGAATTCCAGCACGCCGATGGCGCGACCGGCCCGCACCCACGTCGGCGGCGGCGGCAGCTTCTCGATCACCTTCGGCGTCAGAACGAGCGGCTTGCCGTCGATGACGATCTGGATGCCGTTACCGTTGTTCGACACCGACACGCTCCGACCGGCGATGACCGGCTTTTCCGGCACCGCGTCCTTGGCCGACTCGGACAGTTCGTAGGCGGCGATCTTGCCGACCAGCTTCGTCAGCCGCTCTTTGGCTTCGGCGTTCGTCACCTCTTTCTGCGCCGCGTGCAGTTCCGCCTTGGCGAACTTGCCGAGGTACTCCAACTCCTGCGTCGCGCCGTCGCGGGTGGGGAAGTCCTTGCTGCCGAGGTCGGCCACCAACTGGGCGACCCGCTTCGGTTCGGCCTTCAGCGGGGCGAGCTTCGCGGTCAGGAACTCGACACCGGCCTTCGGCTGGCTGGCGAACAGGCAGACGGCGCGGGCCGCCTTCGCCTCGTCCGCCGAGAGCAGGTCTTGCCACGCGGCGGCGAGCGGCGCGTCCTGCGCGAGGGCGAAGGCGGGCAGCACGAGGGAAAGGACAAGGGCGCGGACGGCGAACATGGCATCGTCTCCGGAATTCGGGTACCGATGATTGTACCCGAAACGAAGCCGCCGCGCCGGGACTCGGAGGTCGCGGCGCGGCGGGCGGGTGGATTCGTGATCTCTGGTCGGGGCGTTACTTGTCCAGCACCAGAAGCTTGACACCGAGGAACACCAGCCCGGCGAGGACGGCGGCGGCGGCGATCAGGCCGATCAGGCCGAACGGCGACTTCTTCGGCTCCGGCTCCTCCTGCCCGCCGATCCAGCTCGCCGAGATGCGGCCGGCGTCGAACTTCTTCGGCCGGGCGGGGCCGTTCGCGGCCGGGGTCAGTTCGACCTCGTCCATGTCCAGCGGTTCGGGCGGCTTGAACTGCATGCTCGCGCGGCCGGGGACGGTGGAGCGGGCGGGGATCGGCGAGGCGAGCGGGGACGGCGGGGTCGATTGCGGGGCGACGAACCGGGCCGGGGTGGCCGTCGGTTTGCTCGGCACCGGCGGGGCCGGCGGCCGGACGGAGCGAACCGGGGCGGGCGGAGCGGCCGCCGCGCGGGGCGGCGGCGTCTGGGCGGGCGGTGCGAACCGCGACCCGCCACCGGCCTTGCTGCCGAGTCCGGGCATGGCCGAACTGCTCAGCCCGCGGCGGCTGCCCGACCCGACGGAGGCGAACGCCGGCTCGGCGGTGGCGACGGACCCGGCCAGTTCGCCCAGGTACGGCTCCAGCGCCTCGACCACTTCGTCCATCCCCTGATAGCGGTCTTCCGGCTTCTTGGCCATCAGTCGGCCGATCACCACGTCGAACCCGTCCGCGCACTCCGGGGCGAACTCGCGGATCGCCGTCGGCTGCTTCGTCTGGTGGGCCATCATCTTCTCGACGGCCGAGCCTTCCGGGAACGGCACCCGTCCGGTCAGGCAGTAGTACAGGGTGCAGCCCAGGCTGTACTGGTCGCCGGCCGGGGTGCGGTTGGTCGGGTCCATGACGCTTTCCGGGCTGGTGCAGTCCAGTCCGCTGGTCAGCGTGTTGGCCGTGGACATGGTGTCCACCAGGGATTCGCCCTCGTTCTCGACCAGCAGCGAGCCGATGCCGAAGTCGAGGATGCGGGCCTGGCCGTCCGACCCGACCATCACGTTCGACGGCTTGATCAGGCCGTGGAAAATGCCGTTCGCGTGCGCCGAGTGGATGCCCTGAGCCACCTGCACGCCGATCATCGCCGCCTGCTCGCCGGACAGCCGGCCGTTCTGCTGCACCATCGACTCCAGCGTCTGCCCTTCGGCCAGCGGCCACACCAAGTAGTGCAGCCCGCCGGCCGTGCCCACGTCCACGAACGGTACCACTGCTTCGTGGCTGAACTGGCCGAACGACCGCACCTGGCGGCGGGCCAGGCGGACGTTCCACATGCTCCGCCGGGGCAGCACCTTGACGGCGAACTGGCCGGCGTCGTTCTTCGAGCTGGCCTTGAACACCTGGCCCATGCTGCCCTGGCCGATGGCGTCCAGCAGCACGTACGGCCCCAGCACCAGCCCGGCCGACTTGCCGTTCAGGATGCGCTCGGCCTGGAATTCGGTCAGGGTGCCCTGCTTGACCAGGTACTCGGCCAGCGCCGGCGCTTCCGCCCGCGGGTTCCGCTTCAGGAACTCGGACACCAGTTGATCCAGTTGCCCGCGGTCGATGAGCGAGCTGCGGCGGAGGTCCCACACGAACCACTCGCACGCGCCCAGGTCGTTCGTTACCATCGGTCGGCACCCTCGGGGTTCGCGTCGCACCACGCCGGGACCGGTCGGGCCGGAGGCGGATCGGACGGGGGAATCGGCATCGGCCGGTCGCGGCGTCGTCCAACACTAGGTCACGCGGGGAAGGTGTCAAACCGCCGGCCGCCGTTTTCGCCCGCCACGTCAACCGCTATCCTGTGCTGAACGCGGTGTTAACCCGCACGCGGCGGGATGAGAAGCGGGCACCCACAAGGGGTGCCCCTACGGTCGGTGGTCTGGTAGGGGCACCCCTTGTGGGTGCCCTGCCTTCCTCAAATGACGCTCCCGCCTCCCACACGCCGAGACTCCCGCTCATGTCCGCTCCCAACCCGTACGACAACTGCCCCTGCGGCAGCGGCAAGAAGTTCAAGTGGTGCTGCGCCGCCTACTGGGGCAAGATCGAACAGGGGCTGGACCTGTACCAGAAGGGGCAGGTGGAGTCCGCCCTGCGGCTGCTGGCGGGGGCGTGCCAGGAGATGCCCAAGCAGCCGCAGGTGTGGGGGTACTACGCGCACGTCCTGTTCCGCGAGGGGCAAATCGACAAGGCCGAGGAGGCCGTGGCGCGGGCGTTCGAGGCGGACCCGAACTTCGCCATGGGGCACCTGCTCCGCGGCCTCTTCCGGCAGTCGGAAGGGGAAGTCATCGGCGCGCTGCTGCTGTACCGCAAGGCGGCCGACGCCTACGCGCCGGAGGCGCACGAGCAGCTCGCCCAGGTGTACGAGATGATCGCCCGGAACGAGCTGATCCTCGGCCGGCCGGTGGCGTCGCGGGCGGCGCTGGAGCGGGCCGTCCGGTATTCGCCCGGCGACCAGGAGGCGCGGGACCAGTACGACGCCCTGTACGGCGACGACTCGCGGATGCCCGAATGCGCCCGCCACCGGTACTCGTTCCGCCCGACCGCCAAGCCGGTGACGGTGCCCCCGCAGGCCCGGTTCAGCGACGCCCGCGCCGCCTACGAGCAGCTCGCCGCCGAGGTGCCGACCGACCCGGCCGCGTGGTTCAACCTGGGCCTCGCCCGCGCCTGGCTGGGGGACCAGGGGCCGGCCCTGGAAGCGCTGAACAAGTCCGTCGAGCTGGAGTACGACGACGCCCGCGCCGAGGAAGCCGCCGCCCTCGCCGAGGTGCTGAAGGTGGGGCAAGGGATGGAGGCCGAGTCGGACTACGTCGAACACCGCGCGTACATGCAGATCCGCGACGCCAACGCCGTCCTGCAACTACTCCGTGCGTGGGAGCAGGAGGGACGGATGATCGGCGCGCAGTCGGACGAGTCCGGCCAGTCGTTCGGTTGTATGGTGTGCCAGGAACTGCCCAACCTGTTCGACACCGGCACCAGCACCGCCAAGGTGACGGCCAACCTGCACATCGCCAACGGCGTCATGCGGGTGTGGCACGCCTCGAAGGAGTCGGTGGCCGACGTGGTGCGGGAAATCCGCGACCGCCTGCAACTGGCCGTCGGCGAGCCGGTCGAAGGGACCGGCCCGGCCCAGTTCGCCGACATCGTGCAGGAAGCGCTGGCCTACCCCACCCGCGTGGCCAACGTGGACGAGGCCGAGAAGAAGATGAAGGAGTACGCCGAGCGGTTCTTCGACAACGACTGGGTGAACCGCCCGCTGAAGGCGCTGCACGGCGTCCGTCCGCTCGACGCCGGCGGCAGCAAGCTGATGCGGAAGAAGCTGCTCGGCGTCCTCAAGTTCGTCCAGGACTGCGTGATCGGGGCCGTGCCCCGGCGGGCGCGGGGCGAGGCGGCCGTGCCGATGAACGTGTACGACTTCGACCGCCTGCGGCACAAGCTGGGGGCCGAGAAGCAGACCTCCGACGGGCCGCCGGCCGAACTGCTGGCCGCCGCGAGTGCCGCGACCGCCCCGACCACGGCGGCCCCCGCCGCGCCTGCTCCGGCGAAGAAGGACTTCAGCGCGATGAGCGCCGCCGACCTGGGGCTGCTGAAGGCCGACGACCTGACGGCGGTGGAGACCGAGGAGGCGATGAAGGCGGCGGTGAAGCTGGACGCGCGGGAACTGGCGGTGGCGTTCGCCAAGGCGGGCATCGTCAAACCCGCCGACGCCGCCAAGCCGGATCGGTACGCCCTGTACCTGTGCGCCATCCAGGGGGCCATCGCCGAGAACGACCAGACGGCGGCGCTCAAACTGGCCGAGGGCGGGGCGGCCTACGACGCCGAACACAACGGTGGCAAGCGGGCGAACGAGTTCGGCCTCCGCAAGGCGCAACTGCTGGCCAAGACTGGGAACATCGACGGAGCCGCCGCCGAGTTCGAGGCGCTCATCGCCCGCAACCCCGACGAGCCGCGGTTCATCGTGACGGCGGCGGAGGCCATGCTGAGCGCCCGCCAGGGGGCGAAGGCGCTGGCGTTCGCCGAGCGGGGGCTGGAGAAGGCCCGCGAGTCCGGCAACCGCGACCTGGAAGGCGCGTGCCAGGAACTGAGCGAAGCCGCCAAGCGGGCGAAGTGAGTGTCACCCTCTCCCTCACGGTCGCGGCGAAGAGGCCAACTCTTCGCCGCGACCGCCGGGAGTGGGAACCAATGCGCGATGAGTCCCGACCACCCGCGCCGCCAGCACCACCGCCTTCCCTTCGTCCTTCCGCTTCCGCGTGAACAGCTCGAGCAGCGGCTTCTCGACCCACTTGTGCAGCAGTAGCCCGCCGCCGACGGCGACGGCGGTCATCATGGCCAGCCAGCCGAGGTGCGGCAGCAGCTTGTGGTCCCACCACTTTGCCGTCCAGTCGTGCAGCAGGATGCCGACCGGCGCGTGCCAGAGGTAAATCGAGTACGAGGCGTCACCGATGCGTTGCAGCCAGCGGGGGAACACCCACCCGCCGCACCGTTCGACGGTCACCATTCCGTAGACGATCAGCGCCGCCGCCGGGCCGAACACGAACACCCGCAACAGCGGATCCATGCCCATCTGATACGGTGTCGCGGCCGTGTTGAACGCCGGCACCCACGCCGCCGCCCACACGATGCCGAGCGCGACAGACACGCGGCCGAACCGCGTGAACCCCTGCCGAATGATCGCCGCGATGCCGCACCCGAGTAGGAACTCCCAGACGTGCGGGTTGACCGCGTGCCGCACGACGGCGAACGACGAAAGGTGCAGCCACCCGGTCGTGGCCGCGACGAGTCCCACCACCGCCGCCCAGCCGACGAGCAGCCACGGTGCCGCCCGACGCGGCAGCAAAACCAGCAATCCGAAGGCGACGTAGAAGAGCAGTTCGTAGGGCAGCGTCCAGGCGACCGGGACGTACAGGTTCGGCGCGTTCGGCGGCCACAGCGTCAGCCACGTCGCCCACCGGCCGAACCGGTCGCCATCGGCCGGGGGCGGTGCGGCCCCGGCCGTCTCGAACGCCACAACCGTTAGCAGCATCATCACCCAGA
The DNA here is from genome assembly GCA_043745295.1 of Fimbriiglobus sp. Taxonomy (GTDB): domain Bacteria; phylum Planctomycetota; class Planctomycetia; order Gemmatales; family Gemmataceae; genus JALHQU01. The sequence goes on along the minus strand of JAYTTN010000456.1, from coordinate 3,813 downwards.
ACGTCGGGTAGATGCGCCACGCCCGCCGGAACAGGTAACCCGGCAGCTTCGCCGGGTTACCGACGGTTTCCGCCTGCGTGTGGGCGATGAGGAACCCGGACAGGACGAAGAAGAGATCGACGCCGGCGTACCCGTACCACAGCACCGGCGACAGCAGCGGGCGGGAGATACCGTAGTGCGACTCCCAGACGCCGAGGTGCATGCCGAACACCATCAGGCAGGCGACGCCGCGGAGGGCTTGCAGGTTGTGGAGCGTCGGCCGCACGGGGTATCGCCTCCGGCCCGCGAACGAGGGAGGCGACGTGATACCCGGAATCGTCAGCGGCGGGCAAGGCGAGGTGCAACGACGAGTGCGCTCACAGTTGCCCGTCCAGCCCGAGCTGGTGGAAGTAGTGCGTGACGGTGTCCTGGTTTTCCAGCAGCCAGTCGATGCCCGGTTCGTTGGCCATCGCCTTTTTCAGCACCTTCACCGTGGCCTCGCGGTGGATCCGGAACAGGGCCGCGTGATCCACGTCGCCGACCGGCACGTCCAGGATCGCCGGGTCGAGCCAGACGCTGTAGATGATGCCCAGGTCGTTCGCCTTGGCCTTCGGGATGACGCCCTCGCGCACCGCGTCCAGCACGCCGTTGGCGATGCCCGCCTGCACGGTGCCCATCAGAATGCCGGTGTACCGCGCGTCCTTCACCGTCACCTTGCTGACCATCAGCGTGGCCGGCTTCACCTGCACGTCGCTGTTCAGGATGGCGAACACGCGGGTGTGCCCCTTCACCTGATCGCCGACGAGCGTGGCCAGCGCGGTCCCGACCGGGCCGTCCAGCTCGCCGATCACCACCTCCGGCTCGGCGCACAAGTAGTCTTTGTGGCCTTCGACCAGCGCCTCGCCGGTGCGCATCCCGATTCGGTCACTCATGCGTGAAACTCCAGGACGATAGGGTTTGCCGATACGATACGGAAGACCTCTCCCACCTGCCCGTCCGGGGAGGGCCGAACCGCCGCCGCCGTAGGAACTCGGGTACGCCCCGACCCGTTGCCATTCGCGGGCTGGCCCACTCGCCGGTGAAAGAAGGATGAGTGTTCGCCGAAACGCGACCACCGACGTAACCGGTGGCTCGCCCGGCGTGTTACATTCTCCACACGACTCCTCCGAACGCGGGTGTAATACCGCCCCGGCGGACGGGTTCACAAGTCACAGTTCCGTTCAAACGTCAGCGAGGGTCCGCCGTGATCCGTCGAACCGTCACCGCCGCCGCGATCGGGCTGGCCTTCGCGGGGGTCGTCGCGTTCAGCACCGACCCGACCCCCGCGGCCGCCCAGTTCGGCAAGTTCAAGAAGGCGCAGAAGAAGGACGACGCCAAAGCCGCGCCCAAAGCGGACCCGAAACCCGTCGCCGCCGACGACAGGCCGATTCCGGCCGACCAGCTCGCCTTCTTCGAGAAGAAGATCCGCCCGGTGCTGATCGACAAGTGCCAGAGCTGCCACACCGCCGACACCCCGAAGGGGCCGAAGGGCGGGCTGACCGTGGACACCCGCAACGGGCTGCTGCTCGGTGGCGACACGGGCGCGGCGGTGGTGCCGAACGACCTGAAGAAGAGCCTCCTGTTGAAGGCCGTCCACGGCGACGGGCTGGCGCAGATGCCGCCGAAAGAGAAGCTGTCGGCCGACGCCGTCGCCGACTTCGAGAAGTGGATCAAGATGGGTGCCCCGGACCCCCGCACCGGCAAGCCCACCGCCGGCAAGCCGAAGCCCATCGACATCGCCAGGGGCAAGGAACACTGGGCCTTCCAACCCGTTCGCCCCGTCCCACCGCCGGTTAACCGCGAGGCAACGCCGAGCGCGAACCCCATAGACGCCTATGTCGCCGAGAAACTCGCCGCGCAGAAGCTCACCCCGTCGCCGGAAGCCGACAAGCGGACGCTGCTGCGGCGGGCGTTCTTCGACCTGATCGGCCTGCCGCCGACGCCCGACGAGATCGACCAGTTCGTCAAGGACACGTCGCCCGACGCCTTCGCCAAAGTGGTGGACCGGCTGCTCGCCCGCCCGCAGTTCGGCGAGAAGTGGGGCCGGCACTGGCTGGACGTGGCCCGGTACGCGGAAAGCACCGGGAAGGAGCTGAACACGCTGTACCCGCACGCCTGGCGATACCGCGATTACGTCATCGCCGCGTACAACGCCGACAAGCCGGTCGATCAGTTCTTCCGGGAGCAACTGGCCGGCGACCTGCTGTCGCACAAGGACGACGCGGAGAAGGCCGAACACCTGACCGCCACCGGCTACTTGGCCATCGGGCCGAAGTCGGTGAACGAACGGAACCCCCGCCAGTTCCAGATGGACTTGGCGGACGAGCAGATCGACGCCTTCACCCAGGGGATGCTCGGCCTGACCGTCGCCTGCGCCCGCTGCCACGACCACAAGTTCGACCCGATCCCGACCAGGGACTACTACGCCCTCGCCGGCATCTTCACCAGCAGCGAGACGCGGTTCGGCACGGCCGCCGGCATCCAGGCCCGCCAGTCCGCCCCGCTCACCGAGTTGCCTGCCGCCGCACCCGCCGGCGACCCGCTGAGCAAAGCCGAGATCGAGCGGTTGAAGACCCGACTGGCGGACCTCAAGAAGCAGCGCGAGGACGCCCAGGCCGCAGCCGCGAAGGACCGCACGCAACCGCCCCTCCGCCTGCTGGTGGTCAATACGCAGATCGGCATCCTCGACAAGCAGCTCGCCAACTTCGACGCCGACGGCAACCCGAAGCGAATGGCCATGACGGTGCAGGACCGCACCTTCCCGCGCGACGTGCCGGTGCTGGCGCGGGGCGAACTGGACAAGCCCGGCGAGACGGCCCCGCGCGGCGTCCCGCAGGTGCTGGCCGCCAAGCCGGTGAGCATCCGTCGCGGGGAGAGCGGGCGTAAGGAGCTGGCCGAGTGGGTCGCGTCGGCCGACAACCCGCTGACCGCTCGCGTGTACGTCAACCGCGTCTGGCAGCACCTGTTCGGCAAAGGGCTGGTGACGAGTCCGGACAACTTCGGCACCACCGGCACCCCGCCCAGCCACCCGACGCTGCTGGACTTCCTGGCCGCCGATTTCACCAAGGCCGGCTGGAGAACGAAGAAGCTGATCCGCCAACTGGTGCTGTCCCGCACCTACCGGCAGGCGTCCGCCCCGGTGGACGCGAATCTCGCGGCCGACCCGGACAACACCTACTTGTGGCGGATGAGCAAGCGGCGGCTGGACGCCGAGGCCATCCGCGATTCCATGCTGGCGATCAGCGGCCAACTCGACGACAAGCCGGCGAACGGCTCGCCTCTCCAGAAGGCCGAGGGGCCGGTGCAGGCGCTCGCCCGGTACGGCATGACCATGACCAAGCCCGAGGACACCGCCAAACGGTCGGTGTATATCCCGATCATCCGCGACCAGGTGCCGGAGGTGCTGGAGTTGTTCGACTTCCCCGACCCGAGCCTCGTGTCGGGCAGCCGTGACAGCACGTCGGTCCCGGCGCAGGCGTTGTACCTGATGAACAACCCGCAGGCGATGAAGCTGGCCGAGAAGACCGGCGAGGCCCTCCAGAAGAAGTACCTGAGCGACACGGAGCGGATCGACGCCGCGTTCAAGCAGGCGTTCGGCCGTGCGGCGAAGGAGGCCGAGGTGAAGGCGGCGCAAGGGTTCATCGAGAAGTTCACGACGGCCGAGACGAAGGGCAGTCGCCGCAAGGCCGACGTGGAGAAGGCCGCGTGGGCCGCCTTCGCCCAGGCCCTCTTCGCCGCCGCCGAGTTCCGGTACCTGGATTGAGCGGATTTGCGAGCCGCGACCGCGAGGGAGTG
>JAYTTN010000455.1:0-5262 GCA_043745295.1 Fimbriiglobus sp. | reverse complement strand
GTTGCGCTACGGGGTGGCGTACATGAAGCGGGACGAGGAGGCGTATGCCGAGCAGGTGCGGGAGAAGTTGGAGAAGCAGTTCCGGCGTCGGGCGAAGGAACTCGGCTACGAGGTGGTGAAGGTGAACCCGCCGGCCGCGGCATCGGAGCCGGCGGCGAGTGACACCCCGCTGTCAGTCTGAGCGGCGGGGTGGTGGACGGGGCGAGTCGGGTCGGGGTGTGGAAGCGAGGGACCGGAAGGCCACCGCCAGGCGGCGGACGGCGTGTCCGCGCGCCGCGCGGCGAAAACGAGGGCGATCCGTCACCGACCGTCAACCGTCACCGGGGCAAGTTCCTGGGGCCACGCCACGGTGTGCGCCGAGGACACGGCGAACCACAAGCCGGAACCGGACGTGTTCCTGGAGGCGGCGCGCCGACTGAACGTCCCCGACCCGACGCGGTGCGTGGTGTTCGAGGACACCGACATCGGCCTGGAAGCCGCCCGCCGCGCCGGGATGACCGGCGTCGACGTCCGCGACTGGCTGCCCCCGCGCCCCGGCGAAAACCGGCGGCGGTGAATGACGAGCCGCGACGGTGCAACCGAGAGAAGAGCCGGTCAAAAAGAGGAACACGGATGACACGGATGGAAGGCAGGATGACGAGGATCAGAAAGTCAGGAGTCAGGAGACAAGAGTCAGGAGGCAGCGAGAACCAGGGTCTTCTGACTCCTGTTCCCGGACTCCTGGCTCGTGGTGATTGATCCTCTTCATCCCGGCTTTGATCCGCGTCATCCGCGTTCCTCTTTTTGAATGGTGTCCTGTCTTCCGCTCCCCTCGCGGTCGCGGCTCGCCGGAGAACCCCATGCGCCACCTTCTCGCTCTCGTCTCGCTGCCCGCGTTCGCCGTTGCCGCCGACCCGCCGGCGATCCGGCTGAACCAGATTCAGGTGATCGGCACGCACAACAGCTACCACGTCGCGCCGGCGGCCGAGGTGAAGAAGCTGCTCGCGGCCGCGAAGAAGTCGTGGCCCGACGAGGTGGACTACACCCACCGCCCGCTGGCCGAGCAGTTCGGCGACCTCGGCGTCCGGCAGGTCGAACTCGACGTGTTCGCCGACCCGGTGGGCGGGCTGTTCGCCAAGCCGTCAGCGTTCGGCGCGATCGCCGGCGCGAAGAAAGACCCCGGCCCGAACCCGAACGCCGGCAAGGTGCTGGACAAGCCCGGCTTCAAGGTGCTGCACGTCCAGGACGTGGATTACCTGTCCACCGTGCCGACGCTGGACGCCGGGCTGACGGCGATCCGCGACTGGTCCAGGGCGAACCCGAAGCACGTCCCCGTTTGCGTGATGCTGGAATTGAAGGACGAAGTCTTCCCGCTGCTGCCCACGAAGCCGGTGAAGTTCGACGCCAAGCAACTGAACGCCGTGGACGCGGCCGTCCTGGCGGTGTTCGACCGCAAGCACCTGTTCACGCCGGACGACCTGCGCGGCGGCGCGAAAGACTTGCCGACGGCGATTCGGGAGCGCGGCTGGCCGAAGCTGGACGACGTGCGCGGCAAGGTGTTCTTCGCGCTGGACAACGAGGGCGGGATGCGGGACGAGTACCTGAAGGGCCGCGAGAACCTGATGGGCCGCGTGCTGTTCGTCGGGGCGACGGACGAGACGCACCCCGCCGCCGCGTGGTTCAAGGTGAACGACCCGGAGAAGGACTTCGACCGCATTCGGAAGCTGGTGGCGGCCGGGTTCCTGGTCCGCACGCGGGCGGACGAAGCGACGAAGCAGGCCCGCACCAACGACACCGCGCGGCGGGACAAGGCGCTGGCCAGCGGGGCGCAGTTCGTCAGCACCGACTTCCCCGAACCGCGCGAGGAGTGGTCCGAGTACGCGGTGCGGTTTCCCGGCGGGGTGACGGTGCGGGCGAACCCGGTCAGCGGCAAGGACTTCGACGGCGAGCAGGAGCCGAAGGCGAAGTGACCCGCCCCAACGACGGCGACCGCCGCGAGGAGGCTCGCGGCGGTCGGACGGGCTTTTCGGCGTCGGCTCAGTTGAACTTGGACATCTCGAGCAACTGCTGCCGCTGCATGTCCTGGTTCGGCCCGACGTACAGGTGCAGGTGGTCCTTGTCGATGTACACCACCTGGACGCGGGGGCGGCGGGTGTACACCGGCCACGGGTACGACGACTGGATCAGCTCGTTGAAGTACACCGCGCACTCCCAGTGGCAGTGGTGCAGCTGCGCCCACCCGACCAGCGGGAAGAACCGGGGCGGGTCGATCTTGTCCACGATCCGCGACTTCTGCACCGTGATCTCGTCGCGGAACTCCTCGTACACGAACGGCACGCCCCGCACCGGCTGCTTCAGCACCCGCAGCACTTCCAGGTCCGTCGGCGGATCCTCGCACAGCGGGTCCGGGAACCCGCTCTGGAGCGGCGGCAGCAGCGGCGTCCGCTGGTCGTTCTTGTAGTTCAGCTTCTGCTCGACGCGGGTGGCGTGCCACGGCTGAATGCACCCGACCGACAGGGTCGGGAGCGTTGCGGCCGCCAGCAGCCAGAAATTCCGTTTGAACCAGCTCATGGTTCCCCCTCCGAAGAATGCGGCGACTGGCGACCGGTCGGGTCGGGGCGACAGGTCCGCCCGGAACGACTGGTCCGTTGCTACGGAAGGTATCGACCGGGGGGGGCGGTCTGTTGAGGGAAATCGGCACGGACGGGCCGACCGGTATACTGACTCGGATCGGCCGCCGTCCCCCAGTCCGCCGAGGTGCCGCATGTTGACCGCCGACGCCGTGATCCGCGCCCTCGGGCTGCAACCGCACCCGGTGGAAGGCGGGCACTTCCGCGAAACGTACCGCTCCACGGGCACCATCCCCGCCGTCGCGCTGCCGTCGCACGACGCCGACCGATCCGTGAAGACGGCCATCTACTACCTGCTGACCGGGGACGCCGTGTCCGAGCTGCACCGCCTGCCCGGCGACGAGGTGTTCCACTTCTATCTGGGCGATCCGCTCGAAACGCTCCTCCTGACGCCCGACGGCGGATCCGCGGTCGCGGTCCTTGGCCAGGACTTGCTCATCGGGCAGGTGCCGCAGTTGGTCATCCCGGCGGGCGTCTGGCAGGGGAGCGTTCGCGGGGCCGGGCCGCACGGCTTCACCCTCATCGGCGCGACGATGGCCCCCGGCTTCGACTACGCCGACTACGAGCGGGGCGAGCGGGACGAGTTGACCGCCGGCTGGCCGGCGCGGTTCGCCGAGATCGCCGCCCGCACCCCGCAGGGGTGAACCGACGGGCGCTCGGAGCGTTAGCGAACTCGGAAGTCACATTGTCGTCGCCGCGAGTTTACGAGCGGGACTGGCGTTACGCTCGTAAACTCGCGGCGACGATTCCGTCGCCATTTACCCGCATGGTTCGCCTTTTTCTCGCCCCCTTGACTCGGTCCGTAAAATCCGCCGTCGGCCCCCGCGAAGTACTGGTGTCGGCAACGCGATACTCGATCGGCCTCCGCCGCTGGTTCGTCCGGGAGAAATCCCGGCCGGGACCGCGATCCGGGGGCCGATCTCGGTTTTTGGCGACCGACATTGGTTTCCGGTCGCCCGTGAACCAGAATCAGTCACCGGTGTCCGAAAGGACCGTTCCCCCTCGAATACGGAGTTCTCGCCCATGATCTTCGCGGAAGCAGACGCCGGCGGGTTGTCGTCCGGCGCGTGGCTCGGCATCGGCGGACTCGGCCTGGCCGCCCTCGGCGCGGTGTTCGGCGTCGTCGCCTCCATGTGGGGCAAGTTCAAGTCCATCCTGTGGCGGGTCGTCAGCCTGGTCATCCGCCGGGTCGAGATCCCCACGCAGGCGGCGCACGAGGCCGTCACCGCCTTCCTGATCGCCCACTACAAGCGGTCCAAGAACTACGACCGCATGTACGGCGCGCACTGGGAGTTCCAGCGGGACGGCCGGTACGGGCTGATCCCCTACGAGGAGTTCGGCAACCGGACGCTCGTGTTCTGGCGGTGGCTGTTCCCGCTGGTGTTCACCAACCAGCAGGAGAAGAAGGCCGGCGGCAAGGGGGCCGAGAACTCCGGCGGCAGCAGCGCCACAAAAATCTACAGCACCCTCATGTTCGTCCGCGGCACCGTGGACGTGGAGGCCATCCTGAAGCTGGCGTGCGACAAGCGGAACGAGATCTCGTGGGCGGCGGAGGACGCCGAGAACGAGTCGAAGACGCGGTTCGTCATCCACCACGTGCCGAAGCGGGCCGAATCCGACGGCGAGCACGACAGCGGCAGCAACGGCCTGCCGTGGTACCAGCAGGGCACCTACCGGCTGATCGCGCACAGCCCGGACGAGCTGGGCAAGCGGCCGACGCAGAACGGCAAGGCGCTCGACAACCTGATCTTCCCGCTGCGGGTGAAGGACCTCATCAAGGAGATCGAGCTCTGGCGGAAGAGCCGCGACTGGTACCGCGAGAAGGGCATCCCGTGGAAGCGGGGGTGGATGCTGTACGGCCCGCCCGGCACCGGCAAGACGGCCCTCGCCCGCGCCTTCGCCGAGGACATGAACATGCCCATCTACGTGTACAACCTGGCCGAGATGGGCAACCACGACCTGATGAAGGCGTGGGCCGAGATGCAGATGAACGTGCCGTGCATCGCCCTCATCGAGGACATCGACAACGTGTTCCACGGCCGCGAGAACATCGCCCGCAAGAACGCCGGCCTGTTCGGCATGATGATGGGCGGCCCGTCGAAGGGCGGCAACGACGGCGACGACCGGGGCGGGCGGGGCGGCATGATGTCGCAGCCGCTGACGTTCGACTGCCTGCTCAACTGCCTCGACGGCGTCGAGCGGAGCGACGGCATCTTCACCATCCTGACGACGAACGACATCGGCAAGATCGACCCGGCGCTGGGCCAGCCGCGGAAGCTGCCCGACGGCAGCACCGAGTTCATCAGCACCCGCCCCGGCCGCGTGGACAAGGCCGTCGAACTGGGGTACATGGAGCTGTCCGACAAGAAGAAGATGTGCCGCCGCATCCTGGGGGCCTACGAGCGGCCGCTGATGGAGATGATGGCGTTCATCGACAAGGCGGCGGACCTGCAGGAGACGCCGGCCCAGTTCCAGGAGCGGTGCGCGCAGGTGGCGCTGAAGTGCTTCTGGCAGGAGAAGTTCGAGGACGCGCGGGTGAAGCCGGACATCAAGGCGGTGGCCGAGCACCTGCTCCACCCGTCGCCCAACGGCAAGCACTGACGCCGACGGGCGGGCGGCGGGCCGGGAGTCCGCCGGTGTGCTGACACCGGCG
>JAYTTN010000454.1:0-5282 GCA_043745295.1 Fimbriiglobus sp. | reverse complement strand
ACGTTCGGGGACAAGGCGACGGCCGGCCTGGTGATCGCCAACGGGGTGATTACCAACGCCGACTTCAGTGTCGATGCCACGCTCGCCCTCGGCGGCGTGACCTTCACGGCGACCAACCTGCGGTCCGCCTACGCCGACGCGACCGGCACCTACACCCTGAAGGGGACCGCCACGTTCGCCCTGGAGGGCAGCACCGTCGCGGTCACCCTCGGGGACAGCAAGGGCGCGGGGCTGGTCCTTGTCAACGGGGCGGTGCAGTCGTTCGACTTCGCCGTGGACTCGAAGGTCGTCGTCGGCGGCCTGGCGATCACGTCCAAGGACCTGCGGGCCACGTACACCGACGCCGACAGCAAGTACACGCTCGCCGGGTCGGCGACGGCCACGGTCACCGGCCTGGGCACGCTGAGCCTGACGCTCGGGGCCGCGGGCAAGCCGGGGTTGGTGATTACGAGCGGGTCGCTGGCCAGCCTCGACGCGACCGTCAACTCGGACGTGACGGTGTCCGGCGTCAAGCTCACGACGACCGGGCTGAACCTGACCTACGCGGCGGCCACCGGCCTGTTCAACCTGGCCGGGGCCGCGACGGCCACGATCACCGGTCTGGGGACGGTGAGCCTGACGTTCGGCTCGGCGGGCAGGCCCGGCGTGATCCTCCAGAACGGGTCGCTGGTGAGCCTCGACGCGGCCGTCACCTCGGACCTCACGGTGTCCAAGGTGACGATCACGGCCACCGCCCTGCGGCTGACGTACACGGCGGCGACCGCCCAGTTCACGCTGGCCGGGACGGCGAAGGCCACGGTCGCCGGGCTGGGCGACCTGAACCTGACCTTCGGCTTCAACGGCAAGCCGGGCCTGGTCGTCCAGGACGGGGCGCTCGCCCTGCTCGACCTGACGCTGAACTCGGACGTGACGGTGTCCGGCGTCAAGATCACGACGACCGGGCTGGAGCTGACGTACGCGGCGGCGACCAGCCAGTACACCCTGGCCGGGTCCGCGACGGCGACGGTCACCGGCGTCGGCACGGTCAACCTGACCTTCGGGTTCGCCGGCAAGCCCGGGTTGGTGATCCAGGACGGCACGCTGGCGAGCCTCGACGCGACCCTCAGCTCGGACATCACGGTGTCGAAAGTCCGCCTCACGACCACCGGGCTGAACCTGTCGTACGCGGCCAAGGACGGCGGCACGTTCACCCTCGCCGGCCCCGCGACGGCCACGATCGCCGGCCTCGGCGTAGTGGGCCTGACGTTCGGCTCCGGGGCCAAGCCGGGGCTGGTCGTCAAGGACGGCGCGCTGGTCAGCCTGGACACGACCCTCACCTCGGACCTCACCGTGTCCGGCGTCAAGATCACGACGACCGGGCTGAACCTGGCGTACACGGTCGCCGACAGCAAGTTCACCCTGGCCGGGGCCGCCACGGCCGCCATCGCCGGACTCGGCACGCTGAACCTGACCTTCGGGTCCGGGGCCAAGCCGGGCCTGGTGGTGACCGACGGCGCGTTGACCAGCCTCGACGTAACGCTCAACTCGGACGTGACGGTGTCCGGGGTCAAGGTCACGACGACGGGGCTGAACCTGACCTACACCGCGGCGACCGGCGGCTTCACCCTCGCCGGGGACGCCAAGGCCACCGTCGCCGGCCTGGGCGAACTGAACGTGACCTTCGGGTTCGCCGGCAAGCCGGGGCTGGTCGTCCAGAACGGCTCGCTCGCCCTCCTCGACCTGACGCTCAACTCGGACCTCGAGGTCGCGAAGGTCAAGATCACGACCACCGGGCTGCGGCTGACGTACACGGCGGCGACCAACCAGTTCACCCTGGCCGGGGCCGCGAAGGCGACGGTCACCGGGCTGGGCGACCTCGGCGTGACCTTCGGCTACCAGGGCAACCCCGGCCTGGTCATCCAGGACGGGACGCTGGCCTTCCTCGACCTGACGCTGACCGCGAACCTGACCGTGTCCTCGGTGACGGTCACGGCGACCGGGCTGCGGCTGACGTACACGGCGGCGACCAACCAGTTCACCCTGGCCGGGTCCGCGCAGGCGACGATCCAGAAGCTGGGCACCGTCGGCGTCACCTTCGGCTTCCAGGGCAAGCCGGGGCTGGTCGTCAAGGACGGGTCGCTCACGAACCTCGACGTGACGCTCACCTCGGACCTCACCATCTCGTCGGTTCGGATCGTCACGACCGGGCTGGAGCTGTCGTACACCGCGATCGACAGCAGGTTCACCCTGACCGGCACGACCACGATCACCACGCCCCAACTCGGCACGATCAACGTGGCCTTCGGCTACGACGGCAAGCCGGGCCTCGTCGTCCAGAACGGCGCACTGGTCAGCATCGACCTGCGGGTCAACTCGAACTTCACGTTCCTCAAGTACACGTTCACCGTCGAGAACCTCGACCTGTCGTACACGGCCGCCACCGGCACGTTCACCGTCCGCGGCAAGGCGTCCGTGGACCTGCTGCTGGGGACGTTCGCGATCCGACTCGGGGACGGCAACGGCGGTCAGGGGCTTGTGATCACCAACGGCAAGGTCACCAGCATCGACGCGACGGTGAGCGGGAACGTCGGGGTGGCCTTCGTGTCGCTGGGCAAGGTGACCCTGAACCTTAAGTACGACGGCGGCACCGGGATTTTCGAGATCACCGGGAAGGCCGACATCACGCTAGCGATCAGCCTACCGACGCCCGCCAACCTGTTCCTGAAGGGGCCGGCCATCCACGTCGGCGTCTTCGAGGTGGAGGTGCGGGTCGTCCCTGGGGACAACCCCAACAGCTTCACCAAGTTCAGTGCCCGCACGAGCGGCGGCAACTCCTACACGCTGAAGATCACCTTCAGCGGCGTGGTGACTTCGGACGGGCTGACCCAGGCGGTGTTCGACGGCCTGAAAGACGCGGCCGCGAACGCGGTCAAGTCGGCGGGCAACGCGGTCGCCAACACGGCCAAGAGTGTGTTCCGCTTCGGCAGGCGGCTCTTCGGCGGCCGGGACAACGAGTTGAGTGGCGCGACGGTGTTCTACGACCTGAACATGAACCGCTTCCTGGACCCCGGCGAACAGTCCGCGCTGCTCGGGGCGGACGGGACCGCCCCCCAGCTCGCCACGACCGCGGGCGTCGGCCAACTCGTCGTGTTCGGGGGCACGAACGTCGGCACCAACCTGCCGAACAAGTTGGTCCTGACGGCCCCGGCCGACGCCACCAAGGCGTCGCCGATGTCCACGCTGGTTCAGGCCATCAGGGCCGCGCAGGCCGGGGACAACCAGCCCGACCTGTCGGTGGCCGACGCGATGGTCTACGTCGAGGTCGCGTTCGGGGTTCCGGGGGAGGTCGATGCGCTCAACGACGACGTGATCCAGGCGGCCGTCGGCGGCAGCACGAGCGCCGCCAAGGCGTTCGACGCGGACGTCCAGATCGCGACCCTGGCGAAGGGCGTCAGCGCGCTGGTCGGCGTGGCGGGGGCCGACGGCTCGGCCGCGTTCGCCGCCCTGGCCGCCCTGGTCGTCACCGCCGGGGGGCCGATCGACCTGTCCGACCCGGCGGTCGTCGGGCAACTCACCCGCGACACGGCCACCCGGCTCAACGTCATCCTCGACCCGGCCGTGATCGACGGCGGGGCCGCCGTCATCGCCGGCGTCATCGCCCGCATGAAGGCCATCCCCGCCGCCGACGGCACGGCCTTCGTCCGCGAACTCGCCAAGATTCAGAAGGCGGCCAGCAACGACGCCTTCCCGAAGCTGGCCGCGGCCGAGGCCGGCACGGCGGACACCAACGCGGTCGTGGCCGCCCAGACCGGGGCCGCGTTCGCCGCCGAGGTGGCGAACGAAGCGGTCGGCGTACTGACCGCCGCGACCTCGAACGCCTCGCCCTTGTACGCCATCGGGGCCGGGCCGGGCAGCGCCCCGCTGGTCCGGGTCTACGACCGGCAGAGCAACGCCCTGGTGGCCAGCTTCTTCGCCTTCGACCCCCAGTTCACCGGCGGGGTGAGCGTGGCCGTCGGCGACGTGACCGGCGACGGCGTGCCGGACGTGGTTGTCGCGGCCGGGGCCGGCGGGCACGCGCGGGTGATCGTCATCGACGGCACCAAGCTCAGCTCCGTGCGTGCCGACGGGCAGATCGACCCGACGGCGCTGGTGGCCAGCTTCTTCGGGTTCGAGGTGGCCTTCACCGGCGGGGCGACGGTCGCCCTGGCCCGCCTCGACAGCAGTCCGGGGCTCAACATCGTCGTCGGGGCCGGGGCCGGGGGCGGGCCCCGCGTCCGGACGTTCAACTGGGCCCCCGACGCCCCCAACGGGGTGACCCAACTCGCCGGCGCGGTCGGCGACTTCTTCGCCTTCGACCCCTCGTTCATGGGCGGCGTGAACGTGGCCGCCGGCGACCTCGACGGCCTCGGCCGCGACGACCTGATCGTCGGGGCCGGGGTCGGCGGCGGGCCGGTCGTGGCCATCTACTTCCCCGACGGCACGCTGCGGGACGCGTTCCTGGCCGGCGACCCGTCCTCGCGCGGCGGGGTGTCGGTCGCCGCCGGCTTCCTGGACGGGGCCTCGACGGCCCAGCTCGTGACGGCGTCCGGCCCCGGCGGCCCGACCTCCGTCAACGTCTACCAGGGCATCGACCTGACCCTGGAGCGGTCGGCCCCGGTATTCGGCGCGGGCTATTCTGGCGGGGCGGCGGTCTCCGTCGGGCCGACCGCCGACGGCGACGTGCGGGTGCTGGTCGGGGCCGGCCCCGGCGGCGGCCCGCGCGTCGGCGTCCTGGCCGCCGGCGACCTGCGCAGCGTGGACGACTTCTTCGGCTTCGACCCGGCGTTCCGCGGCGGCGTCAACGTCGGCTGACCGACGCAATTACCCCTCGGGGTCGTCGTCTCCGGCGGCGGGCGCGGGGGCGGGGGCGGCGCTGCCGGCGCGGGCCAGGTTCAGCGCGAGTGGCCTCGCCAGCAGGTCGTCGTCGGCGACGGTCGCCGGCCAGCCGTAGGCGGCGCACACCGCGGCGTCGAGCCGGGCGTGGGCGTTGGTCAGCCACGCCGGCGGCGCGTTGTAGAGCTTCGTGAGGGTGCGGTCCTTGAGCCTCGTCGCGTGCTCGGGCGACTTCGGCACCGTGCGCGGGTAGCGGACCGTGCCGACGCCCCGCGCGTCCGGCCCGGTGACGTAGCGCCGCCACGGCCCGCCGACGCTGCCGGGGAAGGTGAGCGTCTCGGTGGCCGTCCACTCCGGCGGGTTGAGCCAGTTCGACCGCAAGCCGTCGAGCGCCTTCGCCGCCGCGACCGCCTCCCGCTGCTCGTCCGTCG
>JAYTTN010000453.1:0-5289 GCA_043745295.1 Fimbriiglobus sp. | reverse complement strand
ACCCAAGCCGAGATGCCACTCCCTGGCGGTCGCGGCTCGCAAGACGACGATGCCCTTTTGACCACTCCCTCTCCGGAACGGGGAGGGGGCCGGGGGGTGGGGTCTTCGGCTCACTTCTTCTTCTTGGGCTGGCGCTTCTTCGGGTCCACGATGAACTTGCCGGGGGTCGGCGTGCCGGACACCGGTAGCTTCATGTCGAGGGTCAAGTCCTTCGGCATGGTGTCCTGGTCGTAGGCCAGGGCGTCGTCCCAGGTCACCACCTCGCCGGAGTAGACGGCCATGCGGCCGAGGATGGCCGTCATGGTGCTCTCGGCGACGGTCGTCAGCTCCTCGTAGGGCTTGCCGTCCTTGATGCTCTGGATGAGGTCCTTGTGCTCCTGCACGTAGGCGCTGATGGGATCCTTGCCGTGGACCCGCTCGCCCTTGATCTGGTAGGCGTTCACCTGCGACTGGCCCTTCGTGCCGACGACCAGTTCGGACACGTCGTTCTCGATGTTCGGCAGGTGCGCGCAGTAGCTGTACATCGGCGTGCCGTTGGCGTACTGGAACTCGACCGAGAAGTGGTCGTAGATGTGGCCGACGGCGTTCGGGTCGCCCTGCGGGCGGAAGGCGCGGCCGCCGATGCCGACGGCGCGGACCGGGTGGCCCTTCATGACCCAGTTGCACACGTCCAGGTTGTGGACGTGCTGCTCGACGATGTGGTCGCCGCACAGCCACAGGAAGTGGTACCAGTTCTTGATCTGGTACGCCACGTCGGTGTCGCCGGGCTGGCGGGGGTTGAACCAGATGCCGTTGTTGTTCCACGAGCAGCGGAGGGCGACCGGGTCGCCGACGGCCCCGTCGTGGATCCGCTTGATCGTCTCGATGTACCCGTGCTGGTGCCGCCGCTGGGTGCCGGCGACGACCGACAGCTTCTTCTCCTTGGCGGTCTTGGCGATCTCCAGCACCTTGCGGATGCCGGCCGCGTCCACCGCCACCGGCTTCTCGCAGAAGATGTGCTTGCCGGCCTTCACCGCCGCTTCCAGGTGCGTCGGGCGGAAGCCGGGCGGGGTGGCCAGGATGATCAGGTCCGCGCCGGAATCGATCACCTTCTGGAAGGCGTCCAGGCCGCCGAAGATCCGCTCGCCGACGGCCACGCGGTCGCCGAACTGTTCCTTCTGACCGCCGACGACGCCTTTGGCGCGGTCGAGGAACACGTCCCCGGCGGCGTGGAAGACGATGCTCTTGTCGGCCTTCAGGCTGTCGCCGATGGCACCGCCGCCGCGGCCGCCGCAGCCGATGAGGCCGACCTTGATGATGTCGTTGCCGGCCGCGTGGACCGGGCCGACCGCCGCCAGCGTGGCCGCCGTCGCGCCGGCCGCCAGCACGTCCCGCCGAGTGATGTCCGCCATGAGAGAGGCTCCAGGAGAGAGGGAGAGAGGACCGCGCCCGCACGGGCGCGGCGTTCGTTCTTGGCGAGCGGGGATCGCTGAAAACACAGCGGATCGCCCCGTTCTCTTCACGCCGGAGGCGTGGTTGCCGGTAGCCAGGGGTGACGGAGCGAAGCGACCGAACCCCTGGACACATTCAAAACGTCCATCGAGTCCCGGAGGGACGACGGATGATCTGCGAACCCCATCCGGCTTCGGTCGGGTTCCTTCGCCGGAAGTCCGTCGTCCCTCCGGGACTCCGAGGTTTTCGCTAGTTTTCCAGGGGTTCCCGCTCGCTGCGCTCGCTCCACCCCTGGCTACCGGCAACCACGCCTCCGGCGTGAAGAGGAGGTTAAACACTGGTCGGCCTACATTCCGCACTCCGCGTTCCGACTTCCGCACCGGAATTCATTGCCCTTTCTTCAACATCCGCGGCTTCAGGCCGACCAGCTCCGGGTACTCGTCGGTCGGCAGGCAGACGCGGAAGCCGATGGTGTCCCGCTCGGTCAGCCACCAGATGCTGCGCGGGAACTGCGGGTCTTCGGACATCCAGTCGGCCTCGGACGGGATGCGGCAGGCGCTGCGGAGCTTGTCCGCCTCGTCGCTCCAACTGCCGCCGCGAACCGGGTGGCTCCACTTCTTCTCGGTCGGCTTGTTGACCGGGCACAGAGTCGCCTTGTCGAGCGAGAACTTGGCGTAGAACTTCGGGTCGTACTGGTCCAGCACCCACTCGGAGACGTTGCCGTGCATGTCGAACAGGCCGAACTTGTTCGGCTTCTTCGTCCCCACGTCGTGCGTCGTGCCGTCCTTCTTGGCCTTCGTCGGCGAGTTCTTCGCGTACCAGGCGTAGTCGTCCAGCTTCTCCGCCTTCTCGTCGAAGCTGTACGGACCGCTGCTGCCCGCGCGGCAGGCGTACTCCCACTCGGCCTCGGTCGGCAGGCGGTACGGCTTCTTCGTCGTCAGCCGCAGCCAGTGGCAGAACATCATGGCCGAGTGGTGGCTCATGCAGATGGCGGGCTTGTTCGGCCGCCCGTGCTTGTACGTCTCGTCCACATACGGGTTGGTCGGCCGGGTGATGGCGTCCGGCTTGACCTTCACCTGCGAGTTCTTCGGCTCCACCTCGATGCGGTTCGGCAGGCTGGCGTTCTTCCACCAGATGTCGAACTGGTCCCAGGTGGTCTCGACCTTGGCCATCCAGAACGGCCGCACCGTCACCCGGAATCGCGGCCCCTCGTGGTCGTCGCGGCCGGCCTCCCCGTCCGGGCTGCCCATGAGGAACTCGCCGCCGGGGATGTAGACCATCTCCAGCGTGGCCTTCAGCGGCACCTCGACCATCTTCTTGTCGTCCTCGTCGGACGGCACGAGGATGGTGCCTTCGAGCTTCTCGGTGAAGTCTTTCGCCGGCAGGTCCACCTTGTTGGGCACGTCCGGGTCGGGCGGCAGCGGCTTCACCGTCACCTTCGGCGCGGGGTCGGCCGGCTTCGGGTCGGCGGCAGTGGCCACCAGCACGAGGGCGGGCAGGAGGGCGAGCAGCGGCAGGAGCGAGCGGCGGGTCATGCGTGTAGAATCCCCGATGGGCGGGCGGCTGTCAATGAGGCACGGAACAAAACCGGAGGCGAGGCCATGCGAAGCGCGTGCGTCGGACTCGTGGCGTGCGGGTATCTTATGGGGTTGGGGGTGTCCGGCTTCTGTCCGGGCGAGCGGGGGGCGTTAGCCCCCTGTTGTGATCCGGAACAGGGGGCTAATGCCCCCCGCTCGCCTGAAGACGAACACGCTCCCACCCGCCACACCTTCGCCTCGGTCCACATGGGCACCGAGTGGCGGATCGCCCTCTACGCCGCCGACACGGCCGCCGCCGAGAAGGCCAAGACCGCCGCGTTCGACCGCGTGGCGGCGCTCGACAAGACGATGACCGACTACGACCCGAAGAGCGAACTGATGCGGCTGTGCGTCGCCAGCGACGCCGCGCCGGGCAAGCCCGTCGCCGTGTCCGACGACCTGTTCCGCGTGCTGTCGCACGCGCAGGAAGTCTCGGCCGAGTGCGACGGCGCGTTCGACATCACCGTCGGCCCGCTGGTGAAGCTGTGGCGCGCGTCCCGCAAGTCGAAGCAGCTGCCGGACGCCAAGGAGTTGGCCGCCGCGAAGGAACTCGTCGGGTTCAAGATGCTGACGCTCGACGCCAAGGCGAAGACGGTCGCCCTGAAGAAGGCCGGGATGCGGCTCGACCTCGGCGGCATCGGCAAGGGGTTCGCGGCGGACGAGGCGATGGCGGTGCTGAAGGCGAACGGGGTGACTTCCGCCCTGATCGCCGCCAGCGGGGACATCACCGTGTCCGATGCGCCGCCGGACAAGGACGCCTGGGTCGTCGAGATCGCGCCCGTCGGCAAAGGGGAACCGGCGCGGTACGTCAAGCTGAAGAACGCCTCGGTGTCCACGTCCGGCGACCTGTTCCAGTTCGTCGAGATCGGAAACGTCCGCTACTCGCACGTCCTCGACCCGAAGACCGGTCTCGGCCTCACCGGGCGGCGGAGCGCGACCGTCATCGCCAGCCCCGGCTGGCGGGCCGACGCCATGACGAAAGCGGCCTGCGTACTGCCGCCGGAGGCCGCGGTGAAGTGGATCGACGGGCGGAAGGACGGCGCGACGTACATCGTCGTGAAGGCCGCCGACGACGCGAAGCCGGTGGCGACCGAATCCGAGCGATTCAAGGACTTCGTGGCGGAGGAGTAGGTCCGGCGCGCTGCACCTGGCGTTGTGCCGTCGCCGTCCGGAGGCGGGGCTGCTGACTAGCGGCCGTCGCTCAGCGCCTGCTCCGGGTCGGCGAACACGGCCGGCACGCCGCCAGTGTGGATGAACACCAGCACAGTGCCCGGCGCGTACTTCCCGCTTCGCACGTCGGCCATGAGTCCGGCCATCGCCTTCGCCGAGTACACCGGGTCGAGCAGGATCGCTTCGGTGCGGGCCAGCGCGTGCAGCGCCTCCTGCCCGCGCCGCGACGCTCGCCCGTACCCAGGTTCCACGAACGACTCGTCGGCGTCGATGTCAGCAGCGGTCAACCGGTGCGGAAGTTGCATCATCTCTGCGGCGGAATTCGCATCGTTCGCCAGCGCGTTGGGGATGCTCCACGGCCAGTGCATCGGGCAAATCAGCCGCACCGGGCACGTCAGGCCGAGTAGCTTCGCCCCGAGCGCGACGCCCGCTCCGGTCGCCCCCGACGACGACACATACAACCCGCCGGCCGTCAGGTTCATCGCCGCAAGCTGCTCCGCGATTTCGGCGACGCACAACGCATAACTGACGGCCGCGAGCGGCACCACGCGGGGCCGGTGCCAGAAGTACGGCCTTCGCCCGGCCTGGCGAAACTCCTCGGCTTTTGCCGCCAACAGCGCGTCCAACTCCGGGCCGATGACGGCGTCCGTGAACTCGACGTGCGCCCCGACGAGGTAATCGAGGAGCAGGTTCCCTTGCGGTTCGGTGCGATAGTGTCCGCGACTCAGGTACAGTCGGCATTCGAGGCCGAGCTTGGCGCACCCGGCGGCAGTTTGGCGGCAGTTGTTCGACTGCACGCCCGCGCCCCACACCACCATGTCGGCGTTCCGCGCGACGGCATCGCCGAGGAGGAACTCGTTGTGCCGGGCCTTGTTCCCGCCGAGGAGCAGGCCGGTGCAGTCGTCGCGCTTTATGAACACGCGAACACCATCGCCGAGCTGCGCGGCGAAGCGCGGCGCTTCTTCGAGTGGCGTCGGCAGGTGCGCCAGCCGCACGCGGGGCAGCGGGGCGGTGGCGGCGCGGAGGTCGGACGGGGTCATGGGGATTTCCTATCTTGGCTAACGGCGCGACGTGAGTCCGCCGGTGGTTTTTCGGTACCGGCGGACTCACG
>JAYTTN010000452.1:0-20181 GCA_043745295.1 Fimbriiglobus sp. | reverse complement strand
CTTCCGGCTCGGATGAAGCTCCGTCGCTCACGCTTCCGGCTCGGATCGCGTTCGTTCCTTCTCGGTGATCGGGCGGCTGGGCATCTGCTGGGCGTTCAGCCCGCCGTCCACCGGGATGACGACACCCGTCGCATACCGGGCGGCGTCGGACGCCAGGAAGACGTACCACCCGGCCACGTCCTCGACCGTCGAGATTCGCCCGACGGGAATCTGCCGCTCCACCTCCGCCCGTGCCGCCGGGTCGGACTTCAGGCCGAAGTCGGTGAGAGGGGTTTCCACCAACCCCGGCGCGACGGCGGCCGTGGTGAAGCCGAGCGGGGCCAACTCCACCGCCAGTTGCCGGGTGAGCGCGTCGATGGCCCCCTTGCTGGCGTCGTACAGGGTGTGCGCCGGTTCCGACCGCGAGCCGTTCAACGACGAGGAGAACAGGATGCGCCCGCCCTGCCCCGCCGCCTTCGCCCGTTCGACGAACGCCCGCGTGACTGCAATTGCCGACCACACGTTCAAGTTGAAGACGAAGTCGAAGTGCGACTTGGTCAGTTCGAGGAACGGCGGTTCGCGGAAGGTGCCGACGTTGTTCACCAGCACGTCGAGGCCGCCGAGCGCGTCCCAGGCGTCCGCGACAAGGCGATCCGCCGCGCCGTCCCGCGTCACATCCGCCTGGAAGTAGTGGCAGGTCGGGAACCGCGCGAGCAACTCCGCCACCTCTGGTACCGCGTCCGTGGATCGTTCCGAGGTGAACGCCACCGCCGCGCCGGCTTCGGCCATTGCCTTGCCGACCGCGAGGCCGATACCCTGGCTGCTGCCCGTGACGAGCGCGCGTTTGCCGTGGAGCACGGTCATTTCCCCGGTTTCCGACGCGGTCGCTCGATCGGGATTCCCTTCGGTCGAACCGGCCGCGCGCTCGGCGTTGCCTCGCGTTTCACCGGTGGCGTTGCCGGTCGGGGGACCGGCCCGACTCGTGGCGGCGGTGTGACGCGCGGGAGAGGGGTCGCCTTCGGGCGCGGCGGGACCGGACGGTAGCTCGCTTCCTCGCGCCGCAGCAGGATCGCGTGTTCGTGCCGCGGCCGATCCTGGAACGCTTTCATCGTCGGGCCGTGGAAGTGCGGCCTCGGCTGGCTCGCCCGTGCCACCGGCGCGAAGCCGTGCTTGCGGCTGACTTCGGCGACGATCTCATCGGCCCGCAGCGCGGTGCCCCACACGGCCGAATCCGCGACCACCATCACCAGCGGATTGCCGACGGGCAGCACGAGCGCCGCCGTGTTCAGGAACCGGCCGAGTTCGAGGCACCAGGCGACGCGGGCCTCGTCCGCCGACACCCGCTTGTACGCGGCGCGGGAGCCGATTTCACCCTTCACGAAGCCGGCCGCTTCCATGCCCAGCCACCGCAACCGCAGCGCGTGCTGGGCCGAGTAGTCGTAGGTCGCGGCGTACGGCGGCGACGTGATGACCGCGTCCACAAGGCCGGGCGACGGCGTCGGCGAGGTGGCATCGGCGAGGGCGATGCGGACCTCCGGCACCGGCATCGGCAGCCGCAGCGTGAACGTCGCCAGCCGGCGGGCCAACTCCTCCGCCTTCCGCGCGAAGAACTTCGCCGGAAACCCCGCCGCCGTCCGCTTCACGGCCGTGATGCCGGCCGCCGACGTGTCGCCCCGCTTCTTCGACAGCTTGACGAGGATCGACGACAGCACCAGTTGCAGGTCGGCGAACGCCGGGTCGTGCGTGCGGTTGAACACGGCCAGCCGGAGCGAGTCGAGTTCGAGCAGGACGTGCGGCTCGAACAGCTCCATGTCTTCGGGCGGGAAGCGATGGCTCGCGCCGGCCTTGCCCTTCCGCCGCGCGTCCGCGAACTCGGCGCACTCGACCGCCTGCTGCACCAGATGTTCGACCTCCGCCTCCGGTCGCGGAGTGGTCTTCCGCTTGGCCAGCAGCACCGCCAGCGGGTTCAGGTCGCCGCCGACCGCTCGCCGCCCCTGGAGCATCGCCTCCACCAACACCGTGCCCGACCCGCAGAACGGGTCGAACACCCGGCCGCCCGGCTTGCAAAAGGACTCGACCAACCGGGCGGCCGTGATCGGGTGCATCCGCGCGGGGTACGAGTGGAAGCCGTGGACGTGGTCGCGGGCAGGATCGTCGTCGTCGTCCGACGACGGGGCCACGTCCAGGGCGTGCGCGAGCGCCTGGGCCTCGGCGACATCGCCGGCCGTTTCGGTGTCGCCGCCGACGTGCGACAGAGACCGCC
Organism: Fimbriiglobus sp.; assembly: GCA_043745295.1. Classification (GTDB taxonomy): domain Bacteria; phylum Planctomycetota; class Planctomycetia; order Gemmatales; family Gemmataceae; genus JALHQU01. The sequence continues at coordinate 17,939 of JAYTTN010000452.1, read as the reverse complement.
GGCGGCGGTCGGGTACGGGTTCGTGCTTCATCGGGTTAGCATACGGCGAAGCCGCGCGATTCACCGGCTGCCCGCCGGTTCGCCCGCGAGTTCCAGGCTTCGCCAGACGGTCGCCACGCGGTCCACGGTGTCGGCCGGCAGCGGGGCCGGGGAATACAGCGCGCGGGTGTGCAAGTCGGCGAGGTCGGCGGTGGGGGCGGTGAGGTCGGGGAAGTCCTCGGCGATGCGGGCGGCGAACTCGACCGGCGTCTCGTCCTCGGTGCGGCCCCGGTTTCGGTCCCACGCCCACGAGTCGAACGCGGCGAAGCTGTACGCCAGCAAGTCGGCCGGGTCGCGGCGGCGGGCCGAACCGTCGTCGAACGGGTTGGCGAAGGTGTGGAACGGCGGCGGCCGCTCCTCCCCGGCCAGCACCTCTTCCTCCACTTGGGCCTTCCGTTTCTTGCCGGTGGGCTTCTTGCCGAACAGCCCGCGCAGCCAGTCGAGCAGCCCCCGCGCCCAGTTGGTGAACGGGGCCAGCCAACTCAACCCGTAGTACAACAGGGCGGCCACCACGAGGATGATGATCGCCGTCCAGACCAGCCACTTAACGAACTTGGACAGCGTTTCGACCGCGTCGTTAACCTGCTTGAGTTTTTCGCCCCGTTGCTCGCCGGCGTCGTCCTGCTCCTTCTTCTCGTCGGCGTCGCGGTTGCTGCCGTCCGTTTGGCGGTCGTCCTTCTCGTCTTTGCCTTTCTCGCCCTTCTCATTCCCCTTCGCGTTCGGGTCGTCCTTGCCTTTCTCGCCCTTCTCGCCGCCCTCTTTCCCCTTCTGATCGCCGCCATTTTCGCCCTTCTGTTTGCTGCCGGAGTTGTTGCCCTTGTCGCCCTTGCCGGTTCCCTTCTCGCCCTTGTTGCCGCCGCCCGGTTCGCCGTTCTTGCCGCTGGCGTTGCCCTTGCCGGCTTCGGTCTTCTGACCGGCGTTGCCCTCGCCCTTGCCGGCCGAGTTGTCCCGCACCTGCGCGTTCTTCGAGGCGTTGCGATCCGACTTGCCGCCCCGGTCCCAGGTGAACATCGGCGTCTCGGAGTGCGGCCGCGGCAGCACGGCCCCGACCGCCAGGAACACGAGGATGACCGCCGCCCCCATGCCGAGCCAGCCGACGGTGATGCCGGTCGGGATGCGGGCGTTGCGGTCCTCCAGGTAGCGCCGCAACCCCAGCAGGCTGGTGGTGACAAGCAGGCCCAGCGCGCTGCCGATGTAGGTCGCCATTTGCCAGAAGGTGGCGGCGCGGCGCTTGTCGTCGTCGGCCGGAATGAGAGCCTGACCGAGGGCGAACAGCGGCAGCGCGGCGACGGCGAAGTACAGCACCCACACGCCCGGCGTGTGCGGCTTCTTCTTCTGCCACTCGCGGTACTTCCGGTAGCGTTCCAGCCAACCCATCGGTTGCTGTTTCGCCCGTCGCTGACGCTTCCGGCTCGGATCAGCCTGCGCCGCGCGGTCCGGGTCGAACTCGGCGTCGTCCTCGGCCTCCGTGGTGCCGGTGTTCGCGTCCAGCCCGGCCGCCGCCAGCACGCCCCGGCCGGACGCCTTGCGGTCGGCGTCCAGGTGCGTGCAGTCCCACGTCAGCTTGTGGGAAATCCACCAGACCAGCGCCATGAGCGCCGCGTTGATGATCGGGCCGGCGGTCTTCAACCAGGCGGTGGGGTATTCGACGAACTGCAACATGGCGATGTACGCCACCAGGCCCAGGGCGATGCCGTACGCGCGGGCCTTCCCGCCGCCGTGCTGGATGTGCAGCCGCGCGATGAGGACGATGCCGAAGACGAAGAAGAAGAAGGTGTAGATGAGCCGGTCGGTCCACTGCCCGCCGTACAGCACCTCGATGAGGAAGAAGGCGAGGCTGCCGACCATCAGCATGATGAGGGCCGGGCTGACGGCGACGGCGGCCAAGTCGATCAGCGGCGGCGTCTTGCGGTCGGCCACGGGGCAGCTCCGAGGGCGGTCGTAGGTCGCGGTCGAAGTTCCCCGTCAGGGGAACGAGGCCCGACAGCCAATCACCGCCGCGGACAAGCGGCACGGCGTCGGGCCTCACCGGCCTTCGGCCGGCTCGACCGCGACTACGACCGAGGGCGGCGGATCATCAGTGAGTCTATCCCTTCCGTGCCGCGTACACTATCGGAGACCCCTTTTCGGAGGTTGAGAATGGCGACCGCCACATTGCCACCCCCGTCTGCTCCGACGGCGCTGCTGACCGCCGAACAGTTCGCCGCGCTGCCCGACGACGGCCGGCGCACCGAACTCGTGAAAGGAGTGATCGTCGAGATGCCACGCCCCAGCGCGCTCCACTGTTATGTTTGCCTGAACGTGGGCGGTGAACTCCGGAACTACGTCCGGGCGCGAGACCTCGGCCGCGCGATGTCGAACGACATGGGCGTCGTGACGGAACGCGACCCGGACACGGTGCGGGGGCCGGACGTGGCCTACTTCAGTTACGAAACGCTGGCCAGGGATGCGGACCTGCACGGCTACCCCGATGTCGCGCCCGATCTGGTCTTTGAAATCCGCTCACCGAGCGACCGCACCCGAACCCTGATGGCGAAGGTCGTCGAGTACCTGGACGCCGGGGTGAAGGTCGTCTGCATCGTCGATCCGGAGAAGGAAACGGTGAGCGTCCACACGGCGGACGAGTTCGCCCGCGTGCTGACGGTCGCCGACGAGCTGACGCTGCCGGAGGTGTTCGCCGACTTCCGCGTGCCGGTGCGAGCGTTCTTCGCGTGAAATGGCCGAATGAAAACCATGGCCAGTCCGACCGGAGGCGCACATGCAGTTCGTTTATCGCCTGCGACAATCCGAGATGCGTCGCTTCTTCATTCACGTCGATTACCAAAACGCTTTCGACAGGTTGAGTTTCTGGTACGGCATTGTCGGGTGGTTCGGGTTGGGTACGGTCGTCGGGCTGATCGGCAACCTGAGCGGCCGGCCGAACATGTTCTCGCACGCCTGCATTTTTGCCTGGGTCGTTCGATACCTGTATGTCGCCGCCCGCCGGCTTTGGCTTGTCTACCGATCCTGGGGCACAGTGTTGCACTCCGTGCCGTGTACGATGGAGTTCCAACAATACTGGTTCGCCTCCGCCGGTCCGCCGGAGTGTGAACACAAGCGGAGTTGGCGCGAGGTAGAACTCATCGAGCGGCCGGACTTTCTCTTCCTGATTAAACGCGATCAACACACCTACCTGCTTCCCACACGGGTCGTCCTGTCGGATGAGTTGCCGCGACTTGTGGCGTTCATCCGCGAGCGGATCGAGGCGTTTCGGGAACCGCCCCCACTGGATGACGTTGCGACGGCGGGCGACTAAACTACCCTCACGAGGCGGCACCCGACGGCCGGGGCCGCCTTACGTCGTTCACGTCCTCCCTCCGGTGCGGTCATGGCCAACTTGCGAACCCCGCTGTACGACTGGCACGTCGCGCACAAGGCCCGCATCGTGCCGTTCGGCGGGTGGGACATGCCGGTGCAGTACGCCGGCATCATCGAGGAACACAAGGCCGTCCGCACCGCCGCCGGGCTGTTCGACATCAGCCACATGGCCCGCGTGGACATCACCGGGCCGGACGCTCTGCCGTTCTTGGAGAGCGTCTTCACGAACTGCGTCGGCACGATGAAGGACGGCCAGGTGCGGTACGGGCTGGTGTGCGGCGACGACGGCGGCATCCTCGACGACATCCTCGTGTACAAGTGGGCCGGCGACTACTCGGCGGTGGTGAACGCCGGCAACCGCGAGAAAATCCTGGCGTGGTGGGCGGGTCGGGCGACCGGAATGGATGTGAAGATCGAGGACCACACCACGTCCACGGCGATGATCGCCGTGCAAGGGCCGAACGCGGTGAAGCTGGTGAGCGGGCTGTTCGCCGAGGACGTGACGAAGCTGAAGTACTACTTCGCCGTGAAGACGGCGTACAAGGGCACCGCCTGCACCGTCTCCCGCACCGGGTACACCGGCGAAGACGGGTTCGAGGTCGGCATCGACAGCGCGCTGGGCGTGCCGCTGTGGGAGGAGTTCGTCTCGCGTGGAGCCTTGCCCTGCGGCCTGGGCGCGCGGGATACGCTCCGCCTGGAAGCCGCCATGCCGCTCTACGGCCACGAGATGAACGAGACCATCGACCCGATTCAGGCGGGCCTCGGCTGGGCGGTGAAGCCGGACAAGGGCGAGTTCGTCGGCCGTGCGGCGATCCTGGCGAAGCCACCGGATCGGCCGGTGCGGGTCGGGCTGGAATTGGACGGCAAGCGGGCCGCCCGGCAAGACAGTCCGATCCTCGCGGGTTCGACGCCGGTCGGCACCGTCACCAGCGGCAGTTACGTTCCGCACCTGGAGAAGTCGATCGCGATGGGGTACGTTCCCCCCGCGCACGCGGCCGTCGGCACGGAGCTGGCCGTGGACCTGCGGGGCACGCATGTCCCCGCCACCGTCGTGCCGCTGCCGTTTTACAAGCGGAAGTAGGTCGCGGTCGAGCCGGCCGACGGCCGGGGAGGCCCGACGCCGTGCCGCTTGTCCGAAGGTGATTCGCCGTCGGGCCTCGTTCCCCGGCGGGGAACTTCGACCGCGACCTGCAACCGAACACGTCCGTCCCGGCGGGACGGACTTACTCCAACCGAGTTGCCCTTATGACCAACCCGACCGACTGCCGTTACGCCGCCACTCACGAGTGGTCGAAGCAAACCGGCGACACCGTGACCGTCGGCGTCACCCAGTTCGCCGTCGAGCAACTGACCGAGCCGACGTTCCTGGAACTGAAGAAGGTTGGCCTGACGGTGAAAGTCGGCGACGAGATCGGCATCATCGAGAGCGTGAAAAGCACGTCGTCCATTTACGCCCCGGTCGCCGGCGAGATCGTGGACGTGAACCGGGCCGCCGTGGACAACCTGAGTTTGGTGAACGACGACCCGTTCGCGGGTGGCTGGCTGGTGAGGATCAGGCTCGCCGCCGGCGCGACCCTCGACCACCTGCTGACCGCTGTCCAGTACGATGCCCAGATCGCCGGCCATTAAGTCGATCCGACCCGGGGGTTTCCGCATGTCCGCCGTCGTCACTCCGCGCCCGAAGAAGCCCGCCGTCCCGCCGGTATTGCGCACCGCCGCGCGGCTCCTGACCGAGCTGCAACCCGGCCAGTCCGCCGTCATCAGCGGGTTGACGTGGGCCGGCTACCAGTGGCTCGACCGTCGTCGGGACGCCGTCCGACCCAAGTTGAAGATGGCGTACCACCGGGGGAGTCTGGAACTCATGGTCGTGTCCTTCTTCCACGACGGCGTTTCGCGACGCCTCGACAACTTGTTGAAGCTCTTTTGCGTCGCCCACGGCATCCCGATGCGCGGTGCCGGCGGCATGACTGTTCACCGTGAAGACCTGGACTCCGCCCTCGAACCGGACGAGAGTTTCTATATCCAAAATGTCTCGGCCGTCGCGGGCCTGCGAGACCTGGATTTTTCCATTCACCCGCCGCCGGACCTGGCCATCGAAATCGATCACTCGCGGTCCTCGCTGGGGAAGCAACCCATCTACGCCGCGCTGGGGGTTCCCGAATTGTGGCGGCACTCGGCCGATACGGTCACGTTCCTCACCCGCACCCGCCGAGGTGCGTACCGCTCGCAACCCGCCAGTCGCGCGCTTCCATTGGTGACATCCGCCGACGTGACGCGGTTAGTCTACCTGGAACCGGACGACGATACCGCCTTCCTCGCCACCGTGATGGCCTGGGCGAACGCCCTGAAACCGACCAGGAAGTGAAGTTCCCCGGAGTTCGTTCCCGCCATGTCCGAGTACGTCCTGAACACGCCGGAAGATGTCGCCGCCATGCTCGCCCGGATCGGCGTGCCGAGCGTCGAGAGCCTCTTCGCCAACATCCCGCCGGCCCTCCGCTTCGGCCGACTACTGGACATCCCGCCGGCCCTCACCGAGATCGAACTGACCGCGCACATGCAAGCGCTGGCGAACAAGAACCGCTCGGCCACCGACGCCGTCTGCTTCCTCGGCGGCGGGGCCTACGACCACTTCATCCCGACCGTCGTGGACGTGATCGCCGGCCGCAGCGAGAACTACACCGCGTACACGCCGTACCAAGCGGAAGCCAGCCAGGGCACACTCCAGGCGATCTACGAATACCAGACGATGATGTGCCAACTGACGGGCATGGACGTGTCCAACGCCAGCCTGTACGAGGGCGGCTCGGCCGTGGCCGAAGCGGTGCTGATGGCGTCGAACATCACGGGACGCAAGGGCGGCGAAGTCCTCGTCGCCGAGAGCGTTCACCCGGAATACCGGCAGGTGCTGGCCACCTACGTCGCCAACCTGAACGTCGCCGTTCGCACACTGCCGACGCCGGAAGGGTTCCTGAACCCCGACGACGTGGCGCGGACGGTGAGCGACAAAACCATCGCCGTCGTCGCGCAGTCGCCGAACTTCTTCGGACACCTGGAAGAGATGACCGACATCGGCGCGGCGGCGCGAAAGGTCGGGGCCATCTTCATCGACGTGTTCGACCCGGTGTCCCTCGGCATCCTGACCAAGCCGTCCGACCACGGGGCGGATATCGCCGTAGCGGAGGGGCAAGGCCTCGGCATTCCGTTCGGGTTCGGCGGGCCGTACCTCGGCATCCTGACCTGCCGCACCGAGTACCTGCGGAAAATCCCCGGCCGGCTGGTCGGAGAGACCACCGACCGCCACGGCAAACGCTGCTGGGTGCTGACGCTGAGTACCCGCGAGCAGCACATCCGCCGCGAGAAGGCGACGAGTAACATCTGCACGAACCAGGGACTGTTCGCGCTTCGCGCCGCGGTTCACCTGACCGCCCTCGGCCCGACCGGGTTGAAGGAGACCGCCGAACTGTGCCTGCAAAAGGCCCACTACGCGGCCGAGCAGTTGGCGACGGTGCCGGGCGTGACGTTGAAGTTCGACCGGCCGTTCGTGAAGGAGTTCGCCCTGAGCGTGTCCGGCGACGTGCCGAAGCTACTGGCCGACCTGCGCGGCCAAGGCTACCACGCCGGCCTGCCGCTCGGCCGCTGGTATCCGACGATGCCCGACGGGTTGATCGTGGCCGTCACGGAGAAGCGGACCAAGGCCGAAATCGACGGGTTGGCGACAGCGATGGAGTCGTGCCTCGGCGGGTGAATGCCGAGAGGGTTGCCGGTCCACCGCACACGGACTCGCTGACCGGTGTCGTTCGCCCGATAGTGGAGGCTTCCCCTGACTGCCGACTTGCTTCGCCCCGGTCGTTACCGGCACTTCAAGGGCAACGAGTACCTCGTCGTCGGCGTCGCCACGCACTCCGAAACGCAGGAGCCGATGGTCGTGTACCGGCCTCTGTACGGCGACGGCGGCCTGTTCGTCCGCCCGCTGGCCATGTTCGTCGAGATGGTGAATCGGGACGGGGTCGAGCGGCCACGGTTCGAGTGGATCGCCGACGAGTGATGCCGGGAAGCGTCGGAGCCGGAAGCGCGAGCGACGGGTTGTCCCGTCGCTCGCGCTTCCGGCTCCGCCTGATACCGTCGCTCACGCTTCCGGCTCGGAATCACATCGGGCGGTACTTCGCCAACTCCTTCCGCGCCGGACCTTGGATGCGCTCCAGCGCGTCGCCGATGTCGCGGACGTTCGGCTTGTTCCGCCGTTCAAACGCCGACCCCGAGGCGAAGCTCTGGGCGGCGGCGTCCGTCTGCCCTTGGGCGAGCAGCGCGAGGCCGAGGAAGTAGCTGTATCGGGCGTCGTCGGCACCGGCGGCAGCGGCACGGAGTTCCTTCTCGGCGGCGGCGTACCGGCCGGCGAAGTAGTGCGCCACGCCGGCCGAGTAGGCGGCGACCGCCTTCTCCTGGGCCACGGCATCGACGGCGAGGACCGGCCCGCCGACGGTGGCGCTCGCCTTCGCGGCTGCCAGTTGACGGGCGAACTCGGCTTCCTTCGCGAATGCCTTCTCGGCCGCCACCTTCACCTCCGCAACACGCGACGCCTCAGCGGCTTTGACTGCGGCGTCGGCTGCGGCCAGAGCCTTTTTCGCGTCGTCCGCCGATTGCTTCAGCGCGGCAAGTGACTTCTCGGCGTCGAGGACGGCCGCCTTCACCTTGTCGTCGGTCTCCTTCTTGGCGGCGGCGACCAGCTTGTCGGCGACGGTCTGGGCGGCCTTCACCGCCTTCGTCGCGTCCGCCTTGGCGTCGTCGATCGACTTGGTAGCCTTGGCGTTGGCGGCCTCGGTCGCCTCGTCGGCGAGGGCCATCGCGTCCTTGGCGTCCTTCTTGGCGGCAGTCAGGTCCGTCTCGGCTTTCTTGAGCGCGGTCTGGGCCGTGCCCAAATCTTTCTTGGCGGCCAGCAGCGCCTCGGCGGCCTTGGCCGCGTCCCCGCTCATGGCGGCGGCGGTGGCCTTCTTCGCCGCGTCCGGCAGCTCGGCCAGCGCGGTCGCGGCGTCGGCGTCGGCGTCGATCAGCTTCGCGGCCTTGAATTCCTTCACCAACCCGGCCAGCGCGTCGTCGCTGGCCTTCGCCTTCTTCCGCGCGTCGGCGACTGCCTTGGCGCGGTCGTCGGCGAGGGTCATCGCTTTTTCGGCATCGGTCTTCGCCTTGGCGAGGTCGTCGGTGGCGGCTTTCAGCGAGGCCTGACTGGCGTCGAGTTCCTTCTTCGCGGCGGCGAGGGCCTCGGCCACCTTCTTGGCGTCCCCGCTGGCGGCGGCGGTCGCCGCGCTCTTGGCCGCGTCGGGCAGCTTGGCCAGGGCGGTGGCGGCATCGGCGTCGGCGTCGATCAGCTTGGCGGCCTTGAACTCCTTGACCAGTCCGGCCAGCACGTCGTCGTTCGCCTTCGCCTTCTTCTGCGCGTCGGTCACGTCCTTCATCGCCGCCGTCAGGCCGTCCTTCGCGGCGACGACATCCTTCATGGCAGTCTTCAGGTCGTCCTTCGCGGCGTTCAGTTCGATGCTCGCCTTCTCACCATCTTTGATGACCGCGATCAGCTTCGTCTCGCTCTCGCCCAGCTTCTTCGTCACGTCGATGAGGTCGGTGCCGGCCTTGTCGGCGGCCTTCTTCGCGGCGGCCAGGTCGGTCACCGCTTGCTCGCCGTCCTTCGCCCGCGCCTCGGCAGCTTCCATCTTCGTCACCGCGTCCGCGCGGGCCGTTTCGGCGTCGGCGGCAGCCTTCTGCAACTCGGCCAACTTCTCGGCATCGACGGGGCTGCCCTTCGGCACGTTGGAGACGACGGGCTTCCCGGTCGTGTCCTGGCCGGGCAGCATGTCCATCTGGGACAGGCCGAAAACGCCGCCGCCGCCGACGAGCAGCCCGGCGATGCCGCCGCCGATCCACGCCATCGCGCCGGACTTCGCCTTCTTCTCGCCGGCCGGCTTCGCGGTCGCCCGCTTCGGCGACGCCTTCACCGGCTCGTCGTCCTCGTCGAGGTCGTACTCCGGCCCGACGGGCGCGACCGCCCGACGGAGCGGGGTCGGGGGGGCCGGCGTCGGCGTCGCGCCGATCGGCAGGCCCACCCCGGTGCCGTCGGGAATCGTCCGCGGGGCCGGTTGCGGCACGGTCCCGCTCTCCTCCTTCAGCCAGGCGTCGAAGTCGTCGTCCACCACAGCCTCGGGTTCCGGTTCCGGCGCGTGGAGCGTTCGATTCGAGTCGTCCGCCACCGAGTCGTCGTGCCGCAGGTGCCGGACCCGCGCGCCGAGTCCCTTGAGGGCGTCCCAGTCGGCGTCGCCGGTCGGCTCGTCGGGCAATTCGGGCCGCGGCGCGCGGAGGGTGTGCTGGGCGTCGTCGTCGGCCGCGTCGTCGGCATGCCGTAGGTGGCGGACCTTCGCGCCCAGTCCCTTGAGGGCGTCCCAGTCGATGGCGTCCGTCGCCGCCTCCTCGCGGAGGGCGGCGAGTTGGTCGGCATCGACCGCGTCGGTCTCATCCCAGATGCTCGCCGGGCCGACCACGTCCATCGCCTCGGTGGCCTGGTCGGACGGCGGCGGTAGGGGAATCTCGATCCGCGAACTCTGGTCGGTGGCCCCGCGGCCGAAGATGCTCGACTCCGACTCGCCATCGCCCGACCCCTCCGGATCGTGCAGGTTCACCCCGGACGACGACGCCACGGACTCGGCCGCGATGGGGAAGGCGTGCGTCTCGTCCACCCCCATCCCCCGCGCGGGCGGGGTCAGCGGCACGCCCGAATCCAGCCACCCGGACCCCGGCACACTGGCGGTCGCGCCCCGGCCGGACAGGATCGACGACCCGGAGTCGTCCGGCCGCTTGCCGACGAACGAGGTGGACGAGGCGTCCTCCAACACGTCCCAGGCGAGGATGTCGTCCTCGTCCGCCGGTGGGGCGGCGGCGGCCCGGATCGCCCGGATCGGCTCGGTGACGGGGTCGTCGAAGTCGAACAGGTCGGCTTCGGTGATCTCCTGGGCGTCGCGCGCCAGGGGGTCGGGGTCGGTGTCCGTCCCGAACAGGTCGGCCGGCTCCGGCGGAATGTCCGCGCGGAGGGGCAGATCGTCGGGGGCCGGGCCGGTCGGTTTCTTTGCCATCGACCACTTCTCCGAATCCGGTCGGGATGGGGTGCCAGGGGCGAAAATACGGGTCGCGGGAGATGGGTGGTATTGTCGCCGTCCGCCGGCGCATTTGTAGCGGAAAACGGGAAAATCCCGCCGGCTCGCGGGCTGCCACCAAATGTTCGCTACGGCTCAGCGGGTCAGAAGGCCAGGCAGCAGCGGCGGCAACCGGGTCACGACCGGGCCGACGGGGCGCAGGCGCGGCTCGGCGGCGGGCGCGTCCGGCGGGAGGGCGGCGCGGTCGTCGCCCGGCAGCTCTGGGGCGCGGGTGAGCGGCTTCGGGGCCGGCTGGTCGCGGGGCGGCAGCGGCACCAACTTCGGCACCGCCGGTAGTCCCTTCGGCTCCGACACGAAGTCGTAGTCGGAGGTGAGTTCGAGGTAGTGCAGCGCGGCCCCGCCGGCCATCGCCAGGACCGCGAACAGCAGCATCCACGTGTAGCCGGGGCTGTACCCCGACGGCGGGGCGACGGATCGGGGCGTGGGCGTCACTTTGGCCATGTCCGGCGCGCTCCTGCGGGGCTGAGGCGAGTGGGGCGGCGGTCGAGAACTACTTGGCGGCCGGGCGGAAGCCGAGCGCCCCGGCGGTCACGGTGGGTGGGTTGAAGCCGGCGTTGGCCGACGACTTCAGGTCTTCCTGATCGTAGTACAGCAGCGCGGCCGCCCCGATCAGGATCAGGGTGGTGATCAGGGTCAGGCCGAAGTACACGTCGTACCGCGCCCGCGGCTTCATCGGGTCTTCGTCGTCGTCCGCCGACGCCCTTCCCTTTTTCCCCTTGGGCACCGGTACGACATCGTCCTCGTCGGCGTCCACCGCCACGACCGGCTTCACCTTCGGTTTCTTCTTCTTGGCCATGACCGGGTGTCCTGGTGAAGGTCGGGGACGACTCGCACGAAATCGGTTGAACCGTGACCGTTCGCCGATCCGTCTTCCGACCTCTCCCCGCTGGGGAGAGGTCGGCAACGCAGTTGCCGGGTGAGGGGTATTTCCACCAGCTTTGAGCCAAAAAAGACCCCTCACCCGGTTGCTTCGCAACCGACCTCTCCCCAGCGGGGAGAGGTGTTCCGACACCGCCGCAACGGTTACGGATCGATCGGATTCGGTATCACTTGCCTTCCGGCGACACTTCGTCGCCGGGCTTCGGGTAGTCGTCGGCGGACAGCGCCTTGTTGCCCCGGCGGAGCGGCGGCTCGAACTGGGCGGCCGCCTTGTCCGAATCGATCTCGCCGCGGACGGTCAGATAGCCGACGAACTTCGGGTTCTTCGGGTCGAGTCGCTTGACGACCAGTCGGGTGCCCTCGCGGAGGCCGGCGGCCCCGCCCGGCGTGATCTCCACGAACTCGCCGGACGCGCTGACCGCCTTGACGGTGCCGCGGAACCCTTCCGGGGCGGTCGGCCGCACGGGGCCGCCGTCGCCGATCCCCTGCTTGGCGCGGGCGATGGCTTCCTTCAGCTTGTCGTCGGTGGTCCGCAGCGTGTTCTCCAGGGTGCCGGCCCGCTGCTTCTCGGCGGCGGCGTCCCGCTGGGCCTGCTCTTGCAGCAGCTTCGCCGTCGCCGTGGACTTGGTGAGGCCGACCACTTCATCCTGCGCGGTCTTCAGCGAGGCGGTCAAGTTGCCCACCTCGGTCTGCAACTCCTTCTGGCGGGAGTTGTCCTTGTTCACTTCCGGGTTGGCCTTGGCGGCGGCGGCCAACTTGTCGTCGATCCCAATCCGCAGTTCGTCGAGTTCCTTGCGCTGATTGGCGACGGTCGCCAGGGCGGCGTCGCGGTCCTTCTTCATGGCCTCCGTTTCGGCCTTCGTGCCGGCCCGCTCGCTCTCGGTCTGCGCCTTCAACTTGTCGTGCCCGTCGGCCGTCGCCTGGGCCTGCTTCTGGAACTTGTCCGCCTCCGCCTTCCAGTTGGTGCGGCTGACGTACGTGTTCACGGTCAGCCACGCCCAGACGAGGGCGAGGAGGAACACGAAGATGGCGAGCATCTTGCCGAGCGGGGTCATCGGTCGAGTCCTCGGACTGAGCGGGGTGTTCGGGGATTAGCGGGAGCCGGCAAGGGTCGGGGTAGCCGGCACTGGGGCGAGGACGACCGGGCGGGCGACGCCGAACACTTTCAGCCGGTCCACCAGTTGGTCGTTCCGCTTCTGGAGGGTGATGAGCTGCGCGTCCGAGTTCACCCGGTTGTCGTCCAGGTATCGCTTCTCGTCGTCGCGCTGGACGATGGCGACGCGGAACCGCTCGATGTTCCCGTTGAACACCGCCACCTGCCCGTCCAGGACGACCAGCTGCTTGCGGACGGCGGCGAGGCCCTTCTTCCCGCTCTCCTGGCCATTCTCATCGGTGCCCAGCGTGGCTTCGGTGGCCTGCTGGAGTTGCTTCTGGAGCACGTCCAGGCCGAGGAGGGGGACGCTCGTCCCGTCCTTGCGGGCCACGCGGGTCTGACGGGCCGGGTCGCGGGTCAAGTCGAACCGGTCGGACGGGGATTGCCCCGGCTTGAGGCCGACCCGCTCGAGTTCGAAGAAGAACGGGGGCGTCGCGCCGGCTTTGGCCAGTTCGAGTTGGTCGTTCAGCGCCTTCACGCGGCTGGCCAGTTGGACCTCCGCGCCGCGCACCGACTCGCGGGCGTCGGCGTACTGCCCGTTGTTGGCGGCGGCGTCCTTGGCGTGCAGGGGCGGCCACTCGCTCAGCTTCTTGCCGTCGGCTTCGACGGCCGGCCAGTCCACCCGGTTGGTGTACAGCGACACCGACCACGACAGCAAGGCGGTGGCCAGGATGACGTTCAGGAAGACCAGCAGCTTGCCGAGGAAAGTCATGGCCGAACCCTGTTATGCGTGAGCCGGGGGCGAGTGCGGACGGTCAGCGGCCGACCGGCGGGACGGCTCGCCGCTCGGCGAGGATCAGCCGGTCTTCCAGGTCGAAGTTCTCGCGGAGCAGTCGGCCGAGCTCCAACTGGATGGCGAACAGTTCGCCCTCGACGGTTTCCTGCTCGTCCGCCAGCGACTTCACCTGATCGGACAGCCCCTTGGCCACCACCGCCCGCTCGTCCCGGTAGGTCTGGCGCTGGGCGAGCAGCTTCTTGACGGCGTCCACCTGCGACTGCACCTCGGCGAGTTCCTCCTTCACCCGTTCCAGATATCGGTCGCGGTCCTTCGCCCCCTGCTTCATCTGCTCATACTCGGCGAAGAACCGGGCGTCGGCCGCGAGCCGCTCGTCGTCCAACAGGGACGGGTACGAGTTCAGCTTTTCGACGCGATCCGTTTGGGCGCGGAGGTACTCCGGCTGACCGAAGAGGAGCATCACCCGCTTCTGCCAGGGGGCGTCGGTCGGGTCGAGGTGGGCCAGTAGCAGCAGCGCCCGGCGGCGGCGGTCGGCGTCGTCGCGGCTGGCCCCGCGGCCGATGTCGGACAGGGCGACCTCCAGGGCATCGACGGCGGCGGTCAGTTTGTCGCGGCCGTCTTTCGTTTCCAGGACGGCGGTGGCCAGTTTGCCGGCGACCATCTTGTTTTCGGGGTCGGCCTTCAGGTCGATCCGCAGTTGCCCCTCGGCTTGGTGAGCCGTCAGCGCCGCCAACTCAGCCGCCTTAATCGCTTTCTGGGCGTCGGCGAGGGCACCCGTGTCGGCGTCGGCCGTCTTGGGACTTGGCGCGGCGGTCACGGCCGCGAACCGCTTGGCGAGAATATCGCGGGCTTTGGCCAAGTTGACCGCGATCTCGGCGTCCCGACCGCCGGCCGCCACGCCGGGCAAGGTGAGCAGCCGCCGGAGAACCTGCCGCTCGCCGTAACTATCCGCGAGCAAGGTGAGGTAGCCGGGGGTGTACGCGCCGCTCGGCTCCGGCGTGCCGCACAACCAGGCGAGGCGGGCCGGGTCGTTGCCGAGGTTGGTCAGGTGCGTCTCGACGGCCTTCTGCACTCGAACCACTTCCCCCTTGACCGACAGCGGCGGGATCGGGCTGCCGAAGGTCGCCTTGCCGTCCGCCCCGGCGAAGTGGGTCTTGAGCAGGCGGAACGGCACGTCCTCGGTGGACCGGCCGGTGCCGGTGGGCAGGCGGACGGCGACGGTGCCGTCGTCGGCCGGGGCGGTGGTCAGCGCCTCCGGCTGCCCCGCCTGCGGCTCGGTCGGCAGCCCCTTCAGGGTGACGGCGTACCGAAGACCGGTCGCGTTCAGCGACTGTCGCTTCGCCCAGTTGTCGGTGGCGAAGTACGCGACGGCGGCGGCTGCCAGCACGTTCAAGAATAGGAGGACTTTCCCAAACGTGGTCATCGGGCGGTTCCTCGCGCGTCCCCGTTCCGCCGGCCAAGGCGGTGGAGTCTTCGGGGATGGGGATTCACTTCCGGTCGATTCTGCCGGATCGGGCCGACGTTGACAAGCGCCGGGTTCGGGCAAACTGCGGAACCCGTCCGGCCCCGGTAGGCGCGACCGGAACAGTCGGTTGGACGCGCGCGGTATCGCCCGCCGTGCGGGCGAACAAAACCCAAGTCGCACCGTCAAGACGCTCCCTTGCGGTCGCGGCTCGTCCGGAGGTATAGTTTACCCCGCTTGTGCGTCCGAACCAAATGTCGGATGTCCAATCGGGGCGAGTTTCCCGATTTTTTCGCCCGCCGTGAACTAAGATGGGCGTACTCGCTCTGAACGGTGGCCGACACCGCCGTTCCGTCCCCGGCCTACCCCCGCGACTCGCGCCCATGTCGTTCGGCACCACGCAACTGCGCGAACTCGGCAACTACGAGTTGCTCGCCAAGATCGCCGAGGGCGGCATGGGGGCGGTGTTCAAGGCGCGGCACAAGGTCAGCCGGCTGATCGTCGCCCTCAAGGTCATCCCGTCCGAGACGGCCCGCCAGCCCGTACTGCTGCGGCGGTTCGAGCAGGAATTCCGCGCGGCCAGCCTGATCGACCACCCGAACGTGGTGCGGGCCATCGAGTACTGCGGGGCCATGCCGACGCCGTTCCTGGTGATGGAGTTCGTGGACGGCAAGTCGCTCGGCGACGTGATCGAGGAGGTCGGGCCGCTGGCCGAGGAGGCCGCGATCCACATCGTCGCCCAGGTGTGCGAGGGGCTGCACCGGGCGCACAAACAAGGGCTGATCCACCGCGACGTGAAGCCGGACAACATCCTGCTGACGGCGGCGGGGGTCGCCAAACTGACCGACCTCGGCCTGGTGAAGGACGTGGAAGGGGAGGAGAACCTGACCCGCACCGGCAAAGGCCTGGGCACCCCGCACTTCATGGCCCCGGAGCAGTTCCGCAACGCCAAGCACGCCGACGTGCGGTGCGACGTGTACTCCCTGGGGGCCACGCTGTACATGCTCGTCACGGGGACGATCCCGTTCGCCGGCACCAGCGCGCTGGACTGCTGGATCCGCAAGTCCCGCAACGAGTTCCCGCCGCCGAAGGCGCTCGCCCCGCACCTGTCCGACCGCGTCGATTTCGCCGTCCGCCGGGCCATGACAGCCAACCCGGCCGACCGCCCGGCGTCGTGCCGCGAGTTTATGGAAGACCTGACCGGGCTGGCGTGGCGACCGGGACAGGGGACCGGCCTGTCCGATTCCACCGTGCCGGTGCCGGCCGACGGCACCACCCTGTGGTACATGGTGGTGTACGACGCCGCCGGCCAGCCGAAGACGGTGAAGGGGACGACCGACACCATCCGCCGGAACATCCAGGCCGGCACCCTCGGCGACCCGGCGCAGGTGCTGGTCTGCCGCACCAAGGCCGGCCCGTTCGCCCCGCTCCGCACCGTGCCGGAGTTCCGCGACCTGATCCTCGACGAGTCGCTGTCGGGGGACGGGTCGAAGTCGGGCTTCCGCGCGGCCGCCGTACCGCCGTCGGGGGCGTCGCGGGGGCGGCTCAACCCGATCTCGAGCACCCGCCTCAGTCCGCCGTCCAAAACCCGCCTGGCCGACACCGGGTCGCCGTCCGCGCGGCCGAAGGCCTTCCCCGCCGTCAGCGAGCCGACTCCGCTGCCCGCCGACGGCCACCGGACGCAGGACGACGGCACCGACGAGTTCTCCGCCGTCCCCCTCACCGACCAGTCGAACCTGCACCTGGACAGCGCCGAGCGGCCGAAGCTGTCCACGCACTTCGTGGTGGGCGGGGCACACGAGCCGGCCACCCGGTCGTGGACGCCGGTCCTGTTCGCCGTGGCGTCGATGATGGCCCTGGCCGCCGCCGCGCTGACCGCTTATCTGCTGACCCGCTGAGTTGCCCATCGCCCAGAGCCATTCCGCTATCCGTTCCACCCGCGAGCCGCGACCGCCAGGAAGTGGCATCTGGTCCGAGCCGGAAGCGTGAGCGACGAGTACCAAGACCGTCGCTCACGCTTCCGGCTCGGAACAACCCGCGCGAACCCCGGCCCGTGCCGGGGTTCGTCGCGTTTCCCGCCAGTGTCGGAAAAATCGGATTCGGTCTCGATTTCGTCCTTGACTGGAACTCTCAGGCGCTGTTTGATATCTAACAACAACGCTGTCCGCCATCGCGGATGGCACAACCGGCCCAAGCGAGCTACTCGCTGACGGCCATCACCAGGCTTGTCGTCACACCAACCGCCGCGGACCTCGGACTAGGGGTAGGCCGAACCGCACGCGGGACGAGCAGCCACAAGAGGAGGTCACGACCATGCGAAAGTATTTCGCGGTTCTCATCCTGATGCTCAGCGCGTTCGCCTCGGCAACGCCGACTCAAGCGAGTGGGATCATCTACATCGGAACGGACGCGAGCGACCACTTCGGGGGCTTCCCGCAAGGCGTGACCCTCACCCAGAACGCGGTCCAGTTCGCGGGCGGCAACAGCAACCCGAGCATCTTGCTCGTCGGGAACGGGGGAGGCTTCGGTGGCAACACGACGGGACTGCTGACGGCCGCTGGGTTCACCTACACGACGATCACGCCGGGCAACCTCGCGGCGACGAACTTGAGCGCTTACCAGGTCGTCTACTTCGCCCCCACCACCGTGTCAGCGGATGTCGCTTTCTTCGTCGCGGCGGCGACCCAAGTCAAGAACTACACGGATGCGGGTGGTGGGTTGGTGGTCGAACCGGAGGTGTTCGCCACCGGCTCCTGGTCGTGGGTTCCGTACGCCAACCTGATCGGACACAGCGGAGCGACGAACGTCGCGTTCGAGAACGTCGCTCTGAACAGCTTCCCGCCGCTCTCGACCGGATTGACGAGCGCCGGCCTCTCCAACTGGGGAGTCAGCGTTCACTCCACGTTCTCGACTCCTGGCGCTGCGGGCTTCAGCTCCTTGACGACAACGAATGGCGGAGTCTCCGAAATCATCTTCCGAGCAAACGCTAGCGCCGTCCCGGAGCCGGCGACGCTGGCTGTCTTCGGCGGGATCGCGCTGGCGGGGGCCCTCGGCTACCGTCGGCGGAAGGCCACGGCGAGCGTGTGAACCGGGACCGACAACGAACAACTTGCGCGAACC
>JAYTTN010000451.1:0-1451 GCA_043745295.1 Fimbriiglobus sp. | reverse complement strand
CTCACCCGGCAACTGCGTTGCCGACCTCTCCCCAACGGGGAGAGGTGGAGCGTGGCTGGCTCCGTCACCTGGGCGGACGATGCCGCCACCCAACACCTCTCCTCCCACGAGGTGGGACACTCCGGCTTTCCGGTCTGTCATTTCCCCGCTCCTGCCTTACTTCGCGGCCACCTTGTTCGCCTTGGCGGCCTTGTACCGCAGGTAGGCGTACATGAACTCGTCCAGTTCCTCGTTACCGTCCAGCACGGCGTTCACGGCCGGAATTTTCAACTCGATGCCGTCCCGCTCCTCCCGCACCAGCGTGTACGGCTGCATGACGTAGCTGCGGATCTGGTTGCCGAACGAGATTTCGCCCTTCGCGTCGTAGCTGGTCGCCTGGTCGCCGAGGCGCTTCTGCTCTTCGATCTGGTAGATCCGCGCCTTCAACCGCACCAGCGCGTTGGCGTGGTTCTTCGGCTGGCTCCGCTCGGTGCGGCTCTCGCCCCGTACTTCCTGGCCCTTGTACTGGTAAATGAGCCGCACCCCGGACTGCGTCTTGTTCTGGTGCTGTCCGCCCGGCCCGCCGGAGCAGAACGTCTGTTTCACCAGCAGATTCTCGTTGACCTCGATGTCGATGGTGTCGTCCAGTTCGGGCCGCACGTCCACCCCGACGAAGCTGGTCTGGCGGGTGCCGCCGTCGCCGAACGGGCTGATGCGGACGAACCGGTGCGCGCCGATCTCGGCCTGGAGGTACCCGTAGGCGTACTCGCCGACGACGCGGAACTCGCAGCTCTGCACCCCGGCCTCGACGTTCGACACCTCGTCGATCTCCTCGACGCCGAACCCGTGCCGCTTGGCCCACATCGCGTACATGCGGCGGAGCGAGTCGGCCCAGTCGCAGGCGTCGGTCCCGCCCTGCCCGGCCTGGAGGCGGACGATGGCGTTGCACCCGTCCTGTTTGCCGGACATCATGGCCTTCAGCTCGAAGGCGTCCAACTTCGCCTCGGCGGCGTCCAGCGCGGGCGCGATCTCGGCCTCGAAGCTGGCGTCCTCCTCGGCCATCTCGGCCATGGCGGCGATGTCGGCGTAGGCCTTGTCCAGCTCGTCGTAGGGCTTCAGCACGGCGTTCAGCACTTTCGCCCTTTGGATGACCCCCTTGGCCCCGTCCGGGTCGTTCCAGAAGCCGGGCGCGGCCTGCTTGACGTCGAGGGCCTCGCGGTCCGTCAGTTTGCCAGGGATGTCAAAGCGACCTCCGGAGAGAGGCCAAGCGGGTCGCCATCTCGTCGGAGCGGCGGCGGAGTTCGGAGTTCATCGGCAATTCCTCGCGGGATTCGGCGGAGACGGAGGGACACCACCGGCCGGTGCCGGTTCGCGTGTCGATACCGTAGTATATCGCCCGGCGGCGGGAATCACACAGGAGTCGGAACCCCGAACCGCCCCGCTCCCGGCGGTCGCGGCGACGAGTCGTCGTC
>JAYTTN010000450.1:0-1453 GCA_043745295.1 Fimbriiglobus sp. | reverse complement strand
CGCGGCGGTTCGCCTCGGTGCGGTTGCCCGTCAGGTACAAGGAATGATCGAGCGATATCGCCTCGTCCTTCATGACCAGCAGCCCGGCCACTCCCGTCACCGACCCGGCTTCGGGTAGGTCCACCGCCTTCACCTTCACGGTGACGACGAAATCGCCTTTCGCCTCGCGTGTCACGAACGGGATCTTCATGCCGCCGGCCCCGGCCTGCCAGACGTGATCGTTGCCGCCGGCGGTCAGCCGCAGCGCGCCGTCCTTCAGTTCGGCCGTGCAGGTGTCGTCCGTGAGGGTTGGAGTGCCGAACAGGCGGGTCAGTTTTTGCGGCGGCGTCTCGGCCGCCTTCGGCACCGGGGCGGCGAACGCGGCGAACGGCAGGACCGACACGGCGGCGACGAGGAACCCGCGGGACATGGCCGGCACTCCGGTGGGACAAGCGAATCGCTCGCCGCATTCTACCCAGGTCGGGGGCGCGGAGGGCGGGAAAAGGTCACCCGCCGCATTGCCGGCGGGTGAGCGACCCGCACCGACCCGCAGCGGCCACCTGACGTTCAAGGTGTACGGCCGCGAGTACGGCAAGGCGCTGGTGCTGTTCAAGCCGACCTCGTTCGCCCCCGGAAAGGCGGCCGGCCGCACCGACGACGCCACCGTCACCAGCTGCCCGGCAACTACCGCGTCCTGAACCCCGACGGCCCATCGCGACGAGCGTGAGTTTGCGGAACAGCGAAGGCGTGACGCTCATGAAGGCGTAAGACGTATCCTATCGAGGCTGTTTACCGCATGGCTTCATCCTCTCTTCGGCAACATGAGGAGCAGAACGGATGGCGAACACCGAACAGACGGCGTGCGAGTATATCGAGCGGTACATCCGGTACGGGTTCTACCGGCCCGCCGAGGTCGAACGGATCGTCGGCGACGACATACTCGCCGGCGATCTCCCTCGCAAGAAAGTCCGCGAACTGGTCAAGGTCGAGGTGGCACGTCAGAAGGCCGAGCGGGAGTCGTGGCCGGCCGTTACCGACTGCGACAAATTGGACCGGGCATTCGCCGCCCTGCGAGCAGACAACATCCTGGCCATCCACAACGCGGGGTTGACGCCTTCCGAGGGCATCGCCGAGATGAGCGAGCAGTACCACACGGCCGGCGGCGAGAAGTCCGGCGTCGTCGGGTACTGTTTCTACCACCGCCAGGACATGGAATACGCTCTCAAACACCGCTCGCTCGGCTTGGCCTTCGGGGATATCAACGGCGACGCCGTGCGAGGTATCGAGATCGGCGCGCGGGTCCGCGCTGCTCTTGAGTTGGCAGGGTTGCAGGTAGCGTGGTCCGGCTCCATCGACGACAAGCTGGACATCACCGGGTTCCACTGGCTGCGGCGCAAACCGGCCTAGCCAGGCTGATGAAGACGTGAAGACCCATCGCTTGCAGCCTCGCGGCGACGACAAGGTTCTTGTCGTC
>JAYTTN010000449.1:0-1453 GCA_043745295.1 Fimbriiglobus sp. | reverse complement strand
CCGGGGAGGTGCGGCCCATCAGCATGGCCAGGGCGACCATGCCCAGGATGGCGGAGAGCGGATGCCGCTGTCCGTGCCGGCTGCGCGGGTCGGGAACCGTGGCGAGTTCGCCGAACGGGGTCGGGGCGTCCATGCGGGCACCAGGTGAGGTGCAAACCGGATACCACCCGCCGCCCGGCCCGCCAAGACGAATAACGGAATGGCCCTGGGCGTCCTTGACGTGGGACAGCAGGGTCGTGAAGTCGTCCGGGGTGAGGTGGCACTCCCGCTTGGTGGCCTGCGGCTTTTCGACGCCGCTCACCGGATTCCGGTCGATGTAGCCCAGCTTCGCCGCCCAGTTGGACGGCGATGATCGCGCCGCGCTTCCGGTTCGCACCCCAGGTCGGCTTGCATTCGACCCGCTCGACGATGTGGAACGGCCGAAGGTCGGTGGCAGGCATCGTCCCGGCGGTTTTCAAGTGATCGCAGAAAGACTGGATGTGCCTCCGGGTCCACTCGTAGGTCTGCGGCGAGCGGTGCGTCAGGCACCAGTCGAGGTACTTGTCGAACACTTGGGCAACGGTGTTGCCCGCGCCAGCGTGATGCGTCGGTGTCGGAGCATCGGGCTGGGCCGCCATCAACTCGTAGAAGAGGCAATCGGCTTCTTTTTCGTTTTCGGCGAGCCTGTAACGGGTACCACGAATGGTCCGGTACCCCACTCTGCGTCCACTGACTCGCGCCCGATCCTTGTCCCCTGAGCGGAGATCCCATGTCCCGTGTGTACCCGCTTCCGGCCCTACCGTTGGTGGCGTGCCTGATCGCCGTCGGCCCCGACGCCCCCGTCGCGGCCCAGGAGAAAGACCCACCGGCGGACGGCATCACGCCCATCGCCTCCGGTATCACCGAGTTCCCGACCACCCTGGACATCGACGGCCAGAAGGTCGCTGTCGCGCTGGCCTACGCCAAGCAGGGAAACACCGTGTTCGTCCTGCCGGCGTGGCACGTCAAGGCCGTCCGCCGCCTGACCGACGGGACGCCGGCCGCGAAATTGCTGCCGTCCGACTTGCTCGTGAACCCCGACGTGAAGGGCGAGCAGCGGCTGGAGTTCGACGTGGTGAACCTGCTGGAGAACGAAGTCGCCGAGAAGGCGATTCAGGATAAGTTAAAGGCCCGCATCGCCCAGCAGTCGGGCCAGCCGGCCGACAAACTGGCCTTCGCCGTCCCGCAGATCCAACGGCTGTCGTACCGCTTCACCCTCATCGGCCCCGGTCGGGGGGACGACGTGCTGCCGGCCGAAGTGCCGATCTCGCCGGACTTCCAGCGGCTGCCGAGCGGCCTCGTCCGCCTGACGTTCAAGGCCGACGCGCTGAAGGCCGTGGAGAAGGAGAACGGCGGGCCGCTGAAGCTGGCCCAGGCGCACCTCCGCGCCGTCGGCCTCATGCGGGTGCGGTTCGAGCAGACGCAGGTGGTCGCC
>JAYTTN010000448.1:0-1458 GCA_043745295.1 Fimbriiglobus sp. | reverse complement strand
CCCGGCCGCCACATCCTTCTCGTGCAGCTGCCGCACGTTTTCCAGTTGGTCCAGCAGGTCGGGTTCGAGGGAATCGGGCAGCATCGTCACGCGGTCCTCGTCCCCCTTGCCCTCGCGGACGATCAGCTCGCGGCGGACGAAGTCGAGGTCCTTCACCCGCAAGCGTAGGCTTTCGAGCAGCCGCAGGCCGGAGCCGTACATCAGGCGGGCCATGAGGCGGTACGGGTCGTCGGTCGTCCAGGTGGGCGAGGACGGCCCGGTCGAGGATGTCGGACGACGATTCGAGTTCCCGCTCCAGCGTCCGCTCCAGGTCGATGTCGCGGGCCTGGGTGCCGCCGTACCGCCGGACCAGTCGCGCGGTGCGGCTGGCGAGGATGCGGCGAAGCCACGCCAGAAGGGTGGCTTCGGTGCCGCCCTGGAAGCCGTCGAAGAAGCGGTGCGCGTCGAGGAACGTCTCCTGCACGAGGTCGGCCGGGTCGGCCTTCCCCCGTAGGCGGTGCCCGATCTGGAAGCGGGCCAGGATCATGAGGTAGCTGCGGTATCGCTCCAGCAGCACGCCGCGCGCGTCCCCGCTCCCGCGTGCCGCGGCCACGAGTTGCCCGACATCGGTGCCGCTTCCGGATGTCATGGGGAAGGGGCGGGTTCGTCACCCCGCTCCGGGTCGCCGAGTGCCAACCCTGTACCGTAGGCTCCCGTCCGGTTCGCGTCGAGAAACTCCCGGCGCGCCGCAGGCCCGATGCGGCGGGTTCGCCCTCGGCGTCACTCCCGCGTGACGAACTCGTCCAGGTTCAGCAGCACGCGGGCGACGGCGGACCATGTCTTCTCGGCCGGTTGCGTTTTGGCGAACGCCAGCACGGTCTCGGCTTCCTTCGCGGTCGGCTCGCGGCCGAGGGCGACCCGGTAGGCGAACCGCACGCGGCCGGCGTCGTCGGTCGGGCCGTCCTTCTCGACTCGCTTGCCGAAGGCGTCGAAGAACTCCACGAACGCCGGGTCGTTGGCGAGGTGCAGCGCTTGCAGCGGGGTGTTGCTGCGCGGCCGCTTGGTGCAAGCCGTCTGGCCGTCGGCGGCGTCGAACGTGGTGAGCAGGTGGTGCTGGCTCTGCCGCCAGAGGAACGTGTACATGCCCCGCCGGTAGCGGTCCGGCCCCTTGCTTTCGGGCCACGGGTGCTTGCTCTGCGTGAAGCTGAACACCTCGGCCGGCAGCGGCGGGTAGACCCCCGGCCCGCCGATCTTCGGCGCGAGCAAGCCGCTGGCGGTGAGCGCCGCGTCGCGGAGGATTTCGGCGTCGAGGCGCAGCCGCGATTGCCGGGCGAGGAGCTTGTTCGACGTGTCCTTCGTAACGGACTCCTTTCTGATGGCGGATGACTGCTTGTAAGTTTCCGACGTGACGAGGAGGCGGTGGAGGTGCTTGAGGGACCAGGGTGTTGCTGGCGAGCGGGGTGCGTCAGCCCCCCGGTT
>JAYTTN010000447.1:0-5334 GCA_043745295.1 Fimbriiglobus sp. | reverse complement strand
CTCTGTGGCCCTTGCTCGCGCGGCGGGCTAACAAACACGCCAGTCTACCGCCTCTCGGAGAGAGTCGGGCACCCTACTCCGGCGGGCGGGCGAACGCCTGCCACTCGACCCGCTCGCGGAGTTGCCCGGCGTGGTATTCGTGACCGATCCGAAAATTTTTCCGCCGGCGTGATGGGGTCGGGCCTCGAACGGTCATCGACACCGGTACGCCCCGTCGTGCGACGCGGGCGGGACACCCCCACCGGAACGGAGCCTCCGTCATGCGATCCTTGTGTTTGGTCCTGTGCGCCGCCGTCGCGTCGGGAACGACCGCCACGGCCGAGCCGATTTACCTCGCCCTCGGCGACTCCAGCGCGTTCGGGGAGACGAACCGCACCCACAACCCGTCCAACGGCGACCGCGGCTACGTCCGGCCGTTCGCCGACTACCTGGGGACCGTGTACGGCACGCGGCCGACGGTCGTCAACTTCGCCATCAACGGTGAGACCACCGGCAGCTACTTCGCGGGCACCGGGCGGGTGTCGTCCGACGGGCAGGGGTTCAACACCAACTACAACGGCCTGAGTAACCCGTACCCGCAGTACCAGCGGCTTAAGGACTCGTTCAGCAACCCGGCGACGAACGCCAACGTGCGGGCGGTGACGGTGCAGTTCGGCGCGAACAACCTGGACGCCGTCGCCTCGACGGCCGGCTTCCTCGGCCTGCCGGCGGCACAGCAGCAGGCGCTCATCTACGCCGCCCTGCTGGCCGCGCAGGCCGATTACATCAACATCCTCGGCGACCTGCGCGGCCGGTTCCCGACGGCGGACCTGTTCGCCCTCGGCTACCACAACCCGTACAACGGTGCCCCCGGCCACCCGTTCTACCTGCTCGCCGACCCGGCCGTGCAAGGGCTGAACCAGATCATCGCCGGCGTGGCCCCGTTCTTCGGCGCGACGTATGTGGACATCTACGGGGCGATCCACCCGAACGAAGCCAGTCTGACCCTCATCGGCACGTTCCCCGGCGACTTGGTGAATTACGTCCACCTGAACGACGCCGGGTATGTGGCCGCCGGGAACCAGCTGATCCGCGCGGCCGGTGGCCAGCCGGTACCGGAGCCGGCGTCGCTGCTGCTCGTCGGCATGGGCGGGCTTACAAAAATCGACACGAACTCACTCCGCACCCTTCTCCGGCAACTTCGCCGCCATCAGCAGCAGCACCCCCGCCAGCAGGGTCGTCGCGGCGCTGCTCGCCAAGCTGACGAGGTGCCACGCGCCGAACGCGGCCTTCGCGGCGGCGGCCACTTCGGCGTCCGCGCTCCACCGGTTCACGCTCAGCCGCGCCACCTCCTCCGACAGCGGCCAGCCGCCGGCCACGAGCAACCCGGCGGCCACCGCCAGCCAGAACCGCCGGCGGTGCAGCGCGGAGGTCGGTTCCATCCGTCGGAAGCCGTAGGCCGTGACCGCGGCCGTCAGCGCGCACAGCGCGGCGAGCAGGAAGTAGCGGGGGAACAGCGGCGCGACGGCGGCCCCGGCCAGCGCGGATGCCAGGGCGTCGCGCTCCTCCTTCGTGTTTCCTTCTGGCAGGAGCCGGAACTGCGCCGTGCGGTTGTTCGGCTGGCTCTTCACCACCTCGGCGAACGAATCGAAGATGGGCAGCGCGGCCGTGAAGTTGAAGAACGCGGCCGCCCCGAACCACCAGCCGACGGCGACGACGTGGAACGCCTTCAGCAGCGTCACCCGCCGCTCGGCGTCGTCGATGCGGCTCTCGGTGCCGGCGAGCAGCCGCCTCACGTTCGACCGGTGCTTGACGAGGACGAAGGACGCCGCGACCAGCACGAACGCCGTGACCACCCACTGCGGTTCGGCGAACGGCCCCGGCACCGACGCCACCCGCGCCGCCATGATGACGACCGCCGCCGCCAGCGACGCGGCCGAGATGTGCCGCGTGGCGAGCAGCACCGTCACCCACGCCAGCGCCGCCACCGCCGTCGGCCCCGGCACCAGTACGGCCACGACACCGGCCCCGGTCGCCACGCCCTTTCCGCCTTGAAATCCCAGGTAAATGGGGAACAAGTGGCCGAGGAACGCGGCCGCCCCCGCCGCCGCCGTCAGCACCTCCGGGAAGCCGAGGGCGGAGCCGGAATCGGGGTGCAGCGCGGCCGCCGCCCGGAGCGCGAACGCCGTCGGGAGCGCGCCTTTCAGGAAGTCCAGTGCGAACGCGGCCAGCCCCCACGACCGGCCCAGCACGCGGCCGACGTTGGTCGCGCCGATGTTGCCGCTGCCGACGCGGTACAGGTTCACCCCCTTCAACAGCCCGATCAGGTAGCCGAACGGGATCGCCCCGACGAGGTACGCAGCGGCAACGGCGACGGCGGCGGCAGCGGTGGGGGACATGACCACGCGGTGGGAGAGTGGGAACGAACCGGAGAGCGGTGTTATACAGCGAGCGCCGAGTTGTGATCCTTTCCCCCTCTGCGCGGAGGGTAGGTCTTCGGAAGAAACCCCACCCAGGCCCCCCTCCCGTCCCAGTGAGGGGGTGTTCAATGGGCAGGCGTTCCATCCTCGTAGCCCGACTCTCCAGAGTCGGGCCCAATCCCGTCGGCGGTCGGTTCCGACTCTGGAGAGTCGGGCTACTTCGAGAACATTCGTCGGGCCGGGGGTGGGGGTTCGGCAAACGCCCGGCGGCATGCGCGCCCGAAATTCGGACAGTCGATTTGGGACAATCTCTCCACTTTGATTTGACAAACCCAAAAACGGAGCGCATAACCACATGTGTACACTTCCCGTTCCGGAGCGCCGCCGTGAACACCGCCACTCAAACCGCCCCCACCGCCGCGCCGGCCGACCGCTTCCGGTGCGAGTCGGACGTGCCCGACCCGCCGCGCGACCCCGCCGGCCGCAAGCAGTACTGGGAAGACACCGTCGCCGAAGCGGTGGCCGAGCTGCGCCGCCGACTGGCCAGCACGCGCGACGAGAAGTCCTTCCAGGCGCTCCAGATGATCCTGGACCTGGAGAAGACGCGCCTGCGACACAGCGCCCCGGTCGCCGGCACGGAGGTGAGTGGCGGTTACTCCTCCCCGCTGCCGCCGATGGAGCAGTGCATCCCCGGTGGCCGGTACGAGGGGCCGAAGAACGCGGAGGCGAAGACAGGCCCTCACCCGGTTGCTGCGCAACCACCCTCTCCCTGTGATCCTGAGCCGGTGGCTCAGGCAGGAGAGGGTTCCGTTCTTCCTCCCCTCTCCCCAGTTCCCGCGGAGCGCGGAACGTCCGAGGGAGAGGGGCCGGGGGTGAGGGCCGATGTCCAGGGAGAGGGGGACCAGAAACCGCCCCTCCCCTCGTACCCGTTCCCGCCGAAACCCCTGAGGCCGATCCCGCTGCGCGAGCGGCTGACGTTGCAGAGCCTGCACAAGGGCGTCATCGGCCACTTCCACGACCACGACGACGACTACCTTCTGGAACGCGGTCGCGGTCGCCGCACCCGCGACACCAGCGCGGAGGCAGACACCGTCGAGCCTGTCCTCGCGCTCATCCTCCCGCCTCCGCTCCCGCGCCCGGCGGTCAAGAACTTCGACCTGTTTTCAGTCAGTTAGGAATTCGACGCTCCCCGGCGGTCGCGGCTCGTCGGAAGCCGCCCGGCGTCAATAACGGAATGGCCGGACGGCCGCCGTCTGCGATAATCTCCGGAACTCCGCGCGGGCGGGGCGGGTTGAATGTCGGTTTCCCCAACCGGAACGAGGGCGCGGCCATGATGCGAGTGCTGGCGGTGTGCGGGGCGGCGGTCGCCGTGGCGGTCGGGTCGGCGGCGGACTGGGCGCGGTTCCGCGGGCCGAACGGCACCGGCGTGGCGGCCGACGCCGCCCCGGTCCGGTTCGACCTGAAGACTGACCTGGCCTGGAAGACGGAGATTCCCGGCGTCGGGTACGGGTCGCCCATCGTGGTGAAGGGGAAGGTGTTCCTGCAAAGCGCCGCCGACACCGGCACCCGGCGGCACCTGGTGTGCGTGGACGCGGGCACCGGCAAGGTGGACTGGACGAAGGACGTGGACTCGCCGGCCGCGCCGGGCATGCACAAGAAGAACACCGCCGCCTCCGGCACCCCGTGCAGCGACGGCGAGCGGGTGTACGCCGCCTTCTGGCTCGGCAACGACATCGCCGTCCACGCCTTCGACCCGGACGGCAAGCCGCTGTGGGACACCGTCCTGGGCAAGTTCGTCGGCCAGCACGGGGTGGCCCACTCGCCGATGGCGTTCGACGGCAAGGTGTACTTCAACCTGGACCAGGACGGCGCGGCCGAGCTGGTGGCGCTGGACGCCGAGACGGGCAAGGTGGCGTGGCGGAAGACGCGCAAGGCCAACCGCTCCAGTTACACCACCCCGCTCGTCCTGGAGGAGAAGGGGAAGCCGGCGCAGCTGATCGTCGGCAGCACCACGACCGTGGACAGCTACGACCCGAAGACCGGGGACGTGAACTGGACGTACGCCGTCAAGTGGGCCAACCCGAACAAGCAGCTCCGGGCCATCGGCCAGCAGGTGTTCGCCGGCGGCAGCGTGGTGACGTACTACGGCGAGGGCGGGGCCGACCGGTACGTGGTGGCGGTGAAGCTGGGCGGCACCGGGGACGTGTCGGCGACCGCCAAGGCGTGGTCGGCGACGAACGGCAAGACCCCTTACGTTCCCAGCATGATCGCCCACAAGGGCCACCTGTACTGGGTGACGGACAACGGGCAGGCCGCCTGCGCCGACGCCGCGACGGGCGCGGTGCTGTGGACGGACAAGGTGTTCGAGAAGGCCGTGTCGGCGTCTCCCGTTCTGATCGGCGACACCATTCTGGCCGTGGACGAGTCCGGCAACGTGGCCAGCTTCAAAGCCTCGCCGAAGGGCCTCGGCGACGTGGAGAAATCGGCCCTCGGCCAGCCGGCGTTCGCCACCCCCGCCGCGGCCGACGGCAAGCTGTACTTCCGCGGCGGCAAGTTCCTGTTCTGCATCGGCGGGAAGAAGTCGTGACCGTCACCGTGCTGACGCCGCCGGGCACCGGGGCCATCGCCACCGTGCGAGTGGCCGGGGCCGGCGCGTGGGACGCCGTCCGCGAGCGATTCCGGCCGGCCGGGTCGAAGCCGCTGCCGGAGCTGCCGGAGTTGCACCGCGTCTGGTTCGGCACGCTCGGGGAAGGCGGCGACGAGGTGGTGATCGGCGTGGAGCAAGTCGAGCCGGTGCCGGTCATCGACCTGCACTGCCACGGCGGGCGGGTGGTGGTGACGTGGGTGTGCGGGCTGTTCGGGGAAGACCCGACCCGACCCGAATCTTGCGAGCCGCGACCGCGAGGGAGTGTCATCCGGAATCGAAGGTGCCACT
>JAYTTN010000446.1:0-1464 GCA_043745295.1 Fimbriiglobus sp. | reverse complement strand
GCCGGTGGCGGGCCAGGCTGCGACCAGCCGGTTGGAAACCGGCGCTCCCGGGGCAGTGTCCAGATGCGCCCGCAGGGTCAGACCGGTCCAATTCGGGATTGCGTGAGCGCGACGAGGCGGCGGATGTTGGCATGGTGAATCCTAGGACCGACCTTGCCGCCCCGTCGCGGCAGCCGATCGGACTGGATCCCACCTCGTCCAAGGCCATGCAAAACCTCCCCGACCGCCGCCTGTTCTCGATGCTGTGGGTGTTGTGCCTGCTGGCCTTGCCTTGGTCGTTGAGCGCGCAGTCCCCGGCCAACGACAACCTGGCCTCTGCGAGGACGCTGACGGGGCCGGATGCGACCGACACGGGTTCAACCGGCGGCGCGACTATCGAGGCCGGTGAGACGGCCCATGCTGGCTATCCGGCGTCGCGGTCGATCTGGTGGACTTGGACGGCACCGGGGAACGGTGAGGTCATTCTCGATCTTCTCGGCAGCCATTACGGCGCGCTGACTGAGGTCTATACCGGCAAATACATCAACGAACTGGTCTCGGCCGGTAGTAATGCCCTCGGAAATGACGATGGGACCGGCCGCCTCCGTTTCGCGGTGAGTTCGGGCACCACCTACCAGATCGCGGTGGACACTTATTCCAGCGGGACCGTTGGACCAATCAAACTCCGGCTTCGATACGCTTCTCCGGCCTTCACCCCCGAGATCGTGACGCAGCCCTTGGACGCCTCGGGCTACGAGCGGCGGGACACGGCGACCTTCACGGTGGCGGCGAGGAGCGGGACGCCGGTGAGGTACCAGTGGCGCTTCAACGGGGCGGACCTGCCGAAGCAGACCAACGCCACCTTGACGCTGCCCAACGTGCGGGCGGACCAAGCGGGGCTCTACACGGTGGTGGTGAGCAACGGCGGCGGGGGCGTGGAGAGCCGGCAGGCCAAGCTCACCGTGCTGGCCCGGCCGGTGAACGACGACTTCGCCGACCGCTTCGCGCTGGCGGGGACCGACCTGCTGGTGGACAGCGACAGCCGCGGGGCCACGCGGGAGAACGGCGAGCCGGTGCAGCGGGACAACTCCGGCCCCTCGCTCTGGTGGAGCTGGACCGCGCCGACCAACGGCACGCTGGCCTTCTCGTTGCCCACCGGCAACTACGGCGCCGCCCTCCACTTCTACACCGGGACGGCGGTGGATGGCCTGACCTTCTTGGCCGACATCAGCACCGCCCACGGCGAGACCCAAGGGGTGCTCGCCGTCACCAAGGGGACCGCCTACCGCATCGCCGTCGACGGCTACTCCGGCGGCGAGGGCACCACCCAGTTCCGGCTGGTGTTCTCGGGCGGCGAGCTGGTCCCCGAGATCACGACGCAGCCCTTGGACGCCTCGGGCTACGAGCGGCGGGACACGGCGACCTTCACGGTGGCGGCGCGGAGCGCGACGCCGGTGAGGTACCAGTGGCGCTTCAACGGGACGG
>JAYTTN010000445.1:0-20408 GCA_043745295.1 Fimbriiglobus sp. | reverse complement strand
CCGTCGAACTCGGCGAATCCTTCAGCAGCACCACGCCCGGCTGCGCGAACACCGCGTCCGGGTCGCTCGTCAGCAGGTCCAGCACGGCGTCGGGCAGCTCCCGGACGGCGTGACCGCGGAGCGCCCCGCGCTTCACCTTGCGGAACTGGCGGTTGTCGCCGAGGTATCGGCCGACGCGCGCCGCCCAGAACCGCAAGTTGGAGGCGAACGTGGCGGCTTCGATTTCACCCGACAGGTTCTTGGCGAGCGGGGGGCGTAAGCCCCCTGTTTCTTCCACAGCAACAGGGGGCTGACGCCCCCCGCTCGCCAGTTCGACGGTCGTCCGCCCGCCGGCATACGCCCGCCAGAACCGGCCGCGATCCGCCCGCGTCGCCCGCATCTGGAACCAGCGGTTCAGCAGCACCAAATTGTCCCGGCTCTCGGCCCAACTCAGCGGCGGACCGAACCGCACCGAATGCACGTCCAGCAGGAAGAAACGCGGCACCCGCGACGGCGGCACCTCGACGAGGAAGTTGCCGGGGTGCGGGTCCGGGTGGCGGACGCCGGCGTCGTGCAACCGGGCCACGAATCGGCCCAACTCCACGGCCAGTTGCCGCCGGACGCCGAGGTGGGTGCCCGTGAGCCGGTCGGCCAGGTACGCATCGAGCGGTTCGGCGTCCGCCTGTTCGCGGGTGACAATGGCGCTGTCGCCGGGCCACCGCGAATCCCGCTCGCCCCAGGCCAGCGCCGTCGTGCAACCGAGGCCGAGCGCTTGCAGGCGGAGCGCGTTCTCGAACTCCAGCCGCGCCTTGGGCGGGCGGAGGATTTCGCGGACCCAGGCGCGCGGCGTGTTCGCCCGACAGACCTTCACGAACACGGTCCCGGCCGGCAAAGTCACGCGGTAGACGGTGCGTTGCAGGTTCCGCTTCACCACGACCGCGCGACCGCTTCGCACCCAGCCGGCGAGGGCGGGCGTGTCGAACAGCGGCGCGGCGGCGGGCAGGACGTGCCAGAGCGTGCCGTCGGCGGCGCGGTCGGCGGTGGGACCGGCGTCGGTCCGGCCGAACGGCGACCATTTGCGGAGGAAATGGCTGAGCATGGTGGGCGTGTCGGCCGCTCTTCGAGTCGGGGTGCGGGTGAGGGGTAATGTGTCGAGAAAAAGCCCCCCTCCCGGTTGCTGCGCAACCGACCTCCCCCCAGCGGGGAGAGGTGGAAGAACGGGTGTCACCGCCCAGGCTCCGACACCGGATTCGACTGTACCGTGCCCGTCGTCGTTTGGTAGCCAGCAAGGGGCCGACCCCGTCGGCGGTTGGCCCCTTGCTGGCGCGGCGGGCTAACAAGATCGGGAACCGTCGTCGGGTTCGTGCCTCAGTCGTCGTCGCTGTCGGGCAGCGGGGCGTCGAACGGGGCGGCCTTGTACCGCTCCAGTTGGCGGCGGAAGAAGTGGTTGCGGCGGTCCTCGGCGACCAGCGCCGCCATCCCCGCGACGGCCGTCGCCCGGTCGCCCTTGCGGAACTGCACCTCGGCCAGCCCGGAGCGGTGCGCCTTGCTGTCCGGCTCCAGCTCGACCGCTTTCTTGGCCAGCACCAGCGCCGCGTCCAGTTCCCGCTTGCAGCCGGCGGCCAGCCACGCGGCGGAGTGCCGCGCCCAGCCAGTGTCCGGGTGTTCCCGGATGACCTTGCCGAAGGCGTCCCACGTCTGGCGGAACAGGGCGTCGGCTTCCGCCTTCTTGTCGGCCTTTTCCAGCCCCTGCACCATGCCGATGACCAGGTCCGTGTGCGTCGGCAACTGCACGAGCGCGTCGCGGGCGGCGGCCAGCGCGGCGGCGTGCTTGCCTTCGGCCAGGAGCTGCCGGGCCTCGTACCCCCGCACCGACGCCAGCACGTTCACGTAGGCGTACCCCTCGACGTAGGTCACGCCCTGCGTGCGGAGGACGTAGTGAATGGCCCGCCGGTTGGCAGCGGCGGCGTCCCCGAAGTCCTTCAGCGTGGCCGACGCGCGGGCGATCTGGTTCCACACGTTGCCGTTGTTCCCCTCGGTCAGCCACGCCGTCAGGCGGGTGGCGTCCCGCTCGGCCTTCACCTCGGCGGCCGGCTCGCCCCGGTTCAGCAGCTCCTCCAGGAACCGCCCGCGCACGTTCGAGTGCGCCAGCGACACCGCGTGCGCCAGGGCCATCCGCCGCTTCCCTTCCTTTTCGTCGCCGGCCAGCACCAGCGCCTTGCCGGAGTAGTACAGCAGCAGGCCGTTATTCGGCGTCAGCCGCCAGCCGTCCAGCAGCGCGGCCGCCGCCTCCGTCGGCTTCTTCTGGGCGATGAGCAGTTCGCTCTGGTCCAGCCACAGGCGGAACGACTCGTCCACGCCGAACACCCACTGCCGGCCGCCGGGCGCGCGGTCGAAGAACTGCTCGCCGAGGGGGCCGTCCTCGTCGGTCGCGACGGGTTGCGGCAGCGGTTTCTTCTTCTGCGCGTCGGCGTAAGCGGTCAGGGTGGCCAGGGCGGCGGTGGGATCGCCGGCGATCCGCTGGGCGGTGGCGATCCCCATCGCCTTGCGGAACGGGGAGATGCGCCGCGGGGCGGCGTCCCCGCCACGCCGGTCCTGTCCGCCGGCGGCGGGCGGCTTGACCTTCGCCGCGTCGGCCAGCAGCCCCTTCACCTCGTCGGCGGTCAGCTTCCCGGCGAGCAGCCGGCGGACGGTCAGCATCCGCTCGGCCGGCTCGTCCTTCGGCCGCGTCTCCCGCAGCACCTGCCACCAGTAGTACGCGGCCTCGGCGTCGGCGTCGAACAGGATTTCGTAAGGGTCCTGGCCGGTGAAGGAGAAGCGGTCGCCGTTGGTGTCGTGGCTCGCCTGGGCGCGGCCGAGCAGTTCGGCGGCCAGGTCGGGGAAGCCGGAGCGGACCTCGGCCTTCACCAGGTTGAGCAGGGCCGTGTTGTCGGTCAGGCTCATCTGGTCGGCCATCTTGCCGAACACCTGGGCGGCGGCGTCCCGCTGCCCCAGTTGCGCCAGGATGCGGCCCTTCTTGGCCAGGTACAGGTTCGTCAGCGGGGCGTTGCCGCGAACGTCGTCGTCGCCGCCGGGGTCGCGCGGCTTGACCGCCAGCCCGGCGGCGATCACGTCCATCGCCTCCTTGAATTCCAGCCGCACCGCCTGCATGTCGGTCAGCACATGCGGGGCGCTCTCGGTCGTCTTCAACCGGGCGATGCCGTCCTCGGTGCGGCCGTTCAGCAGCAGGGCGAGCGCGCCGTCCTCGATGCCGTACCCGCCGACGTTCGCCACGTCGGACGCCTTCACCTCGGCCAGCAGCTCGCCGGCCTCCTTCTCCTTGCCGGCCATCCGCAGGCGGAACGCCTTCAGCCCGTCCAGGCTGTTCGCCCCGTCGGCCGGCTCGCCGACCAGCGTGGCCCAGTCGTCCACGTCGATCAGCAGCCCCTCGCGGAGGCCGGCCAGCGGCTTGTCCTCCTTCGTCAGTTCGGGCAGCAGCGCCTTCAGCTTGTCCCGCTCGTTCGCCACCCGGTACGCGCACAGCAGGCCCGTCTCGCCGGCCTTGCCCACGTCGCCGGGCAGGGTGCGGGCGTCGGCCATCTGCTCGATCAACTCCTTCCCCTTGCCCCGCCGGACCATGAACACGGCGTAGTCGAGTTGCCCGGTGACGGCCTCGCCGCGATACCCGCGGAACTCCTCCTCGCTCGGCCGCTTCAGCCAGATTTGCCCGTAACCGTTCAGCCGCAACAGGTTCTCGGCCTCGGCCTCCTTGCCGTCGAACAGCAGGACCGGCACCACCTGTCGCAGGTGCGTTTGCAGGGCGCGGAAGAACTCGTACCGCTCCTCCGGCGAGCCGAACCCCTTCCGCAACTGCTGGCCCAGGACGGCGACCCCTTTCGGCCCGACGGCGATCAGCTTGCGGGCGGTGTCGAACCGCGTCCCTTCCGCCCCGGCGATGAACTCGTCGATCAGGCCGAGCAGCTCCTTCGGCGTGTCCGGCAGGATGCCGCGGTTGAACTTGTCCAGCACCTTCTTCGCCCGGTTGACGACCTCCGGGGAGTTGCTCTTCAGCGCCGCCTCCAGCGCCGGGCGGGCGGCCTCGCCGAGATCCCACAGCTTCTTGCTCGCCTCCTCGCGGGCGCGGAAGTCGCGGTCGCCGAGTTGCTTCGCCAGGTCGGCGGGAGTCGGCGGGACCGGCTCGGCGGCGACGAGGACCGCGGCCGTGGCCAGCAGCAGGCCGAAACCGAGACCGCGAATGCGTGGGGACACGACACCACCCTCCTTGCCCGTGGACGCGAACGACGTGCCTGCATAATATCCCGGCGGGACGGTTCCGGGCAAGGAATTTGGACGGCCGGCTCGCTCCATCACTCCGGCACGGTCGCCACGTCGCCGGCGGCGCGGGTGGACAGCGCCACCAGCGTGTCGGCGGCGGCGTACCGCACGAACCGCACGCTGCCGTCGCAGAACGCGAAGTGCGCGCCGTCGCCGTGCAGGCTCCAGAAGTGGAAGATCGCGCACGGGTTGGCGGTCTTGTCGTCGGCGAACGAGTACGGCCCCGGCGGGCAACGGCGGTAGTCGGCCGTGAAGTTCCGCTCGCGGACGCCCAGTACGGTCTCGCCGGTGCCGTCCTCGTACAGCCCCCACCCGCGGTACCACCAGCCGACGCGGAAGTCGTTCGCCGGCGGCCGCTCGCCGATCATCAGCGTGTTGCTCAACCCGTCCGTGATGTCCGCGTGCCGCGTTTTGGAGTCGGTATACAGGACGCCGTCCTTCTGGATGTGGTTGCGGCCGCTGTTGCCGAGGTAGCTGGTGAAGGCGACCGGCACACCGTTGGCCACTTGCGTGGTGGCGGCGCGGCCGTCGGCGGGGCAGGCGAAGGCGCGGACGGGCGTCTTCAGCAGGTCGGCGTGGGCCGGGTGGCCGTAGAAGGTGAGTGGGGCCGGGTCGGAGGCGAACGCCGCCTCGACCTGCCGCCACAGGGCGTCCTGTTCCAGGTACGGCAGCAGGCGGGCGGTCCAGCCGAGGTACGGCAGGTTCCTCGGCTGGGCGGCGGAGGTAAACCCGGTCGGGTACTGCGACCTGGCACCGTGGTATAGCTCGGCGGCGAGGCCGAGTTGGCGGAGGTTGTTGCTGCACGTCGTCCGCGCGGCCGCCGCCCGCACCCGTTGGATGCCACCGGCGGTCAGCCCGACCGCCACCGACAGGATGGCGATGACGACCAGGGTCTCGACGAGGGTGTACGCGGGACGAGGCATGGGAGCATCGCCTCGATTAGGGATAGGATTGCTTGCTACCCTTGCAGGTAAACTTGCCGTACGGCACCTCGGGTTGGTACGTTTTGCCGACAGACGTCGACTCGATACGCACTCGCTGGCCGGCGGCGAACACGAGGTTTGAGTTGAAGACGCACGCATCACTTCCTGGGTCGCATCGAATCACGATGATGCTGTTGTCGACCGGAAGATTGACGGCTTCGATTCCGTCAAGGCACTCGTTCCCGGCGTTGATATAATTCACACCACTGTTGTTCGCTTCCGGGCGTGCAACGTCGGTCATGGCGTTGAAGACATCAGTGGGGACCATGCCGACTTTGAGAACGTACTTGTACCCCTTCTCGAAACCCGTGCCCAGCGGGGCGACCTCCTCCATGAAGTACTTCATGTAGGTGCACTTCTCTGCCGCACACTCGACGCACGCCTTGTCAGCCTGACCTTTCGGATCGTACACCCTGCCCTTGGGGACGGGCGCGGCGGGAGTCGGACTGAAGGACGCAACGAAGAACAGGGCCACGACGAAGATCGCCATGAGACCGAAGGAACGAGACATGAGAGCATTCTCCTGGTCGTGTTGGGGTTGGTAACACCGCCTTCGTCATTCTGCGGTCGCTTTCTTCCGTCTCGTCGTCTTCCACCGTCGAAGAAGATATCCGCCGAGTAGTAGGACGATGCACCCTCCTGCCATGGCTCCGTAGCCCCATGCAAGCGGTAGGCGAACTGGCCGAGGTTCGGGGTATTCGAGCAGCTCACCGTTCTCCTGAACCGAGAACCGTTTCATTTCGGGATTTTTCCGCTCGGCGGTATCATCCTTGTTCTGATGCAACTTCATGAAGATCATCCCGGCCTGAGGCGTGATCTCGACATCTTGCGTACTGAGTGTAACACGTTGGTCGATCAAGACATTGCGAATAGTTGTACGAATCGAAAATTCATCTTTGCTGTCAGTTGTCATGGCCCACCCTGTTAGAAGTGGCCAGCCTCCGTCGGCTTTTCCGTATGTCGTCACTGTTTTGCACGTCACCATACCGACGGTCGTGGTGAAACTCCGCACCTCCCCGTGCGTCGAACCGACCGCGATTTGCCCTGCGACTGCGGAGCGACGACGCAAAAGCGGGACTAGAGTGCCGATCAGCGATCCCGGCTTCGAGGCATCAACACTCAGTTTCACGGTATCGGCGAACTGAGACGGGTGATACTGGTGAAACTGCCCTGGAAAGAGCAGATCTCCGATCAAGAGCGGCACGATACCGAGGTCGTAGAACACCGGCAGCAAATGCTCTTTGAACTCTTGGCTCCGAAAGTCGCCCGTGATCTCGGCAAAGTCGGACGCGAGTCCGAACTGCTTTCCAACATCGCTCTGGCCCGCGTTCGGCAGCTTCATCGACCTCACCTTGATGCCGTCGAAAGTGGTGATTCCTCTGAGTGGGACAATCCTTCCCCGCTTGTAATCCCATTCTTGGCCGTCAGTCTCGTGGCGAAACTTCCCGGTAGCTACTTCGATCGCGAGGTGGTGCTTTGTCGTAAGTTTGTATTCTGCGGGCGGTGACACCCCCAATGCAATTCTCTGTTTCTGATCGCCTTGGATTGTTGCTGGTCGTGTCTGGATACTCGTTTCTTCCACGAACTCATACTTCACGCACTTGATGGCCGCGCGGCGGGCGTCCCACTTCTTGCAGATCTCCTCCATCGTCGGCTGCTGCGCCGCCGTCACGCCCGCGAACGCCACCACCGCCAGCACGACCAGGATGAAGTTGCGCATCACTTCGCCTCCGCGGGGGCCAGGGTGCCTTCCACGGGGAGCGTCAGCGTCACGCCGGCGGGGGCGAGCGCCCCCACCGGACGCAGCGTCACCGTGGCGGCGAACGGGCCGGGTGTTCGGGTCGTGTTCGGGGTCAGCAAGAGTTGGAACTTGTTCGGCTCGGGCAGCTTCGTCACCGTCACACCGATGCTATCGTTGTCGCTCGTCGCGCTGATGCCGTCGAGGTCCGCATACGTCGTGGCGATCACCCGGCGCGGCAGCGGCGGTTGGCCCGCCACGTTGGAATCGCCGAAGTGGACGTGCAGGTAGTTCAGCGTCACCCAGCTTTTCGCCACGCCCTGCACCGTCAGCGGTTCCACCTTCTCGCCGCTGGCCAGGATCGGCTTCACGGTGGTGCTGAACTGGCGGCGGGCCATGCCGAGTTGCCGGCTGGTGCGCGGCAGCAGGTCCATCGTGACCGTCACCGTGCCGGTGCCACCCGGCGGAAGTAGCATCCGACGCGGACTGATCTCGCCGCAGTCGCACGACGACTCGAAGTCCTGAATTTCCAGCGGCCGGTCGGTGGTGTTGGTGATCGGCAGGGCAAACTTGGCGTCTTTGGTTTCCCAGACTTCGCCGACGTTGAGTTTGTCAGCAGGAACGGTCAGGAGGGATGGGGGGGGGGCTAGCGGTTGTGTCGGCTGGCGACTTCGCCGGGGCCACCGCGCGGCC
Source organism: Fimbriiglobus sp. (assembly GCA_043745295.1). GTDB lineage: Bacteria > Planctomycetota > Planctomycetia > Gemmatales > Gemmataceae > JALHQU01. The sequence goes on along the minus strand of JAYTTN010000445.1, from coordinate 12,701 downwards.
GATGACGACACCCGCCAGCACGGCGAGTGGGACGGCGACGATAATGACCGAGAGGCGGCGGGGCATCGCATGACCACTCGCGGAACGGCGGTGTCACAACAAATCCAATTTCTCACGACGGACGGCCGGCGTCAAACGAAGTCCGCGCGGAATGTCCGGAAAGATTGATCTTGCTTGGCGAACCCAGCCCGCAGGCGGCCGTCGGTGTGCGGAACGCCCGGAGTCGTCGTGTCGCTGCCCCTCCTGTCATACTTTCAAAACGGCAACTCCACCAGCATTTCGCGGATGCGGACGAGCGTCCAAACCTGCCCGACGGCGATGGCGACGACGGCCGGGGCGAACACCCAGAGCGGTGCGGCGCGCAGGCCCAGCGCGACGATGACGGTCAGCGTCCAGGCGTAGTGCTGCGTGTACAGGAAGAACTCGTCGCCCCACATCAGGTGGAAGGCCAGGTTGCCGCCGACCCAGCCGAGTAGCACCACCGCCGGCCACCGCGATTTCTCGTCTCGCAAAGCCATACTCACTGCGATTCCTAGCACCGCCAGCCACAGCGCCGCCGCCGACCCTTGCACCGCGTCGAACGGCCACGCCCGGTACGCGGCGTAGGTCGGCTCGTAGGTGAGCATCGGCGTCTTGTCGAAGTTGTTCGTGTCGAGGACCGGCGTCGGGCCGACGGCCACGTCGGTGAACCCGCGCAGGGTTCGCGCGGCCGCCCCCGCCGGGTCGTTCAGCAGGTGCCCGGTCAGGTAGCCACGGACTCGCCAGACCAGCGGATTCGAGTGGTCGCGGGGGTCGAACCCGGCCACCCAGACGGCGAACGCGCCCCCGGCGACCACGCCGGCCGCGGCGGTGTACAGCACCCGGCGCGGGATGCGGCGCTTCGCGTCCACCCACCGCCACGCCAGCAGTGCGGCCGGGAAGATCGCGTTCGTGACCGTGATGCCCCAGGTCAGCGCGGTCAGCACGAGCAACTTCGCGCGGGTGTGCGTCCCGTGCCCGGTGCGGTCGTCGAGGAACACCGCGAACGCCCAGGTGAGCAGCCCGACGGAGAGGGCGAAGTGGTCGGGCAGCGCGGTCAGCGTTTGCGACGTGCCGAGGAGGAAGAGCGGGGCGACGACGGCGAGCCGGAGCGGGGACACGCCGAACCGCACGAGCGCCGCCGTCAGCCGGCCGACGCCCAACCCGACGGCCAGGGCCGCGTACCACCGGCAGGCGTACAGGGCCGTGAGTTCCGGCGGGAACCAGCCCGACAGCAGCACCGCCAGCTTGCTGATGGGCAGCGTGAAGACGAGGTAGAAGAGCGGGTGGATGGCCACCGCGCGGCCGAACGCGCCGGTCGCGGCGTCGGCGATGCGGCCGCCGGCGTCCACCTGGAAGTAGGCGTCGATCCGCGTGCCGACCGGCTCGCCGGGGGCGCAGCCGAGCAACCCGGAGAGGACGAACAGCCAGACGGACGTGACGGCGAAGGCGACGAGACCGGTACGGGCGGGCGTCACGGGGCGACTCGGCGTGTGGCGGGGGTGGGAGGTTCAGTTCATCCTTGCTTGATCTTCCATTCCACATCCTCCGTGTCCGTGTCGTGGTCTTCGACTTCCGCCTCGGTCAGTCCACTCTTCACCGCCTCTTCCCGCATCGCCCGCGTGAGCGGCGACATGGCCTTCCGCAGCAGCTCCCGCATCTGCTCGCGGTCGGGGGTGAGGCCGGTGAACAGCTCGAACTGCGCCGCCGCCTGGCGGACGAACATTTCCACCCCGGACACCACCCCGCACCCGCGGCTCTCGGCGTCCCGCAGCAGCTGCGTCCGCTCCGGCGTGTACACGGTATCGAACACGGTCAGGCCGGGCTTCAGGTAGCTGGCGTGGATGGGCGACTCGTTCACGTTCGGGTGCATGCCGACGGGCGTGCAGTTGACGAGGATGTCGCACTGCGTGACGCCGTGGCGGGCGGCCCAGTCGCACCACTTGCAGCCGATCTCGGCGGCCAGCTTCTCGGCCCGCTCGGCCGTGCGGCTGGTGATGGTGACGTGCGCGCCGGCCCGCTGGAGGGCGTGCGCCACCGCCCGCGCCGCGCCGCCCGCCCCCAGCAGCAGGACGAACTGCTGGCTGAACTCCGGGGCGGTGGTGCCGGCGGCGGCGGCCGTGGCGTCCAGGTGGTCGCGGAGCGCGCCGACGGCCGCCGGGCTGTCGGTGTTGACCGCGAAGAAGGTGCCGTTCGGCCGGGGCAGGAGCGTGTTCGCCGACCCGCTCGCCTTGGCCGTCGGCTCCCACTCGGCGGCCGCCGCCACCGCCGCCTCCTTGTGCGGAATGGTGACGCTGTAGCCGCTGACGGGCACCCCCGCCAGCGCCGCCAGCGCCGCCGGCAGTTGGCCGTCGGGCACCCGCACCGGCAGGTAGACGGCGTTCACCTTGTGCCGCAGGAACAGGTGGTTGTGCAGGATCGGGCTGAAGCTGTGCGCCACCGGGTCGCCGAGCAGGCAGTACACTCTGGTGCCGGCGTCGATCGCCTTCACCGGGTAGGTGGTGCGGAAGTCGTCCACCGCCGGCATGCCGGGGGCCAGCTCGCGGTCGCGGTTGAACAGGGCGTAGATCCACGGCGCGCCGTGCTTCAGCGCCAGGAAGCGGGTGGCGAAGCCGAGGTCGCCCATGCCGAACGCGACGGTCGGCTTGGTCGCCCGCTTCTGGAGGTCGATGACCCGCTTCACGTCGTCCGGCGTCCTGGTCAGCACGGCCACTTTGAACACGTCCCCGTCCTGTTTCACCATCGCGTCGTAGATGGCGTCCAGGTCGATGGGCGTCTCGGTCATGTTGTGGTAGCTGACGACCCGCTTCACCGCCCCGAACCGGCGGACCTGTTCGGCGATGTCGGTCTCGATGTCCACCCACTCGAAGCAGCCGGACGCGATGGCCTGCCGCAGCACCGTCTGCCGCTCGGCCTCGGACGCCGGCCACCGCCCGCCGTCGGCCGGCCGGCGAATGGTGCCCAGCCAGGCGCACGCCTTGAACGGCAGCAGCCGCTTGAAGTCCACGGCCTTGGCCAGGAAGTCGAGCCGCACTTCGAGGAACTGGGCCTTGGCGGCCGCCTGCCGCAGCTCCACCTGCATCATCTTGTGGCGGGTGCGGGCCACCACCGCGCACACCCGATCCGGCACTTCCAGCATGGTCGGCTCACCTGACGCGGGGACGGATGACACCGTCGTTATCGGGCGGAACCGGCGGAACAGCAAGTCGGAACCGCGGGACGGACGACGCCCAGGCTCGAAGGCGACGGGATGGCCGGTGGGATTCGTCCTCGGAACGAACTCTGTCATCGTCGAATTGCGGCATCGTACCTACGGCACCCCCGACGACGGCTCCGCCGCGCGGTGCGGTCCGGTTCGCCGTTCGGAAACCGCCGGGCAGTGCCTTCCCGACGAGAAACCGATGAGGGTCTCTCCACGGCGAAATGCGGCGCAGCGGCGGGCGAACCAGTGGAAGAGCCGTCACCCCGCCGTCGCCGCCGTCGTCCACCCCATGACCGTCGGATACACTGGCTCCGGGAATCTCCCCCGGAGCCGCTCGCATGCCGTCGCCGTTCGACCCGGTGCGGACGCGCGGCGGCGGTGTAGAATGAGCGTCGGCCGACGGCACTTTCGCATCCCGAGGAGCAACCCATGCCCGTGACTTTGACCCCCGAACAGGAAGCGGAAGTGACGGATCGCGTCACCAGCGGACGGTACCCGTCGCATGCGACGGTGATCGCGGAGGCGCTGGCCGCCCTCCGCCAGAAAGAGGCGGACGAGGCGAAGCACGCGGCGCTGGTCGCGGACATTCAGGCCGGACTCGCGTCCCTGCGGGAGGGCAAGGGACGCGAGGTGACGGCGACGCAACTGCTGGCCGAGTTCCGCGCTCGGCGGGCGGAAGGATGAGGACCGTCATTCAATCGCCCGAGTCGCAAGCCGACATCGCCGAGGAGCTGGCGTACCTCGAACCGCGCTCGCCGGCGGCGGCGGTGCGGTTCGTCGCCGAGATCGACGCGCGCACCGTGCTGCTCGCCAGCCAACCGATGACGGGCCGCGTCCGCGATGACATCGAACCGGGTCTCCGCAGCGTCGCGATCGGCAAGTTCCTCCTTTTCTACACCTTCACCGACACGGAATTGCGTGTCGTCCGCGTCCTCCACGGCTCGCGGAACATCGAGCGAATCATCCGTGGCGAAACCGACGAGTGATGCGGTTCGGCAAACGGGCATACACTCTCCGCATTCCCCGTCCGCCCCGGAGCCGCCCGCATGTCCTCGCCCTTCGACCAAATCCAGGACGCCGCCGCCGCCGTCCGTGCGCGGTGGCCGGTCGCCCCGAAGGTGGGCATCGTCCTCGGCACCGGGCTGGGCGGGTTCGCCGCCGAGATCGCGGATCGGGTCGAGATCCGGTACGAGGACATCCCGCACTTCCCCCGGTCCACCGCCCCCAGCCACAAGGGGCAGCTCGCGTGCGGCACCCTCGGCGGCAAGCCGGTGGTGGCGATGGAGGGGCGGTTCCACCTCTACGAGGGCTACACCCTCCAGCAGGTGACGTTCCCGGTGCGGGTGATGGCGGCCCTGGGGTGCGAGGTGCTGATCGTCACCAACGCCTGCGGCGGCATGAACCCGCAGTACGGCCGCGGCGACATCATGCTCATCGAGGACCACATCAACCTGCTCGGCTCCAGCCCGCTCGTCGGCCCGAACGACGACCGCCTGGGCGTGCGGTTCCCGGACATGTGCCACGCCTACGACCGCGAACTGCTGGCGCTGGCGAAGGCGGTGGCGGTGGACGAGAAAATTCCCGTGCAGCAGGGCGTGTTCGTGGCCGTCACCGGCCCGAACCTGGAGACGCGGGCCGAGTACCGGTTCCTGCGGACCATCGGGGCGGACGTGGTCGGCATGTCCACCGTGCCGGAGGTGATCGTCGGCGTCCACGCCGGCCTGCGGAACTTGGGCCTGTCGGTGGTGACGGACCTGTGCCTGCCGGACGCCCTGGAGCCGGTGAGTCTGGCGGAGATCGTGGCGACGGCGAACGAGGCGGAGCCGAAACTGCGCGCCCTGGTGCGAGCGGTCGTGGCGCGGCTCGAAATCCGCCGCCCGTGACCGGTACCCGGCGGCGGAAGGGCTATGATACCCGTGTCGGGTGATCGGTTTCCTCCCCCGTTCGACACGCTCGCGCGTTCCCATGCCTACGCCCGCTGTCGCCGCTGTCACCCGCGCCGTACTCCGCCGGGCGTGTGTCGCGGCACTCACGGCCGCCGCCGTCCTCGCCGCCGCGCAACTCACCATCCTGTTGCCCGCCTTCGGCACCAGCGTCTTCCCGGTCTGGTTCCCCGCCGGGGTGATGCTGTACGCCATCGGGCGGTTCGGCTGGCCGGCGGCGGTCGGCTGCGCGGCCGGAACGTTCCTGTTCAACCTCCAACTCAGCCCGTGGTGGGTGTCCGCCGGCATCGCGGGAGGGGCCACCCTCAGCTATTCGCTCGGGGCCGTCGCACTGGCCCGCGCCGGGTTCCGCGGCGAGGTGGGCGACCTGCCCCAAGCCCGCCGGCTCGTCCTGTACGGCGTGCTGTTCGCCCCGGTCCTGTCGGCGGTGAACGGCCCGTTCTGGCTCGTCCTCGGGGGGCAAATCGCGGCGGCCGACGGGTGGGCGGCCGTCCTGCTGTGGTGGGGCGGGGACGCGGTCGGGGTGATCGCCGTCGGCCCGGCCCTGTTCCTGGTCGCCGACCGCCTCCGCACCGTCGCCCGCACATTCGTGGCCGTCGATCTCGCCTGCGTGACGGCCGTCGGGCTGCTCGCGGCGGCCGTCTTCCTGCCCGGTTCGCCGGTGGCCGATAGCCATCTGCCGGTGGCCTTCTTGCCCGTCCTCGCCCTCAGCACGATTAGCTTCCTGCGCCCGTCGGCGACGGCGGCGACGGCGCTGCTGCTGACCGCCGTCCTGGGCGTCCTCGGCACCGCGCGGGGGGCCGGGCCGTTCTCCGAGTACGGGCCGCAAGCCGGGGCCGTGCTGATCGGCCTGTTCACCGGCACCGTCGGCGTCGTCACCTTGATGGTGATTGGCGCGCGGGGGACGCAGGCCCGCACGGCCGACACCCTGTCCGGCATCGCCCGTGACTACCAACTGCTGGTGGACGGCAGCCCGACGCTCATCTGCCGGTTCCGCGCGGACGGGCGGGTGACGTTCGCCAACGACACCCTCCGCGCGTTCGTCGGCGCGGGCGCGACGGACACGGTCGCCCGGCTGGGGCTGCCGTCGGCCGGGGAGGTGGCGGATGTCGAGGTCGCCTGCGCGGACGCCGGCGGGCACCTCCGCTGGCTGCGGTGGACGAGTCGGGCCGCCGGCACCCCCGCCGACGGGGTGGCCGAGTTCCTGGCGGTCGGCGTGGACGTGACCGCCCGGCGGCTGGCCGAGGACGAACGCAGGGCCATCGAGCAGCAGATGTTCCAGACCGCCAAACTGGAGAGCCTGGGGGTGATCGCCGGCGGGGTGGCGCACGACTTCAACAACATCCTGACCGGCGTGCTGGGGAACGCCGCGCTGGCCGCCCTCGGCCTGCCCCCGGACTCGCCGGCCGCCGTGTACATGTCGCGGGTGTCCGACGCCGCCGCCCGCGCCGCCGACCTGAACCGCCAGCTCCTGGCCTACGCCGGCAAGGGGCGGTTCGTCGTCCGCGAGATCGACGCGAACGCCCTCCTGGCCCAGACGGTCGAACTGGTGCGGCTGTCCCTGGCCAAGAAAATCGACGTGCGGCTGGAGCGGTGGCCGCGGCTGCCGGCCGTCCACGGGGACGAATCGCAACTCCAGCAGGTGCTGATGAACCTGATCATCAATGCCGGCGACGCCATCGGCGACCGGCCGGGCACCCTCACCCTGCGGACGGACGTGGCGGTCGTGGGCGGATCGGTCCTGACCGACCCGTCCACCGGCCGGCCGGCCAAACCGGGGCGGTACGTCACCGTCGCCGTGTCCGACACCGGGTGCGGCATGGACGCGGCCACGCGGGCGCGCATCTTCGAGCCGTTCTTCACCACCAAGTTCACCGGCCGCGGTCTCGGCCTCGCCGCCGTCCAGGGCATCATCCGCGGGCACCACGGGGCGCTGGCGGTGGACACCGCCGTCGGCCGGGGCACCACGTTCACCGTCTTCCTGCCGGAGTACGTCCCCCCGCCGCCTGACGCGCCCGTGCCGGCCGGCTCGCCGTCCGGCGAGATCGCCGCCGACCGCATCACCCCCCGGCCGAACGCCCGCCGGAACACGGTCCTGGTGGTGGACGACGAGGACGCCGTGCGGGAACTGACCGCCGTCGTCCTCGGCCAGGTCGGGTGGAACGTGCTGACGGCGGTGAACGGCCGGGAGGGGGTGGACGTGTTCCGCACCCACGCCGACGCCATCGCCTGCGCCGTCCTCGACTTGACCATGCCGGAGATGGACGGGCTGGAGGCGATGGTCGCCATGCGGGCGGAGCGGCCGCGGCTGCCGGTCCTGCTCTGCACCGGGTACTCGGAGGACGCGGTGCCGGCGGCGCTGACGAACGCGCCGACCGGCCTGCTGCTGAAGCCGTTTCGTCCGGCCGACCTCCAGCAGGCGCTGGCCGACCTGTTCGCCGCCACCGCCGGCGGCTCCACCCCGCTGCCGTGACCATCCCACTCAGGTGCTTCCCCCCATGCGCACCCTCGCCATCGGCGACATCCACGGCGCGTCCACCGCCCTCGACGCCCTGCTGGCGACCGTCGCCCCGATACCGCAAGACCTGCTCGTGTTCCTCGGCGACTACGTGGACCGCGGGCCGGACTCCAAGGGCGTGCTGGACCGGCTGATCGCGCTGGCCACGTCCGGTCGGCCGATGGTCTGCCTGCGGGGGAACCACGAGCTGATGATGCTCCGCGCCCGGCACGACCGGTCGGAGTTGAAGATGTGGCTCGGCGTCGGCGGCACGCAGGCGATCGGCTCCTACGCCGTCAACGGGATGCGGGCGCACCTGGATTCGGTGCCGCCGATGCACTGGGAGTTCCTGGAAAAGGGCTGCGTCGATTACTTCGAGACGGACACGCACATCTTCGTCCACGCCGGGGTGGACCCGTCCCGGCCGCTGGACGAGCAGTCCGAAATGATGCTGTTCTGGGAGTTCGTGAACGCCCCGATCCGCCACGCCTCCGGCAAGCGGGTGATCTGCGGCCATTCCAGCCAGCGGAGCGGGCTGCCCCGCGCCTGGCAATCGACGGTGTGCCTCGACACGGGGGCCTACGCCGGCGGCTGGCTGACCTGCCTGGACGTGCATTCGGGCACGTTCTGGCAGGCGAACGAGTCCGGGACGACGCGGATCGACCAACTCCAGGAGGAGGATTGAGCCGGGCGGCGCGGGCCGGGGTTGTCGGGACGCCTCGAACGGCTACGGCCGCCCGAAGTCCACGGCCTTGTCACTTGGCTTTGAAGGGAGGCGTCACTTCGCGGTCAAGTCCCAGATGAGGGCGGTGCCGTCGGAGTAGCCGACGACGGCCCGCTTCCCGTCCGGGCTGATGTCGCCGCTGCGCGGTTCGCCGCGGAAGTAGTCGAGGGCATGTTCGCGAGGGCCGCCGGTCGGAGTCAGGTCGATGGCCACGGCTCCAGTAGGACTTGAGGACCACGCCAGGAACCGATTCCCGGTTCGCGCGAATGTCACCGTCGAGAAGGACCGCCCTTTGCCGTGAACGGCGGCGGTCGCGGCTTTCACTTCGACCACCGTGACGCCGTCGTTGGTCGGTCTGGCGAGGAACGAGGCGTCCGCGTTCACGGCCAAACCGAAGGTCCCGCCCAGTTTGGCGGAGACGGCGGGCGGCAATCGGAATCGCTCCTTCCCATCAGACATCTCGATTCCCACGATCTCACTTTTCCGGAGGACGAGTACGCTCCCGTCTCCGCTCACCGCCGGAACGTCCCACCGCTGGCCTTCGTTCTCCGGCTTCCACACCACAGTCTCCTTGCCGGTCGCCGGGTCCGCGACCCGCAACGACGTGTCGCCTTTGTCGAAGTGTTGGAAGAGGATTCGGTCCCCCGAGAGGACACTGAGGGGCATGTGCCCGGTGGTGCCCCGGTAGCTGCCCCGCGGTTTCGGCCCCTCCAAGTCCCACACCGTGAAAATGACCGTCCCTTTGCCGTCGGTGTTCCAGTCGAGTTCGAGGGCGCGATCCGCCGGTGCCAGCATCCGCGCCAGCCCCGCCGCCCGGTCGCCCCACGGCACCGGCGGCAGCGGTTGCGGTTTGCCGTCGGCCGTCCAGCGATGAACAGACCCGGTCCCATTCTTCCCCACTAGCGCCGCCAGGATGGACTTGCCGTCGGCACTGAACTTGGGGCCGAGAACGCACCCCTCCGCCGCCGACTCCGACACCAGTTTGCCGGTCTTCGCGTCCAGGATGCCGAACGATCCGTGATGAGAGGTCAAGGCGATCCGGTGTTCGTTCACCGCTTGGACGGTGGTCAACAGGGGCGGAACTTTCGCTTCCCACGTCGGTTTCCCGGTCGTCAGCGAGTACCGGCTGAAACCGATGAGCACCTCATCCCCGCCCACCGCGTGGACGCCCTGCAAGGTCTTGAACGGGAGGGCGTGCGCCACTTTCCCCGTCCGCAGGTCGAGCACCTGGAGTTCCGTCCGCATGGTGGGGAGTTGGTCCGGCTTCTCGGGCGGCTTCGTCTCGATCTGCCAGACCGAAAGCCAGTTCCCGTCGGCCGACAGGTGCGCGCGATAGGGCTGATGCGGGAAGTGGATCGCCGGCAGTTCCTTCCGGGTGGCGAGGTCCCAGCGGAGGATGCGATTCCCGTTGAAATCGTTCGCCACCAGAGCGGATCGGTCCGCAGTGATGCCGACGATCAGCGGATTCCTGGCGTCTTTCGGAAGGGGCAACTGGTGGGTCACTTTCCCGGTCGTCAAGTCGTGCAACTCCACTTCCTTCGCACGGACCACCGCAAGCATGGTCCCGTCGCCAAGCCCGACCATCTGATCGCTATGACCACCGTCGAGGAGCAGCTCCGAGATCACCTTCCCGCTCGCGGCGAAGGAGCTCGTGACGCGCACTCGGTCTCCGTCGGCAGGTTCCCTGGTCACCGCTCGCATGGTCGAGAGGTCGCCGGTTCCGGGATGGAGAGTCGGGAAGTGGCCGAAGGTCTTGCCGGGGATGAGCCGGGTGAATTGCTCCGGCCGCCCAGTCGTGCCGTCGTACACGATTCGGTAATGCTCCGACGCGACGACCAGATGCTTGCCGTCGGCGGAAAAGGCCATGGCACCCGGTGGGGCGGTGCCGATCAGCGAACCCAGACGGGCGATGGCCCCCTTGGGCAGCGGCAGGCCGTCGCGGTCCTTCGTCGGGTCCGGGACCGGGACGGGGGCGGCGAGGCCGACGGCGGACAGCAGCAGGCCGGTCAGCAGGGCGGTGCGGAACATGCGTCGGCTCCTTCGGAGGATGGGAAGGTTCGGCTCAAGCGTCCACGACCAGCGGGCGGTCGTGCGCCCAGGCCACGGCCATCCGGTACAGCAGCCCCTGCATGGCCCGCTCGCCGGCGTCGCCGCTCGGCTCGCCCAGGTGCGGCACCGTCCGCGTCGGGCGGTCGGCCGGCGGCAGGTTGATGAGCCGGTCGAACTGCTCCGGCGTCGTCGGGATGTCGCCGTCCAGGGCCAGCCCGCCCGCCCACGTCAGGACCAGGCCGAGGTGCCACGGGTTCAGCTTCGGGCCGACGCCGAGCAGGGCGTGGAAGAGCTGGTCCGAGGTCACTTCCGCCGCGCCGAACTCGTTGGCAGGGAGCGGCCGCGTCAGCGGCTCCGCCGCCTCGAACAGCCGCCGCTGACGGTACGGTGTCACCGCCGCGCCGTCGTACTTGAAGTCCTTGACCGCGCGGAGAAGCAGGAACCCGCCGACCGTGTCCGGCGGCTGCACGCGGGCGAGCAGCCAGGCCTCGGCGGAGCGGGGAATCGGGTAGTGGACGACCCCGACGCAACCGCCCGCACGACCGCCGCGGTTGACGGGGCAGGTCGCGCACTCCGGGGCGATGGCGTCCAGCCCGGCCGCCTCCCGCTCCAGGTCGGGCAGTAGCACCGACCGGTCGAACCGCTTGCCGTCCGCCGACAGGGTCACCACTTTCACCGACGCCGACGCCGGGTCGCGGCCGTCCCGCTCGGCGGACGCGCGGACGAACGCCGCCTGATCGCGGGCGCGGAGCAAACCCAGCAGCGCCCGCGTGCCGGCGTCGGTGTCGCCGCGGCCGAGGGTCTGCTTCGGCCGGCACGGCAGGTCGATCACCACGGATAGGGCCATCGGCGAGACCTCGCGTTTGATCCGAGCCGGAAGCGTGAGCGACGGTGTGTTTCATTTGTGGCACCGGCTTCCAAGCCGGTGCCACGAGACCCAAGCAAAGCCCGTCGCTCACGCTTCCGGCTCGGACCAGCGTCACTCCCCCACCGCGGCGTCCAGCAACTGGCGCACGCTCTGCACGACGCGGACGCAGTGGTCCACCGCCGGCGGGCCGTGGCGGAGGGCCAGCTCCCTCACCGCTTCGATCAGTTTCAGCCCGGTGTCGGCGTCGGTGACGGCGTTCGCGTCGGCGGACAGGCCCCGCTTCAGCCGCTCCATCATGTCGGCGGCGGGCGGCTCGGCGACGGCGTGCGAGGAGAGCGAATCGGAGATGGTGGCGCTCGCCTTCAACGCCCCTTCCACGGCGTCGAAGAGCAGCCGGTGCGTGGTCCGCTCCGCGAGGGCCGACCGGAGCAACTCGGCCCCCACGTCGGCGGCGGCGGACACCAGCTTCTTGTCGTCGTCGGTGAAGTCCGGCTTGTCGAACAGTTCCAGCACGACGTGGACGCCGTTGGCCACCCGGAGCGGGGCGGCCAGCATGGAGGTCCGCCCGCGCTCGAACGGCATCAGGCCGAGCGACCCGACGGCGGCCGGGCTGAAGTCGGTCATCACGCACGGGTCTTGCAGGCTGGCGATGCTGGCCGCCAGCGTCCGGCTGAACGGCACCGCCTCGACGGGCAACGGCCGGCCGTCGGTGCCGTAGGCGGCGGTCGTCTCCTCGCCGCCGGCGGGCAGGTGGCGGACGATCAGCGCGCCGTCGGTGGCCCCCGTTGCCCGCAGCAGGAAGCGGAACAGCGAATGCACGGCGGTCGGCAGCGGCACCGGGTCGTTCAGAGCCGCCGACCCGCGCACCAGTGGGAGAATCTTCTCCACCGCGTCGCGGAACTCGCCGAGGGTGCGGTTCAGTTCGCGCGTCCGTTTGGCCGGGATGATACGGTCGAGTTGCTTGTGGACCGCCGCCAGGAACGTTTCCCGCCGCAAGTCCTGGTTCTTGTCGAGGTAGTCGCGGACGCCCATCCGCAGGGCATCCAGTGGCGTCGCCTGGTTCGCGTAGCCGGTGACGAGGATGGCGACGATTTCCGGCTGGAACTCGACGAGGTCTTCGAGCAGCCGCAAGCCGTCGGACCCGGAGCCGAGGTTCCAGTCCAGCACGGCGAGGTCGATGGGGTAGGTGTTGGCGAGTTTGAGCGCCGTCTCGGCGTCGCCGGCAGCCAGCGCGCGGACGTTCGGCACCCCAGCCAGCCACTCCTGGAAAGTGCGGCGGACGCCGTCTTCGTCGTCGACGATGAGGACCGTTTCGGGCATGGTGGTTCTGGCCGAGGTCTTGGCGAGCGGGGGGCGTAAGCCCCCTGTTTCGAGCACAACAGGGGGCTTACGCCCCCCGC
>JAYTTN010000444.1:0-1472 GCA_043745295.1 Fimbriiglobus sp. | reverse complement strand
CGGCGGTGTCGTCAAAGCCGTCGGCGGCGATGGCCAAGTCACCGCTAACGGCGGCATCCACATCGGCCGTCCCGCCGTCGGCGGACGCCGAGAGGGTGATCGAGCGCAGCCGGTCGCGGAAGTCCGAGTGGTACAGTTCTCCGTTGACGAAAACGCCGACGACCCCGCCCCCTTCGGTGATCTGAACCAAGTCGGGCGTGCCGTCGCCGCCGACGAGTTGGAAGTCGAGGTCAACGACTAGGTCGTATGGGTCGGCGGCCAGGGTGTCGAGGCCGGCGGCGTAGGCGGAGACGCGGGTGAACCCGACCACGTCGCCGAAGCTCGAGTTGGTCGTCGGGGCGAAGCCGAAGTCGGTATCGACATCCGCCTCGCCGCCGGTGACGACAGCCGCCACCACCCCGGCCAGCAGGTAGTTCTCGCCGTCGTAGAGGAACGCCGGCCCCCCAGAGTCGCCCGCCGCCGCCGCCGACTCGTCGTCGCCCACGCCCAGGTCGTCGAGGCCGAGGGACTCGCCCAGGGCGTCGTGCGCCGCAGTGCCGTCGTCGAAGTCGGCGACCAGCCCGAAGCCCGGCGGGACGAGGTACTCGCCGGGGGCGACCAGCCCGGTCGTGTCGAATTGGTTGTAGCCGAAGCGTCGCTCGCCACTGGTCCCTTGGACTTCGCCATCGTTGCCGACGCCGGTTCGACCGTACCCCACGTTGAGGAACGTCTGGCCGACCTCGTTCGAGTCGCGGTACAGGTCGAACCGCCCGGCCCCCACACCCGCCGGGCCGGACGGGGCCAGGGTCGGCAGGTACAGGAGTGCCAGGTCGTCGGTCCCGGTGCGCGTCAGGCCGTCGGCCCCCAGCCCGCCCCAGCCGGGCCAGATGAGCACTTGGTCCGCCGGGACGACCATCTCGATGCTCGCGCCGGGCAGGTCGAACCGGACGGTCACGTCGCCGTCGGCGATCTGGTCGCCGTCGTCGTCCACGACGTGCGCGGCGGTCACGACGTGGCGGCCGGTGTAGAGCAGCGCCCCGGAGCCGCCGCCGCCGGCAACGCTCACTTGGACGACGCCGTCGAACACCTCGCCGGTGCTCGTGATCGGGGCCTCGGCGAACGCACCGACGACGGGGTTGCACCGGGCTTCAAGCGGTTCGACGCGGAGGGGACCGGGTCGGGGATGTCGGGACATGGGAGCCTCACGGGTAGTTAATCTGGGTGGTCGGCGAACGGGGGGATGTGCCCGACAAACGGACGACATGCCAGTCGGGAATTGCGCGCCGAACTCGGCGATTCCTACGAAGCCTCGGGGCACAGGCGCGCAAAAGCCCAGGGATAATTGTCCCTGGGCTTTCACTGAAAGCAAATCGCATACCGCGTACCAATCAAACTTGCCTTAGCCCTTCCCCGCAGGACGCGGTGGTGCCTGCGGCCGTGCCGGAGCGGGAGACGCCTGCCGACTCGGGGCCGGGGCGGGAGACGCCGCCGGC
>JAYTTN010000443.1:0-1473 GCA_043745295.1 Fimbriiglobus sp. | reverse complement strand
CAGGCCATTCACGGTGTTTTTCCTCGGCGGTGGTGGCCGACTTCCCGCTCCGCTTGTTTGGCGGCGCTGAGCAGTTGGGCGGTGGAGAGGTGCGTGCTGCGGTCCTTGATCCGGGGCGTCTTGCGCTTGGTCGGCTTGCGGGGTGCGGACTTCTGGAACTTCTTCAGGTTCACCTTGCCCGACCACTCCCGCAAGCACCCCGCCAGTTCGCTCGGCGGCATCATACCGAACCGACTCCACCGCTCGCCGGGCAGCGCCACCATCATCCCCGCGTACACCGTCGACCACTCCAGCGCCATGTAGTAACCCGACACGTCCGCCGCGACCTTCTCCCGGCCGTGCACCGCGCGCAGCGACGCCTTGAGCACCGACAGCACGTTGTACGCTGCCACCGCCACGCAGAACCCGAACAGCGCCGCACGCGGGTAGCCGAGCGTGTTCGACTCGCACTTGAGCGACGTCGTCAGCTCGTAAAACGCGACCTCGATGGTCCAGCGACTCAGGTACAGCTCCGACACCTTCACCGCCCCCGCGGCCTCGACCGGCAGGTTCGTCAGGATCTCCACCTCCGCGTCGCCGTCCTCGGTCGGTTGCTTCAGGCGCACCACCGCGTGCCGCGCCGCCAGCACCACCCGGCCGGCGCGGCACACGTCGACCGGACGCTCGCGCACCCACCCCCGCTCGGTCGGGACTTCCGGGCCGAACGCGCCTCGGGCCTGGATTCGGAGGTTGCCGTGACGCCGAACGACGAAACACCCGTCGCGCCCCGACACGCCCTCCAGGAAGTCGGTCGTGCTGAAGTTGCGATCGGCGATCCACACCTCGCCGGCCCGCACCAGGGGCAGGACGCGGCCGATCAGCGACCGCTCGTGGGCGTGCCCGTCCTCGCAGCAGACCACGTCGCACACCAGCATGGCGTCGGCGTCCAGCACCGCCAGGCACACCCCCGGCAGAGGCCCGGCGGTGTGCCCGCGGGTGACCTTCAGGCGCTTCTGGGTGGCGGCCAGGTGGTTGCCGTCGAGGATCTTCACCGGGTAGCCCGGCAGGAGCTTCTCGGGCGCGCCGCCCAGCGCGTCGATCAGCGCGCGGCAGCGGCCGGCGACGGTGCGGACCAACTCGGCGCTGACGGCGGTCTCGATGTGGGCGAGCTTCTCGTACACGCTCTTGAGGGAAACGGGGACACGCCCGAGGAGGTGGTGGTAGGCGGCCTTGACGGTGGGGAGCGGGCCGCAGGCGACCAGGCTCATGAGGTCAACGGCGGTGCTGAAGAGGAGCTGCCGTGTGTAGCCACGCGCGGCGGTCTTCTCGAAGAGCGCATCGAGTGCCGAGGGGCTCAGCGCATGCTCCAGGGTGGCGCGAGCCATGACGGTCAGGGGCGTGTCGCTGACGAAGCGTTCGAAGAGCGGATCGAGGATCATGGCCCACTCCTGGCCGGAGGCTCCAACTTGCTCACCTACCCGATCTTACGCTCAG
>JAYTTN010000442.1:0-20498 GCA_043745295.1 Fimbriiglobus sp. | reverse complement strand
GACGGCGGGAAACAGGTCGTGACGTGATGCGTTCGCCGGCGGTGGAGCTGCGGCACCGGGTGTAGCAATTGATTTTGGCGGCTCCGGGCGAGTGGGGGCGTCAGCCCCCTGTTCCCTGGGGATTTCGACCACAACAGGGGGCTGACGCCCCCCGCTCGCCAAAATCCGCTGCCGCACCCTGCGGCACCCACTCCTTGCTTCGGCCGGCCGCTTCGGTACTTAGTAAAGCACCTTTAGGAAGTCCTCTTTCCCCTTCCAGAAGCAGGTGCAGACGTGACGCGATTCCTTCGGCTGGCGGCGATCCTCGGCGCGGTGTCGGTCCTCCCCGCGTGCGGCAACACCGGCGGCGGGGCGAGCGTCCCGGCGGACGGCAAACCGCAGGTGGCCATCGTCACCAACTGCGCGGACCCGTTCTGGGACATCTGCCAGGCCGGGGCGAAGAAAGCCGGCACCGACTTCGGCGTCGAGGTCATCTTCCGGCAGCCGGTTCAACTGAGCGTGGACGAGCAGACCAAGACCGTGGACGACGTGGTCCGCCTCGGCCTGAAGGGGCTGGCCGTCAGCGTGGTGGACCCGGCCGAGCAGACGAAGAAAATGGCGGTCATCGCCCAGGACCTGCCGGGCAACAACTTCATCACCATCGACAACGACGCGGACAAGTCGGGCCGCCTGTGCTACGTCGGCGTGGACAACTTCGAAGCCGGGAAGGAAGCCGGCAAGATGGTCAAGCACGCCCTGCCCAACGGCGGCACCGTCGGCCTGTTCATCGGCACCACCGACTCGGCGAACGCCAAGGCCCGCCTCGCCGGGGTGCTGACCGAACTGGGCGGCAAGGACGTGCGGGACGACGTGGCGAAGCGGGTGTTCCAGCCGAAGTACGGCGACTACACGCTGCACGCCGGCCAGCCGGTCACCGACGAGGGGAAGAAGGACAAGGCCGAGCAGAACGCCGGCGCGTTCATGGACGAATACGCGACCAAGGCGGACGTCTGCTTCGTCGGCCTGTACGCCTACAACCCGGCCAAGGCGGTCGAGCAGGCCCGCAAAAAGGGGCTGGTCGGCAAAATCCACATCGTCGGGTTCGACGAGGACTTGGTCACGCTCGAAGGCATCCAGAAGGGCGAGATCGTCGGCAGCGTATCGCAAGACCCTTATGGATACGGGTACGAGACGGTGAAGTGGCTGAAGCACGTCATCGACGGCAAGGACAAGAAGGAGCTGCCGCAGACGGCGACCAAGTACAGCATCGTCACGAAGGACGGCAAGCCGCTGCCCAACACCACGCCGGGCATTCAGGCGAAGAAGGCCGAGGACTACTACAAGACCGTCGCCGACGCGATCAAGAAGTGACTTCTGCTTTCAGGCGAGCGGGGGATTTCAGCCCTCTGTTTGTATTCAAGAAACAGGGGCTGACGCCCCCCGCTCGCCCAATCCCGCCCATGCTCCTTTCCGCCACCGGCATCCGCAAGCAGTTCCCCGGCGTGCTGGCGCTGGACGGGGTGTCGTGTTCGGTCGCGGCCGGCGAGGTGCTGGCCGTCGTCGGCGAGAACGGGGCCGGCAAGTCCACCCTGATGAAGGTGATCGCCGGCGTCTACCAGCCGGACGGCGGCACCGTCGCGCTGGACGGCGCGGCGGTGCGGTTCCCCACCCCGCAAGCGGCGATGGCGGCGGGCGTCAGCCTGATCCACCAGGAGTTGAACCTCGCGGACAACCTGAGCGTCCAGGACAACCTGTTCCTCGGACGCGAGGTCACGGTCGGCGGGCCGCTCCGGATTCTGAACCGCCGCGCGATGGCGGACGCCGGGGCGAAACTGCTGACGCGGGTCGGGCTGCCGGTGGCGTACCTGTCGAAGCCGGTCGGCGAACTGCCGCCGGGTCAGAAGCAACTCGTCGAGATCGCCCGCGCGCTGGGCCTGAACGCGAAGCTGCTCATCATGGACGAACCCACGTCCAGCCTGACGCAACCGGAAACCGACCGCCTGTACGAAGTGATCGCCGCGCTGAAGGCGGCCGGCGTCGGCGTCATGTACATCTCGCACCGGCTGGCCGAGATCAAGCGGTGCTGCGACCGGGCGGTGGTGCTGCGCGACGGCCGCAACGTCGGCGAACTGGCCAAGGCCGACATCACCCACGACAACCTCGTGCGGCTCATGGTCGGCCGCGACCTGAAGACGTTCTTCCCCCGCGCGCACCGGGCGGTCGGCGGTAAGACAGTATTGCAGCTGCGGAATCTGACCTACGTCGGCGGGCCATCGCACCCGGTGTCGCTGGAAGTTCGGGCCGGCGAAGTGCTTGGGATGGCCGGGCTGGTCGGGGCCGGGCGAACCGAACTGAGCGAGGCGGTTTTCGGAATCCGACCCGTCACCGGCGGCGAAGTATTGCTGAATGGCAAACCGCTACGGGTGTCGAAACCCGCCGACGCGGTGACCGCCGGGGTGCTGCTGGTCCCCGAAGACCGACGGCGCAACGGGCTGGTGCTGGAAGAGGGCGTCGGGTTCAACTTGAGCCTGCCGAACCTGGACCGCCTGCGTTCGGCCGGCCTCGTGGATCGCACCGCCGAGCGGGCGATGCACGCCGACAGCATCCGGAAGTTGCGGGTGCGGACGCCGACCGCCGAGCAGACGGTCGGGCTGCTGTCCGGCGGCAACCAGCAGAAAGTGGTCTTTGGCAAATGGTTGGCGCGGGGGCCGAGGGTACTCATCCTCGACGAACCGACCCGCGGCGTGGACGTGGGCGCGAAGACGGAGATTTACGCGCTCATCGACGAACTGGCCGGCCGCGGCGTGGCGGTGTGGATGATCACCAGCGACCTGGAAGAGTTGCTCGGCGTGTCCGACCGCGCGGTCGTCCTGCACGAGGGGCGGCTGGCCGGCGAACTGGGCCGCGAGCAACTGACCGAGGAAGCCGTCATGCGGCTGGCCACGGGGGGTAGCTTGTCCCCCTCTCCCCTGGCGGGAGAGGGGTGAGGGGGAATGGCTCCCACAACTCCCCCTCACCCCTAACCCCTCTCCCGCCAGGGGAGAGGGGAACCCGAGAAGGCATTCCGTGAACGAAAAGGCCAAATTCGCCGCGTGTCTCGCGGCCGGGGTTGCCGTCACCGGTGGGGTGTGGACGGCCGCCGCGCTACCGTTCGGCGGCCCGTACCCGGTCTGGTTCGTCGTCAGTGCGATGGCGCTGGCGGTGCTGGCCCACACCTTCGAGGTGTCCCGGCGCAACCTCCAGCGGACGGCCGGCGTCGTGCTGCTGCTCGTCGGGCTGTTCATCGTCCTCGGCCGGAGCAGCGACGCCGCGTTCGCGCGGGGCAGCGTCCTCAGCATTCTGAACCGCCACGGGGAACTCGGCATCGTGACGTTGGGTGCCGGGCTGCTCATCTTGACAGGCGGCATCGACCTGTCCGTCGGTTCGCTGGTCGCACTTTCGGCCGTGTCGTTCGGGTTGCTGGCGGAGCGGGGCGTCCCCCCGGCGGCGGCGGCGGTCGCGGTCCTGCTCGGCGGTGTAATCCTCGGTATCGGGCACGGCCTGCTCGTCACGCAGCTCGGATTGCAGGCGTTCCTGGTCACGCTGTGCGGCATGTTCATCTATCGGGGCGTGGCGCGGTCGATCCAGCCGGGGCAAATCGGCCGCGGATCGGTGAAGAACGAGTTGGAGAAAACGGTCGGGGAGGGTGGCAGCGCGGCCTTCGAGAGCCAGTTCCTCGACCTGCGGTACTGGTTGACGGGGCAGAACGCGGACGAGCGACTGGTATTTCCGGCGCTGTTGGTCCTGTTCTTGCTTCTAGCAGCGATAGCGGCCGTGTTCCTGCACCGCTCGTCGTTCGGCCGGTACTGGTACGCCAT
This sequence comes from Fimbriiglobus sp., assembly GCA_043745295.1. Lineage (GTDB taxonomy): Bacteria > Planctomycetota > Planctomycetia > Gemmatales > Gemmataceae > JALHQU01. Next base: position 16,662 of record JAYTTN010000442.1, on the reverse strand, counting down.
CGGCAACAACGAGCAGGCGGCCAAGTACGCCGGGGTGACGGTGTGGAAATACAAGGTGGCAGTGTTCGCCATCTGCTCCGGGTTGGCGGCGCTGGCCGGGGTGATCCGCTTCCTCAGCGCCGGGTCGGTGACGCCGAGCGTGGAAGGCGACAGCTACGAGTTGTACGCGATCACGGCGGCGGTGCTGGGCGGGGTCAGTTTGCGGGGCGGCGAAGGTACGGCCGTCGGGCTGGTGTGCGGGGCGCTCGTGCTGCCGGTGGTGAAGCCGGTGATGAACTTCACCAAGTGTCCGAGCGAGTGGGAGCCGTGGCTGATCGGCCTGATCCTGCTCGCCGGTGCCATCGTGGACGAAACCATCCGCCGCAGGGGAAAGCGGGTGGGGTAGGGCGGTTTGACGGGTTCTTCCGAACGACGGAAAACCCGACGGACGCCTCAACACTCCCCGCCGATTCGCGTAAGTGTAGGCCGGTTCGGAGGATATCCCCCCGGCCCGCCGCGCTGTCCCCCCTCACGGAGGTGTCGTCCATGCCGAATACTCCCGGCCAACCCACGCACCGCGCCCAGCGGACGTCCGCCCTTCCTGGGTACGTCCACCACGAGACCTTCGCGGATCGGAAGGCTCGGCACGAGTTCGACGCGGCCGGCCTGATCGAGAATCCGATCGACTACTCCGACCGCTACATGCCCGACGACGTGACCCGCGACCACGCCCGGCGGATGCACTACGCGGCGTACCGAATGCACGTCGCCCGCACGCCGGCCGACGTGGCCCGCTGGAAGACGACGTACATCGGCCTCCGCGACCGCATCGTCCTCGGCAACCGCAAGCTGATTTACCGCGCCGTCCGCCGGCGGATGGCCTTGCCGAACCGGGCCGACGACCTCATCGGCGACTGCCACATCGTGCTGATCCAGGCGGTGGCCGCGTTCAACCCGTGGCTGGGCATTCGCTTCAGTACCTACGCCTACACCTGCCTCGTCCGTGCCCTGTCCCGGCTGTCGCAGCGGATGAACTCCGACTGGCTCACCCGGTCCACCTCGCTGGACGCGCTGCCGGACGGCGAGCCGCGCGGCCGCATTTCCAACCCGTCCGACACCGGGGCCGCGCTCCAGATTCCCATCGAGGAGTTCCTGAAGCACGACCACCCGCTGCTGTCCGACCGCGAGAAGCAGATCCTCACGCACCGCTTCACGCTCCACGAAAGCCCGGTCACCCGAACACTTGAGCAGGTGGGCAAGGCGCTGGGACTGTCGAAGGAGCGGGTGCGACAGGTGCAGGCGACGGCCCTGGACAAACTCCGCCGGGCGCTGAATCCGACCGGGGCCGACTGACGAATGAACAACGCGGTTTGGGCGAGCGGGGGGCGTCAGCCCCCTGTTTTCGTTCCGCCAACGATTCCGAAACAGGGGGCTGACGCCCCCCGCTCACCCGGAGTTCACTCATGTCTCGCCTCTCGCTCTTCGTTTTCCTCCTCGCCGCGCCCGCGTTCGCCGCCGACGTGTCGATTTGGCCGCAGTGGCGCGGTCCGACCCGCGACGGGGTCGTTCCTCCCGGCACCAAGTGGCCGGTCAAACTGGCCGGCGAGGCGCTGACGAAAACCTGGGACGCGAAGGCTTTGGGGCCGAGCTACTCCGGGCCGGTCGTGTCCGCCGACACCGTGTTCACCACCGAGACCCGCGATAAGAAGACCGAGTGGGTGACGGCGTTCGACCGCACGACCGGCAAGAAGAAGTGGGACGCCTCGTGGGAAGGCAGCATCACGGTCCCGTTCTTTGCCGCCAAGACCGGCAGTTGGATTCGCTCGACGCCGGCCCTCGACGGCGACCGGCTGTACGTCGCCGGCATCAAGGACGTGCTGGTCTGCCTCGACGCCAAGACCGGCAAGGAGCTGTGGAAGTTCGACTTCGTGGCCGAGTACAAGAGCGAGGCCCCGACGTTCGGCTTCGTCTGCTCGCCGCTGGTCGATGACACCGGCGTCTATGTGCAGGCCGGCGGTGCGTTCGCGAAGCTGGACAAGAAGAGCGGCAAGGAATTGTGGAAGAGCCTGAAGGGCACCGGCGTGGCGATGAACGACAGCGCCTTCTCGTGCCCGGTGTTCGCCACGGTGGCCGGCCGCGACCAAATCCTCGTCCAGACCCGCACCACCTTGGCCGGCATCGACCGCGGCAACGGCAAGGTGCTGTGGAAAACGCCGATCCCGGCCGACCGGGGCATGAACATCCTCACCCCGACCGTGCTGGGAGACACCGTCTTCACCAGCAGCTACGGCGGCGGCACGCGGGGCGTGCGGGTGCTGAAGTCGGAGGACGGATTCCGCACCGAGGAGGCGTTCGCCTTCAAGTACCAGGGGTACATGTCCACGCCGGTGGTGATCGACGGGCACGCCTACTTCCTCGGCCGCGACAGGACCGTCGCCTGCGTCAACATCAAGGACGGCAAGGAGGCGTGGCGGTCGGACAAGCGGTACGGCGAGTACTGGAGCCTCGTCGCCAACGGCGACAAACTGCTGGCCCTCGACCAGAAGGGAATACTGTACCTGTTGAAGGCGAACACGAAGGAACTTGAAATCCTCGACGAGCGCAAGGTGGCCGACGCCGAATCGTGGGCGCACCTGGCGGTGTGCGGGGACGAACTGTTCGTCCGCGACTTGAACGGACTGACGGCGTGGAAGTGGAAGTGAGGGTGGATTTGTTAGCCCGCCGCGCGAGCAAGGGGCCAATCGCGAAAGGGATTAGCCCCTTGCTCGCGCGGCGGGCTAACGAGACGACAGTGCGCACGAAAAAAGCACCGGCCGTGTGGCCGGTGCTTTGGTTTCGGGCCGGTGCGAGTCTTCCGGCCCGAAACTGTATGGGATAAAAAACAACCACTCGGGTACCCAGAGGCCTCTCCCCTCCTCTGAGTGACCCGAGTGGTATTGGTGATCCGGAACCGGTCGGTCGATTGAGGCCGCCTCTCCCAACGGCTCAGCCGATTCGCCCGGTTTCCATCTCACTGGAATATATAAAAGCAGCGGCCGTGCCAAACGGGGCCTGGTGCCCGGCCACGGCCGCGGGATTCGCCGAAAACGCTAGTATTTCAAGCGAATTCACGCGGAGGAATTCTTCGCGGGCCACTCCCATTCCGGTGCCGTGCCCGCTCCGCGTGCCGCGCCTTTTGGCGTTCCGTGCCTACGAATCGGGGTGACGCGCGAGCCGTCACTTCTTCTTCGACGCCCGCACCTTGATGTCCGCCTGCGTTTGGCGGTCGTCGAGCAGGTGTTCGGCGAAGAAGTCCCACATGCGGTCGGTGAAGTACGGCTGGGCCGGGCCGAACCCGTGCCGCGCGCCGGGGATGATGAGCAGGTCGAACCGCTTGTTCGCCTTGATGAGCGCGTCCACCAGCCGCATGGTGTTCGCCGGGTGGACGTTGTTGTCGATCTCCCCGTGGACGAGCAGCAGGTGCCCCTTCAGGTTGGCCGCCAGCTCCGCGTTCGTCGGGATTTTGATGTCGAACCGCGTCTTCGGCGGCGACTCCTTCTTCTCCTCATCCTTCTTCACGTCCTTCTTCTCGTCGATCTTCTTCTCGTCCGCCTTCTTCACCTCGGTCTTGTCGAGGCTCCTCTTGGTCTCGTCGAACTGCTTGAGCAACTCCGCCATCTTCGCCGTCAGCGCGTCGATCTCCTCCTTCTTCGCGGTGCCCTTTCCGGTGGCGTCGGCCAGTTGCTTCTTCAACTCGTCGAGCTTCTTCTGGAGGTCGTCGATCTTGTCCTGCCAGGGGGTTTCGGCGGTGCGCGGCGGGGGCAGCACTTCCGTCTCCTCGTCGGCCTCCGGCGGGTTCTTCCGCTTGCCGCCGAACCCGCCTTTGCCCGCGCCCGCCCCGGTGCCGGCCCCCTTGCCCTCGGCCGCGCCCTCCTTCTTGGCGTCGAACGCCACTTCCTTCAGCCCGTGGTACGTCTCGGACCAGTAGCTGTTGTAAATGTTGTTGTCGTGGTTGCCGGCGCTGGCGACGGCCGCCTTGAAGAACTCGTTGTACGGCGTCTGGAGCATGGCCGCGCCGGACATGAACCCGCCGCCGGAGTGCCCGTAAATGCCGACCCGGTCGATGTCGATGTAGGCGTGCCGGGCGGCCAGCGCCTCGATGGCCGCCTTCTTGTCCACCAGCCCGTAGTCGCGGAGGTTGAAGTAGCCGAAGCTGTGGTACGCCTTGCTCCGCTCCGGCGTGCCGCCGCGGTGCCCGACCTGGATGACGACGAACCCGAGTTGCGCCAGTTGCTGGTAAGTACTCCACGCGGTGAAGGTGTGCGTCACCCCTTCCTGCTGCGGGCCGGGGTAGACGTACACGATGATCGGGTACTTCTTGGCGGCGTCGAAGTCGAACGGCTTCCACAGGTTGCCGTACAGGTCGGTCATGCCGTCGGCGGCCTTCACGCTGAAGCACTCCGGCGGCTTCCAGCCGGTCTTCTCCAGCCGCGCCGTGTCCGTCTTCTCCAGTTCCATCACGACGGTGCCTTTGTCGTCCCGGACGACGGCGGCGGACGGCAGGTCCACCCGGCTGAACGTGTCCACGACGAACTGCTTGGACGGCGACAAAGTGGGCCGGTGGTTGGCGTCGCCGGGGGTCAAGTTCGTCAGGTCGCTGCCGTCGAAGCGGACGCGGTACAGGTGCGTGTAGTACACGTTCTCGCCCGGCTCGCGGGCGTTGCCGGTGAAGTAGACCAGCCGGTTCTTGGCGTCCACGTCCACGATCCGGCTGGCCCGCCAGTCGCCGGCGGTGATCGGGTTCTTCAGCTTGCCGTCGCGGTCGTACAGGTAGAAGTGGCCCCACCCGGATCGCTCCGACCACCAGATCACCTCGTCCGTCTCCTCGACCGCGCGGGGCGTGGCCACCTCCAGGTACGCGGCCTCGAACCCCTCGGCGATCAGGCACTTCTCGTCGCCCGTCTTGACGGTCACGCGGCAGTACTCGTGGTGCCGGCGGAGGCGGTCGCGGCGGATGAACTCGACCTCGTCCGACGTCTTGCCGAACTTGATGTCGGTGAACGTCTCGTCCTTCCACTTCGCCTTCAGCTTGGTCATCGTCTTGGCGTCGGCGTCGCCGACGTACACCTCGCCCTTGACGATGGCCTCTTCGCCGGGCATCGAGTACCGGTACCGTTCCAGCGCCGGCCGCGGCTGGGCGACGGAATCGACGAGGAACAGCTCCTTGGTCCCGCGGCGGTCGGTGCGGGTGACGGTGAACCGCTTCGAGTCCTTCGACCACGCCACCTGTGGGCGGGTCTTCCGCTCGACCGGCGGCTGCGGCTTCTCGACGGTGCCGTCACTGCGGCGGGTTTGCCCGCCGACGCCGTACCCGTAGTCCTCCTCGCCGTCGGCGGAGAGCTGCTTGGCGTCCGCCTCCTTGCCCTCGTCGGCCAGGTACAGGTTGAACTTGTAGGCGTACAGGTACTTCTTCTTGTCCGGCGAGTACGCTTTGTAGTCGAGCGGGTTGACGCCGCCCTTGCCGAACCCGCCCTTCTTGCCCTCGATCTTGCCGTCGTCCTTCGTGTCCTCCTTCTTCTCGTCCTTCTTAACGTCCTCCCTCTTCTCGTCCTTCTTGACATCCTTCATGTCGTTCTCTTTCTTCTCCTCCTTCTTCTCGTCGTCCTTCTTCTGCTGTTCCTGCCGTTCGCGGACGCGGGTGAAGTACTCCTGCCGCTCCTCGTCCGTCATGCGGTCGAGGATTTCCTGGGGGATGGGCGGCACCTCGGCCGCCGCTGTCCCGAGCTTCTTGATGACGTTCGTTGCTAACTCGTACTCGTACCGCGCCCGCTCGAAGACGAACGTCATCTTCGCCCCGTCCTCCGTGACGGCCGCGTTGGTCAACGTGAAGGACGCCGCGTCCAACGGCTTTTGCGCCTGTTCGGACAACTGGGCCAGCAGCTTGGCGTGGTCGAACAGCGCCGTCTTGGCCTTCTTGGCCGGGTCCACCTTCCAGTACTTCATGCCCTCCGGGGTGCGGATCTGGTACCAGAACAGGTCCGTCTTCCCCACGAACTTCGGCACGAACCCGGCCGTCTGGACGTGCTGGTCCACGAAATCCTTGGTGAACTTCTTCGCCTGAGACCAGTTGGCCCCGACGACCTTCTCCCGCTCGGCGGCCGCCGCGACGGCGAACAGGCCGGCGGAGGCGGCGAGAACGAGGAGGGAACGAGAGCGGGTGCGCATGGCGGGGGAACCTCCGAGGACGGGAGTAGGGCGGTGGCGACAATTTATGAAGGGGTGCAATGTGAAGACACGGGGAATGTGCCGATTGGCGCGTCCGGGAGGGCGAGGTTCCCGCCAATCCCACACACGCGGCTCGGCGGGAGCTTCGCCCTCCCGGAAGTCACTTCGCCCGCGGTTCGACGCCCAGCAAGTGCCGGACGAAGAAGTCGGCCCGTCGCCGCTGGCCGTAGGGCGACTCGCACGCGCCGTGCCCGGCCCCCGGCACCACCAGCAGGTCGAAGTCCTTGTTCGCCTTGATGAGCGCGGCCGCCACCTGCATGGTGCTGGCCGGGTCCACGTTCTTATCCAGTTCGCCGACCACCAGCATCAACTTGCCCGTGAACTGCTTCACCGCGTCCGGGTTGGTGTTCGACTGCTCGGCGTAGTGCTTGCCGACGGGCCAGCTCATCCACAGCTCGTTCCACCAAATCTTGTCCATGCGGTTGTCGTGGCAGCCGCAGTCGCTCACCGCCACGGTGTAGAAGTCCGGGTGGGCGAACACCGCCCGCGTGCTGCTCTGCCCGCCGGCGCTGCCGCCGTAGATGCCGACGCCCTTGGTCAGGTCCATCTCCGGGTGCATCGCGGCGGCGGCCTTGATCCACGGGATGCGGTCCGGGAACCCGCTGTCGCCCAGGTTCTTCCAGCACACGTCGTGGAACGCCTTGCTCCGCCAGTTGGTGCCCATGCCGTCGATCTGCACGACGACGAACCCCAACTCGGCCATCGCCACCGGCCGGTGGATCGGGCGGAACGCCTTCGGGACGTGGAAGTCGTGCGGCCCGGCGTAGATGGCTTCGATGACCGGGTACTTCCGCGTCGGGTCGAAGTTGGACGGCCGGTGAAGGATGCCGTGGATGTCGGTCGTGCCGTCGCGGCCCTTCGCCACGAACCGCTCCGGCGGCTTCCACCCGGCCTTTTCCAGGGCGGACACGTCGGCGCGTTCGAGTTCGAGAACCTTCTTCCCGTCGGCACTCCCCCGCAACTCCGTCACCGGCGGCAGGTCCACGCGGGAGTAACTCACGACGAAGTGTTTCCCGTCGGGGGAATACTCGGGCGGGGTGTGGGTGCCGTCGCCGTCGGTCAGCATGGTCAGTTTGCCGTCGAACGTCACCCGCGCGAAGTGCGAATGATACGGGTCTTGTTTCGGATCGCGTCCCATCACTTCGATATCCATCACTTGCTTTTCGACATCGACCTTCAACACCCGCCGCACCACCCATTCGCCTTTCGTGATTTGCTTCTTCACCTCGCCGGTCTTGGCGTCGATGCGGTACAGGTGGTTCCAGCCGTCCCGCTCGCTCATCCAGAGGAGTTCGTCGCCGTCGGCGATGTACCGCAGGTACTTCTTGTGGGCGTAGTCGAAGAACGTCTTGCACTCCTCATTCACGACCGCCGTCACCTTGCCGCTCTCCGCGTCCAGGCTCAGCACCCGCATGACGGTGTGGCCGCGCTGGTTGTACGCGAACAGGAACCGCTTGCCGTCCTTCGACCAGTGTTCGTCGGTGATCGCCCACGGCGTCGGGAACAGGTCGTCCGACACCGGGATCGGCTTCTTCGCGGCGATGTCGAACAGCTTCGGCTTGGTCAGCGGGATCGGGTCGCCGGGCTTCAGGTAGTCGTAGGTGCTGGTCTTCGGCTGGAGCTGGTCCTTCGGCGAGGTCTCCACTAGCGTCACCTTGCGGTCGCCGCCGGCCTTGGTTTTCAAGGCCACCAGCCGGGTCGAATCCGGCGACCAGAACAGCCGACCGTACCGGTCGTCGGCCTTCCCGTCGGAGGACAGCGCCGTCTCGTCTTTGCCGTCCGCCGCCCGCAGCACGACGTTGTAGTCCTTGATGCCGGCCACCCACTTGCCGTCCGGCGACGTGCCACCGCCGCGCGGCTGCCGCTGGAGGAGGACCAGTTCTGGTTCGGGGTCCGGGTCGTCGGTTCCCCCCTCCTCTGGCGAGAGGGGGGTTGGGGGGGAGGGGGACAAAGCCACGCCCTTCTTCTTCGGCTCCTTCGGCTCGACGCCGCCCTTCGGCAACTTGTCCTCCGTCACCACCTCGCGGGTGCCCTTCTCGATGTCCACCAGGACGAACTCCTTCTTCCCGTCCGGCAGGGCCACGGCGTACCACATCCGCTTGCCGTCCTCGGCCCACGTCGGCTCGACGCGGTCGCGGAACACCTTGCCGCCGAACCGCTGGTTCAGCGACAGGGACCGCTCGTAATCGGCCTTCGTCCCCTGGGCAAACGCGACGGCGGGCAGGAGCAACAGCAGCAGTAGGGTACGCATGGGGGGTGTCCGAAGCGGAAGGCGGATGCCGGCATGATAGCGATGGCGAGATGAGCAGGCGTCGAGTCAGTCCGGCGGGATTTGGGGCGGTGGTGTTTGCCCTTGACGGAAGCGAACCATCGGATGAGTATGTCAAAGGATAAACCGGCCGTCACGCTGGATATTCTATGATTAAGTTTCGGAGGATGTTCCGGATGGCCTCGGAGTTTGAAATTGTCGATGTTTGGGCTTGCCGCTTCCCTGACAAGGCGACGTTCGAGGAGTATGTCCGGGAGTTGCCTCTGGAGGACGACGAGTGTCCACTGTCGGCGTTCATCTGCGACCAGTGTCAGAGGTGGTACGACCACGACTTCTTTGGCAGCTACTTCCACTGCGAGCCTTCCTCCGACATTGAGCGGCTGCTCCAAGAAGGACACGCCTTCGCATCCTCTTACGGCCAATCGGTGGCCGAGGTACACCATCGGCTGGGTCTAGGCCCTGCCAACGCGACGATAACGATGTTTGGCGAGCAGGTCCGGAATCCGCGATCGGTGGAACGGCAAGTTTACCGGGTGAGCTACTTGGGCAGGTTCCCATGCAAGCCCGACGAACACCCGGAGTGGTTACTACGGCTGGTCCGAGGCGAATCCTACGAGGCATGACCTCTCACGCTGGCATGTCGAGCCAAACCTGATACTTTACGCCAATTTCACTGATGCCGGGCTGTCACCGTCAACCCACCCGCTCGGCGCAGAGGCGGTTCAGGTATTGCACCAGCACGGCGGCGTGGGCGAGCGGTTGGCCGGCGTCGTTGATGTCGCCGTTGTCGGCCAGGTCGTGGAAGTGCTGCATGACACCGGCGAACGCGGCCGCGAGGAACCCGTCGATCACCGCCGGGTCGATGCGGTTCTCCAGCATCCACTCGTAAGTCGGCACGTAAATCTTCCGCCGCGCCTCGACGATTACCAGCAACTTCGTCCCGAACTGGTGGCCGGACGGCTTCCCGCCGCGCTTCGCCCCCGGCCCGCGGAAGTACCGCGGCGCGGTCTTGCCGCGGATCACCTTCAACCCCTGCCACACGCCTTCGACCGTGTCCGACACGGTGCCGGGCATTCCGGATACCGGGATGCCGCCGTGAACCCACATCGGGCTGAGGGTGCAGAACGGCGGGTCGGCGTAGCTGCTCACGTCGAACACCGCGCCGCCGTCGGGCAGGTTGTCGCGGTGGTACGACGGGACGAACACGCAGCGGGCGAAGGCGGGCGAGCGGGCCATGATGCCACCGGGACACCCGGCCGGGCGAGCGGGTTCACTCGCAACGTTCCCGCGAGGAACGGACGGCGGTTTCACACCAGCCGCTCGCGGCGGCGGACCCACCACTCGACGGCCAGCAGCGCCACCAGCAGCCCGAACAGGGCGGCGTGGTTCCACACACCCAGCGGCGGCACCGGCTGGTTCAGCGGCAGCCGCGTCACCTCCGGCAGGTCGCCGATCAGTTTGTCGGCGTCCGCCAGGGTGTAGAACTTGCCCCGCGACTCGTTCGCCGCCCGCTCCAACTCCGGCCGGTTCATCTCCACGCGGTCGCGCTCGCCGGGCGGCGGCAGGACGCGGGCCTCGGCGCGGGGGCGGGTGCCGCCGGGCAGCTCCGTCCCTTCCGCCACCTGGAACAGGTACTCCCCCTCCGGCGTTCGTGTGACCAGCGCCTGGAACTCGCCGCGACTGTTCTCCACCTTCGTCAATTCCACCGTCCGCGTCTCGGTCTCGCCGAGGATGCCGCCGCCCGGCATCCGCAGCGGTTGCCGCTGCATCCGCAGCCGCACCGTCGCGCCGGCGGGCGGGGCCGGGGCGTCGTCGGGATACCGCAGGGTGACGCGGATCGGCTCGCCCTTGCGGTACGCCGTCTGCCGGTCGGTCTTCAGTTCCACCTTCGTGATGCGGGTCCGGGCCAGCGCCCGCACGACCTGCGTCCAGAACTGGTTGAACCGGTCCTCGTCGGCGCGGAACCGCCACCGCCACGTCTCCTCGAAGCCGAAGAACAGCACCCGCCCGCGGCCGTAGAACTGCTGCACGGCCAGCGGGTGCAGCGCGCCGGGGTCGCCGTCGGCCGGCCGCTCCGGGTGCGTGGCCAGCACTTCCGCCGTCGCCTTCCGCTTGTACCCGGAGGCGGCCCAGAAGAACGGCTTGAGCGCCTCCAGCCGCTTGCCGCCGCCGTCGTCCGCGTCGAACCGGAACAGCGGGTGCGACCGGCCGAGCGGGGTCAGCTTGAGTTGATAGCCGTCGGCGATGGCCGCGTTCTCCGGCGTCGGTGCGGGCGGCCCGCCCCGCGCGGCGGCGTCGGTCGGCACCACCGGCAACAAGTCCGCGATGGGCGTGTCGAACAGCTTGTGCGGGGCGGCGTGTTCGCCGGCGATCACCAGCAGGCCGCCGCCCTTCACCTTCACGAACTCGGCCAGGTCGGCGAAGAACGTGTTCGCCCGCTCCAGCTTCGCCGGGTCGATGTCGCCGAGGATGACGGCGTCGTACTCGAACAGTTGGGCCTTAGTCGGGAAGGCTTCCAGCACCGACTTGTCCAGCTTGTGGAAGAAGGCCGAGCCGTCCAGCAGCAGCACGCCGAGTTCGACCGGCGTCCCCTTGGCGGCGTCCACCTCGCGCTCCAGTTGGGCCTTCACGAACCGGTACTCGTACCGCGCGTACCCCTCGACGTACAGCACCCGCAGCTTCCGCGATTCGGTGACCAGGACGACCTTCTCCAGCCGGTTGTTGCCGGTCTCGACCTCCCCCGGCAGCGGCGGCACGTCGATGACGAACGACTTCTCGCCGGCCTCGGTCGGGGTGACGGTCAGCTTCACCGGCACCGGCTTCCCGCCGGCGTCCGGCGTCACCATGACCCGCGCCCGCTCGACGAGGTTCTCGCCCTGGCGTTCGGACAGGATCACGGGCACGGCCGTCGGCGGGTTCGGCCCCCGCGCGGTCAGTCGGGCCTCGAACACGAGCTGGTCGCTCTTGTACACCACGTCGTCGACGCGGAGGTCGGACAGCTCCAGGTCGGGGTAATCGCGGCTCTCGCCGAACCCGACGAGGTAGAGAGGCACCCCCTGGCGGGCGGCGGCGCGGCCGGCGGCGGTCAGCTCCTCACCCTGGGTGGTTTGGCCGTCGGTGAAGGCGATGACGGCGGCCAGCGACCCGCCCCGGAAGCCCTTCAGCACCGTCTGCACGCCGTCGCCCAGACGACTGGCCGGGCCGTCCGCGATGAGGGCGTTCACGGCGGCGGTCGCGGCCGGCAGGTCCGATTCCTCCTCGACGGTGGCGGCCAGTTTCGCCTGCTCCGCCAGGGAGTAGACGTGAACCTTCACCTGCTTCTCGCGGATGAGCCGGTCGAGCCAGCCGGTGCCGGGGCGGGTGAGCAATACCTTCGCCAGCGCCAGCCGGTCGGCGGTCGTCACGTCGCCGGCGAGGGCTAGTTCCGCGGCCTTCGCCCGCACCGCCGGGTCGCGGAGTTCGTCCACGGTGGCCATGCTGGCGGACGTGTCCAGGATGACGGCCACGTCCGGCCAGCCCTCGCGGTCGAAGGCCAGCTTCAACTGCGGCAGCATGACGAAGCCGAGGAGCAGCACGGCGGCGAGCCGCAAGCCGGCCGGCAGCAGCAGCCGCGACGCCTTGCCGGCGGCGCGGCGTTCGAGCCAGTACAGCCCGGCGACGACTACCGCCACGGCCGCCACGAACCCGGCGAGAATCCGCGAGTCGGTGCGCGGTTTGGCGGTGTAGACGGTGGCCGACTCGAGCCGCCAGCGGGTGCCCTCGCCGGGGCCGGCGGACGGCACGCCGAGCGCGGCCTCGACCGCCGCGCGGCCGGACTCCGGCAGGAAGCCGAGCGGCTGGCCGGTGGCCTCGGCGTGCGCGACCGCCGCCACCAATCCGCCGGCCGCCAGCAGCGGCAGCAGCCCGACGCCGACCCACGCCCGCCGCGCCCACGGGCGGCCGGTGGAGACGACCTGGCCGGCGACACTCAGCCCGCCCGTCGCCCGCGACGGCCCGACCCGCCAGGCCATCCAGACTTCGAGCGCGAGGAACAGCAGCGCGACGGTCAGCAGCCAGCGGGCGATGGTCGGGCCGCGCGGCTTCGGCGCGGACAGCACCACCTCCCCCTCGGCGGAGGCGAACCGCAACTCCTTCACCTCGTTGACGACTTGCAGCGACGGCCCGAGCGCCCGCAAGGTGTCGGCCGACACCCGCGTCAGGTCGGACTCGCCGCCGCCGCCGGTCGATTCCGGCACGTTCACCGCGAACAGGCTGTCCTTGCGGGTGCCGAACCGCACCTTGTACAGGCCCGACACCGTCGTATCGGGATACCGCAGCAGTGCCACCTCGTCGCCGACGACGAGCGGCACGGAGTCGGTGCGGCCGTCCGGCGCGATCACCAGCGCCGACTGGCCGGCCTCGACGGGCGGGTAGGTCTCCTCGACGGCCTCGCCGACGCGGAGCGTGTGCCGATCCGGGCTGGTGCAGAGGTGGCGGGCCAGCTCCTGGACGAACACCAGGAAGCTCGGCGAACTCGGCCATTCGCCCCACTCCTTCGTGGTCGCCGTCGCGATGACGCCGACCCGCCCCCGGTACTTCGCCCACTCGACGACGGCCGGGGCCGGCTTCTCCGCCGCCTGCTCCGGCTTGAGCTTGGCCGGGTTCGCCGGCACGAAGCTGAGAATCCGCCGCGCGCGGCCGTCGGCCGGGGCGTCCAGCACCACGTACTTCTTGAACGGCACGCCGGTGAGCGTGCCGCGGAACCCCTCGCGGAAGGCGACCAGCGGGTCCAGCTCGAACGCCTTCTCCTCGGCGAACAGCCGGTAGTCCGCCTCGCCGACGCCGCTGGATTCCTTGACGCCGAGCAGCTTGCCGGGCAGCAGGCCGTTGCCGTTGTCGAACAGCACCCGGTTGTACGTCTCGGCGTTCGCCGCCGCATTCGGGCCGAGGACGAGGATGACCCCGCCGCCCCGCTTGAGCAGGCCTTCGAGCCGGGCGACCTGGGCCGGGGTGATCGTCGGCACGTCGCACAGCACCACGCAATCGACGGCCGACAGGTCGCTCAGCGTCGGCTCGGCGAACTCCGCCGGCCCGATGGCCTTCGCCCGGAACGGGCTGTTCACCACCCGGTCGCCGGGCGGGTCGAGGGCGGTCAGGATGTCCTCGCCGGTGCGGTCGTTCGGCTTCGGCCCGGTCTTGCCGTTCACCACCAGCGTCGGGATGGCGGCGCGAACCGTCACCGCCAGCGTGCGGGTGTCGTCGGCCGTCAGGTCGTCGGGCGACGACAGCCGCACCTGGAGCAGGTGCAGGCCGGTCTCGCGGAACCGCAGCGCGTCGTCCAGCGGGAAGGTGACGGTGACGGGCTTGTTCGCCTCCACGGTATCGACGGTGATGTCCTTCACCGCCGTCAGCGGGGTGTCCGTTCCGGCGGCGGCCGGCCGGCCGATGAGCAGTTCGATCCGCACCCCGCGCCGCGCCGCCGGCGAGTGGTTGCGGATCGTGGCCACGACCGCGTTCGGGGCGTCGATGAGCGCCAGCGTGTCGGCCAGGGCCACGTCCGCCACGCTCAAGTTCGGCAGGTCGGCCCCGGCCACGTCGATGACGGCCACGTCCGCGCGGGGGAGGATCCGCTTCCACACGTCCGGCGGGGCGGCCGGCGGGACGGCCAGGACCGGTGCCCACGCCGACCGCTGACAGTCCGTGACGACCGTGACCTGCCGGCGGGGGTAGTTCTTCGGACTGCGGGCGAGCGTGTCGGCGACGGCGGTCAGAGCCGACGGGTAGTCGCCGGGGCCGTGCGTCGGCTTCAGCGCGGCCAGCTCCGCCAGCACCTTCTCCCGGTCGGTCGTCGGGCCGGGGATGATCGGCACGGTGCCCGAGCCGAGGAAGAGCAGGCTGAACCCGTCGCCCGCGCCGGCCCCGCGCACCGCCTCCTCCGCCGCCCGAATGCCTTTGGCGAACCGCGTCTCGCCGTCGGCGTTCGCGGTCATGCTGAGCGACCCGTCCACCACGAGGACGTGGTGCGTGCGCGGCAGGTTGGACACCGTTTCCAGTGGGCCGGGGGACACCCACTGCCACACCCGCTCGGCCCACGGCATGGCGGCGCACATGGCGGCCAGCGGCAGCAGCAGCGCGATCACCCGCGTCGCCAGCAGCAGCCAGCGGTCGATGCGGCGGCGGTGCTGCTTCTGCGCGGCCAGCAGGAAGCGGATGGCGGCCCACGGCACCACCCGGTGCCGCTGCCGGCTGAGCAGGTGGATCAGCACCGGCACGGCGGCGGCGGCGGCGGCCGCCCCCAGCGCGAGCGCGGGCAGCAGGAACGTGGCGAACGGTGGCAGCATGGGAATAGCGTACCCGCACTCTGGCCGTCGGGCTACGTCCGTAAGTAGGATGGTGGCCGCTTCCCTCCTGGAGTCTCGCCATGAACCGCCGCGCCTTCCTGTCGCTGTCCGCCGTCACCCCGCTGGCGTCGTGGCTGCCGGTATTCGCCGCCGATCCCGGCCCGGCACCTCGCGAACTTTCGGCGGACGTGGTGATCGTCGGCGCGGGGGTCGGCGGGGTGGCCGCCGCCCTCGCCGCCGCGCGGGGCGGGCTGAACGTGATCGTCACCGAGGAGACGGACTGGATCGGCGGTCAACTCACGTCGCAGGCGGTGCCGCCGGACGAACACCCGTGGATCGAGGAGCGCGGCGGCACCAAACTGTATCGCCGGTTCCGCGACGGCGTCCGCGACTTCTACCGCCGCACCTACCCGCTGACCGACGCGGCGAAGAAGTTGGCCGCCCTCAACCCCGGCAACGGCAGCGTGTCGAAGCTGTGTCACGAGCCGCGTGTCGCGGTCGCCGTCCTGCTGGAGATGCTCGCCCCGTACCTGAGCAACGGCCGCATTCGCCTGCTTCAACCGCACGTCCTGACGGCCGCGACCACCGACAAGGATCGCGTCACGTCCGTCGCCGTGCGGAACCGCCTGACGGGGCTTTCGACGGTTCTCACCGCCAAGTATTTCGTGGACGCGACCGAACTCGGCGACCTCTTGCTGCTAGCGAAGGTGGAGTCCGTCACCGGCGCGGAGAGCCGCAAGGACACGGGCGAACCGAGCGCGAAGGACCAGGCCGAGCCGGACAACGAGCAGGCGTTCACCAGTTGCTTCGCCGTCAGCCACCACGACGGCGAGGACCACACCATCCCGAAGCCGGGCGACTACAAGCGGTGGGCGGACTACGTCCCGAAGATGACGCCGGCGTGGCCGGGCAAGCTGCTGTCGTGGCGGATGAGCCAGTACAACGAGCCGATGAAGGTGCGCCAGGTCGGGTTCAATCCCCTCGGCCCGACCGAGAAGGGCACGCTGAACCTGTGGACGTACCGCCGCATTCTGGACCGCCGGAACGTCACCGACCCGGACTTCGCCGACACCTGCCTCGTCAACTGGCCGCAGAACGACTACTGGCTCGCGCCGCTGACGACCGCCACGCCGCAACAGCGCGAGCAGCGCATCGCCGACGCCAAGCAACTCAGCCTGTCGCTGCTCTACTGGATGCAGACCGACGCGCCGCGGCCCGACGGCAAGACCGGCTGGAAAGGCTTGAAGCTCCGACCCGATGTCGCCGGCACCGACGACGGGCTGGCGATGGCGGTGTACGTCCGCGAGGCGCGCCGCATCAAGGCCGAGTTCACCGTGTGCGAGCAGCACGTCGGCACCGACGCGCGGGCGAAGGCGACCGGCAAGAAGGCCGGCGAAGTGGCGGCCGAGGCGTTCCCCGATTCCGTCGGCGTCGGCAGCTACCGCATCGACCTGCACCCGTCCACCGGCGGCGACAACTACATCGACGTGAGTTCACTGCCGTTCCAAATTCCCCTCGGCGCGCTGCTGCCCGTGCGGCTGGAGAACCTGTTGCCGGCGTGCAAGAACATCGGCACCACGCACATCACCAACGGCTGTTATCGGTTGCACCCGGTCGAGTGGAACGTCGGCGAGGCGGTCGGCGCGCTGCTGGCCTTCGCGGCAGCGAAGAAGGAACCGCCGAGGCAAGTTCGGAAGGACAAGAAGTTGCTCGCCGAGTTCCAGGCCGGGCTGGTGAAACAGGGCTTCGAGCTGGAGTGGCCCGCCGAGATTTCTGTGAAGGCGAGATGATCCGAGCCGGAAGCGTGAGCGACGGTGCTGAAAGACCGTC
>JAYTTN010000441.1:0-20596 GCA_043745295.1 Fimbriiglobus sp. | reverse complement strand
GCTTCGGCACCCGCTTCGTCAGGCTCATCTCGAACCCGCTGTCGCCCACCTTCCAGCCCATGTCCGGCGCGGAATCGGGGATGCGAACCGACCCGGTGGCGAGGACGCGCAGCCCGTCCGTCTTCGCCTCTCCGCCGCCCACCAGCGCCGCCGCGCCGTCGGCGAACAGCGCGTTGGCGATCAGCTTGCCGGGGTCGCCGCCGTAGTAGTAGTGCAGGCTGCACAACTCCACGGCTGCCAGTAGCACCCGCGCGGCGGGGTCGGCGGTGGCGTAGGCGTTCGCCACCCGGAGGCCGTTGAGCGACCCGTGGCAGCCCATGAAGCCGACGTTCACCCGCTCCACGGTGCCCGGCAGTCCGAGCGCCGTCATCAGCGCGAAATCGACGCCGGGCGAGACGAACCCGGTACACGACACGGTGATCAGGTGCGTGATCGTGTCCGGGGCGAAGCCGGACTGATCGAGCGCGCGTTGCGCGGCGCGGATCGCCAGCGGGCCGGCTTGCTCGGCGTAGATGGCCATCCGCGCCGAGGTGCTGGGGCCGTGCGGCCGTGACGCATCCAACAGGTACGGCGAGCCGGTGAAGTCGGTGCCGTTCACCACGTCGTCGGCCACGTCGCGGCCGATCACCTGGTGCCGGCTGTTCACTCCGGAGCCGGAGTAGATGTCCTCGACCCAGTGCGAGATGGCGGGGTCGGCCAGCACCTTCGCCACGGCGACGGCGTCGGCCCGCGTCAGGCGGTCGGGCGGGGTGGCGGTGCCGAGGCCGTGCAGGACGAAGCTCATCGGGCGGGTTCCGGGAGGAGGTCTTCTGTTCGCCCGCCGCGCGAGCAAGGGCCGAACCGCAGATGGGTTTTGGCTTGGTTTTGTTAGCCAGCCGCGCAAGCAAGGGCCGTTGGCCGATGCGGTGCCACGGTCCCATTCTGTCCGCCACGGCGGTTCGGCCCTTGCTCGCGCGGCGGGCTAACAAGCCAGCCGGGGCGGGCGGTTCAACCCGCGGACGAACGGGGACGCGAGGACGGGTAGCACGCGGAGGGCCGACACCATCATGGAGCGGATCGCCCCTGAACGCAACGCCGGTGCGAGCAGCCGGCAGAACCGCTGCCGCCGCCCGACGAGTCGGTGATGGACTTGTTTCCACTTCGCCGGGAGGGTCGGGTTCCACCCGTCGGCCACCAACCGGGCGACCGCCGCCGCGCCGCCGACGGCCCACGCCATGCCCTCGCCGGTGAACGGCTCGACGTACCCGGAGGCGTCGCCGACGGCGAACCACCGCTCGCCGGCGATGCGGTCGGGCGTGCGCGTCAGGGCGGGTGTGCCTTTCCAATCGGCCGCCTGAAGGTGCGGAATCGCGGGGAAACCGGCCTCGGCGAGGGTGAGCGTTGCGGCTTCGCCGAGGCCGTCGGCGGTGCGGACGAAGGCGGGATCGAACGCCGCGGCGATGTCCAGCCGGCCGTCTTCGAGAACCACGAGGCCGACGTACCCGCCGCCGCCGGTGGCCATGAAGATGGAACCGGGGGTGAAGAACGGCGGCGCGTCCACCACCACCCCGGCCCCGATGCGGGAGGACGCCTTCGCCGGCACGTCGAACCCGTCGGCGGTGGCGGCCGTGCGGCCGTTCAACCCGTCCGCGACGAGGACGACACCCGCGCGAAGCGTCTTGGCGAGCGGGGGACGTAAGCCCCCTGTTTCTTCCAAGTCAACAGGGGGCTTACGTCCCCCGCTCGCCAAGAACTCAACCCCGGCTGTTCGCGCGTCGCCGTCTACGCCCCCCATCGTCGCCTTGCATCCCGACACGAACTCCACGCCGGCCTTCACCGCCTCGCCGATCAGCGCCACGTCGAACGCCTCGCGCGACAAGCTCATGCCCACCAAGGGCACGGTTGCCATCCGCCCGCCGGCGGCCAGCTTCAGCGAATGCAGCGGCACCGCGCCGAGGGCGCGCGGCAACTCGCCCAGCCCGACCGCCGCCAGCGCCGCCAGCGCGTTGCCGTTCAGACAGCAGCCGCACACCTTGCGCCGGGGGAACGCGGCCTTGTCGATCATCAACACCGACTGGCCGCGTCGGGCCAGCTCGCGCGCCGCCACCGCGCCGGCGGGTCCGGCCCCGATCATGATCGCGTCGTACCGGTCGCGGGTCGGGGTCACGCCTTCTCCCACGTCAGCAGTTGGCGGCACGGGAACTTCGACTTCACCGCGGCCCCAGGAAGGCCGGCCGCTTCCGCGAGCGCCGCCATCTCCGGCACGGTAAACGCGCCGCGGACGGACAGCGGCCCGTCGGTGTGGACGACCGGCGAGCGGCTCAACAGCCTCGACGCCACCCACACGGCGCAGAAGCTGAACCGCCCCCGCGCCAGATCGTTCACCAGCACCAGCCGGTCGGTGGCGGCTTTCATCCGCGCCAGCAGGCGGATCGCGTCGGCTTCGTCGAGGTGGTGGACGAACAGCGAACAGATGACCGCGTCGTACCCGGCCGGCAGCGGGTCGCGGAGGACATCGTGGACGAAGAAGTGGGGGGATGCCGCACCACCGGCTCGGAGGCCGGTGCCACGGGAGAAGACTTCCTCGGCTTTTCCGCCCGCTTCGGCCACGGCGGTCGGGCTGATGTCGCAGCCGGACAGGTCCATCGGCACGCCGGCGCGGTCGGCGCGGCGGGCCAGCGACAGCGGGATGTCACCGGACCCGGTGGCCACGTCCAGTACTCGGAGCGGGCGACCCAGTACAGCGGCGAGCCGTTTCAGCGGCGGCCACAGCAGGTTCGCCGCGCCGGTCCAGCGGTTGATGCGGGCCAGCCCGGCCAGCGCGCGGCGGTGGCGGTCGGGCGGCAGCGCGGGGTCGTCCATGAGTTCCGGCCGGCGGTCGCGGGCGCGGAGGGCGGCGAGGAACATAGGGGAAGTGTACGCCGCCGAATGAAAGGTCGGCGGGGTTCGGTCGTCCATAGAATACGACATTCGCCCGGCGGTGTGCGCCGCCGGTCCCAGAGTTCCCACCAGAGAGTCGCACCGATGCGTCAACTGTTCGCCGCCGCCCTGCTCGGGTCGGCCCTCGCCGGGGCCGCGTGCGGCCAGGAGAAGAAGCCGGTCGCCGAACCGCCCCCGAAGGCCGGCGTCCCCGCCGCGAAACTGGCCGTCGGCGACGCCGCCCCGCCGCTGAAGGTGACGAAGTGGCTCCAAGGGGAGGAGGTCAAGGCGTTCGCCAAGGACAAGGTGTACGTGGTCGAGTTCTGGGCGACGTGGTGCGGGCCGTGCATCCGCGCCATGCCGCACCTGAACGAACTGTACCTGGAACACAAGGCGGCCGGGCTGGAAGTTATCGGGCTGACCTCGAAGGACCCGAACAACAGCCAGATGGCGGTCGAGGAGTTCGTCACCAAGAACGGGAAGAAGTTCACCTACCGCTTCGCTTACTGCGACGACCGGGACACCGACAAGGCGTACATGGAAGCGGCCGGGCAGGACGGCATCCCGTGTTCGTTCGTCATCGGCAAAGACGGTAAGATCGCCTACATCGGCCACCCGATGGAACTGGACGACGTGCTGCCACTGGTGATGGAGGGCAAGTGGGAAGGGAAGAAGTCGGCCGACGCCCTGGCCGCCACTAAGAAGGAACTGGACGGCATCCTCGAATCCGGCCAGAAAGACGCGGCGAAGGCGGTGGACGGGCTGACGGCGTTCGTCGGCAAGCACCCGGAGTACGCCGGCCGCGACCAGTTCCTCATCCAGCGGATGGTGCTGACCGTGCAGGCCAAGAAGTTCGACGACGCCAAGGTGCAGGCCGAAGCGATGATCGCCCTGGCCGAGAAGAAGCAGAAGGCCACTCCCGCCGCCTACGCCGGCATGATCCTCGGCGACAAGGGGCTGAACCCCGACAAGAAGCACCTGGACGTGGCCGTGAAGGGCGTGGACCTGGCGCTCAAGCTGGAGCCGAAGGACATCTCGCTGGCCCTGTCCGCCATCGACGTGTACCTGGCGGCCGGCAAGCCGGATGCGGCGGCCGCCGCCGCCAAGCAAGCGATGGACGCCGCCACCTTGGGAGAAGACCCCAAGGTGATCGAGCAGGTGCAGAAGATCGTGAAGGAGAAGTTGGCCGGCGAGAAGAAGTGACGCGAGCCAACCCGCGAGGGGGACCGCACGCACGCGGGCGGTTCCGCCTTCCGCGAAGGTGGCCGCGATGACGGCGACGGAATTCGTTGCCCACCCCTCACCCCACCCGCAGGGGCAGGCGACCGCCGGCCGCCGGGACGCCGATGCCGCGGTAGAGGCGGTCGATCCGCTCGCGGGTCAGGCCCAGCACCTTGTCGAACCGGCTCAGCTTCAGCCCCTCGATGCTCACCTCCTTGCTCGCCATGTGTTCCAGCATGGCGATGTCCTGCCGCACCTCGCGGTCGATCTCCCGGCGGAACAGGTACTTGGCCAACCGCAACCCGCCGGCCGGACCCGGATACCGGCTCTTCGCGTACACGAAGCTGGTGACGGCCGTGGTGTCGGCGTCGATGGGCCAGAAGAACATGTACAGCCGCCAGCGGATGCGGGCCTCGCGGGAGCCGTCCGGCGAGGTCCACCAGTGGTCGTACACGCTGTACACCGGCGAGAAGTGCGTCGTCCAGTCGTCGTGAAAGGTGTCGCCCCGGCGGATGCCCAAGAGCCACGCGAACGGCTTGAAGAGACGCTTCGTCGGGCCGCTGTTGATGACCCGCACGGTGGTGTCGGTCGTCTCGAACCGCACTTTCACCTCGTGCATCCGCTCCAGATCGTACCCGAAGGTGTCGTGGACGGTGCCGCTGTGCTCGATCTCGGTGAAGTTGTCCACCGTCAGTTCGAGCGGAGCCGGGACGACGTGCTGGAAGTTGCCGAGGTGGTAGAACTGGTCCTTGTTGATCTCCGGGAAGGCCGCCCGGCTGTGCTGCGACTTGATCCAGATGTAGCCGTGCTGTTCGCGGGTGTCGAAGGCGTCGGTGCAGGCGGACAGCTTCGGGGTGCTGGGGCTTTCGCCGTTCCCGCACGGGTCGAACGTCCAGCCGTGGTACTTGCACTCGATGCGGTCGCCGATCACCCGGCCGTAGCTCAGCTTCATGCGGCGGTGCGGGCACACGTCGTCCACGGCAGCGGCCAGCCCGGCGGCGGTGCGGTACAAACAGACGAGGCGGCCCGCCAGCCGGATGCCGGCGGTGCGCCGCTTCTTCAGCTTGTGGCTCGGATAGACCGGGTGCCAGTGGTCCAACTCGCCCATTTCGCAGCGTCCTTCGATGTCACGGACCAACGGCTAACCTACCCGGAATGCCCCGGAAGGGGAAGGCGGGTGGCCGGCGGTTTCTGAGGCGCTGCGGCTGGTATCGACCGAACCGGTCGGGCGGGTGCGGGAAAAGTGACGGGGGCCTCGGCCGGGAGCGAGGGCCTTCACGCGAACTTCACCGAACCCACACACACTTCTCACCCGTGCCCGTTCCGCCGCGGGTAAAATTTTCCCATTGGTAGTGACGCCATCTGTCGCTGCCTTTCGCCGTTTGATGCGGTGACATTCGCCGCGCCGCCGCAACACGCTTACGAGGTTCCCTATGAAGTTGCCCACTCGCGGGACGGGCCGGAAGACCGGGTTCACGCTGATCGAGCTGCTGGTGGTGATCGCCATTATCGCCATCCTCATCGGCCTGCTGCTGCCGGCCGTCCAGAAGGTCCGCGAAGCCGCCGCCCGCATGACCTGCTCCAACAACCTCAAGCAGATCGGCCTGGCCCTGCACAACTATGAGAGCGCCAACGGCGTCTTCCCGACGAGCGGCGAAGGGAACAACGGCACCTCGACCATCTTCGATGTGCAATCGACGCTCACGCAATGCCTGCCGTACATCGAGCAGGACGCCGCCTTCCGCCAGTTCACCAACTTGAACCTGCCGTACGACAGCCCGGTCAACGTCGCCACCAACGCCGGCAAGGGGCGGATCAAGACGTACCTGTGCCCGTCGAACCCGGTGTACCAGGACGACCCGTTCGGCTACGGCCAGACCGACTACATGCCGATCGCATACACCGACATCGACCCGAACAGCGGCTGGCGTTGTAGCGCCTCGGGCAACCCCGGCGGCAACACCTGCGCCACTTACCGCGTGGACGCCATGCTGACCCTGCACAACCAGGTGAACAACAGCACGTCCAGCCCCGGCTCAATCAACATCACGAACCTGGCGACGTTCCAGGCCTCGACGACGGTCACCAAGCGCGGCGGCCGCGCCATCGTCGCCATCACCGACGGTACCAGCAGCACGATGGCGATCATTGAAGACGTGGGCAAACTGTACGAGGGCTTCGCGCCCGGCATGAGGGCGGGCTACATCGCCTACGGCAGCTCGGCCGCGCCCTCCCCGTCGGGCCTTCGGAACAACTACCGCTACGCCGAACCGGATAACGCCAACGGCGTCTCCGGCCCTCACAACGACACGGTCAATAAGCTCGCCCGCATCAACAATAACGCCACCCCGCGCAACGGGCCGATCTCTTGCCCGTGGAGCATCAACAACTGCGGACCGAACGACGAGCCGTTCAGCTTCCACACCGGCGGCGTCCAGGCCGTGTTCGGCGACGGCCACGTCCAGTTCATCCGCGACAGCATCAGCGCGCAGACCCTCCGTGCCCTCTGCACCGCGACGGGCGGCGAAGTCCTCGGCGACTTCTAAGTCGCACTGGCTCGAAACCGAATCCGCCGCCCGCCCCGGATCCCCCGGCGGCGGGCGGTTCTCTTCCCCCCACGAGACCCCACCCATGACGACGACCTTCTGGCGGACGGTCCCACTCCTGATGGCGATCACCGCGTTCGGTTGCGGGAGCGGCGGCGAACCGATGGCCGCTCCGACCGAGCAGGCGGACATGACCGGTACGGTGACCACCGCCGACGGCCGGCCGCTGAAGACCGCCGCGATTCACTTTTCGCCGGTCACCCCCGGCGTCGGCCTCCAGGAAGAGCTGGCGGCGGTAACGGACGGCAAGTTCACCACCAGGCTGCCGGTCGCCGAATACAAGGTGGCGTTCGACATCGCCGCCGACGCGCGGTCGGTCGTGCCGGGCCAGTACCGGCGGTTCGACACATCCAAGTTGACGACCACCGTGAAGGCGGGAATGGAGTCGCCGAGCTATACGCTGAAGTGAGTCAGGCGTCCGGGAACTGGTCCGGCGTCGCGCCGATGGCCACGATGCTACAGCCCGCGACCGGGTTCAGGCCCAGGTCGCGGGCCGTGTCGAACACGTCCACCGACTCGGTGCCGGGATTGAACCACACCTCGTCACTCGGCTTGCTGGCCACGTCCGGCAGCACCGTCAGCCCCCGCGCGGGGGCGAGGTACATGCTCACGCGGTCCAACTTCTCGACCGGCAGGACCGCCACCGTCGGCGACACCGCTAAACCTTCGACTTCCGTCAGCGTCGGGTGGACCGGGTAGACCGTCCAGCCGGCGGCCAGATACGCGCGGACGCACTTGTTGCCGAACTTGCGGCGGTCGGCACTCGCGCCGACGACGGCGATGGTGGGCATGGCGAGTATCGGGAGAAGTGAACGGGCGGAACCGGCCGGAGGCCGGCGGTGCGGAGCGGCCGTCGGCGACGGGTCAGGAGGCGTGGCCGGCGTCGGCGGCCGCAATCCCCGGCGGCTTCTGGCCGTGGATCGCCTCGTACACCTCTTCCCGGTGGACCGGCACGTCCTTCGGCGCGACGATGCCGAGCCGCACTTTGTCGCCGCGAATCTCCACCACCGTGATGATGATGTCGTTATTGATGACGATCGTCTCGTTTTTTTTCCTGGACAGAACGAGCATGGGTACTTATCCTTCGAGCGATCGTTCCGATGGGATCGGGGGTCGCTCTCCCGGTGCGGTGTTCTCTGCCCGCCGGTGAACCACTCACCGGCTCCCGTCGCCCGACCTCGCCTTGCGTGCCAGGACAGGGCGAAAGTGCCGCCCGCTCCGGGGCGGCTCTCGCATTCTAAAATGTAAAGGTGGGGTAACTGCGCCGTCAAGCCCCTTCAATGCCGGGCGAGCCAACTTTTGCCGTTCGCGCCGGCACATCCGGCACGCGACGGCGGACAATTCCAGGATTTCTAGGAGGTTCCACGCAAGTCCCTTCGGCGTGTCACCTCGCGGATCGCCCGAAGAAATTCCGCACTTCGACTCGCCGCTGACTGCCAGACACTTGGATAACGGCACCCGTCCGCCACGTCCCTGGCACGGCTGGTCAGCGCTCGCCTCATTTCTGGCCGTCCAAGATGCACTCCGCCGACAAGGGCCGTGGGTGCTGGAAAACCGCACCACCCACGGCCCTTGCGGGTCGGGTTCCGCCAAAATCCCCCACCATCGCGGGGTGCGGCAACTGATTTTGGCAGGTTCAGGCGAGCGGGGGGCGTCAGCCCCCTGTTTCCGCGGGGATGTCGAACGCAACAGGGGGCTGACGCCCCCCGCTCGCCAACAACAATTGCCGCACCCACCATCGCGTCGTGTGTGGTCCGACGGGCGGCGGCGGTATAGAAAGTGATGTCCGCACCTTTCCCACCCGGACGGCCTTCCATGCTCGTCGTCATGCGCTCCGACGCCACCCCGGCCCAGATCACGCGGGTGGTCGAAGCGGTGGCCGCGCTGGGCCTCACCGCGCACCCGCTCCCCGGCACCACCCGCACGGCCATCGGCATGACCGGCAACACGGCGGCGGTGGACCGCTCCAATTTCGAGGTGCTGCCGGGCGTCGAGGAAGCCATCCGCGTCACCAAGGCCTACAAGCTGGCCAGCCGGGAGATGAAGAAGGACGACACGACCGTCCGCACCCCGTTCGGGAGCGTCGGGCCGGGCACCTTCACCGTCATCGCCGGGCCGTGTTCGGTGGAGTCCGAGCCGATCCTGATGGCGACGGCCGAACATCTGCTGGCGAAGGGCGTGAAGCTGCTCCGCGCCGGCGCGTTCAAGCCCCGCACCAGTCCGTACAGTTTCCAGGGCCTCGGCGTCGACGGGTTGAAGTTGCTGGCCAAGACGCGGGAGCAGACCGGCATCGGCATCGTCACCGAGTTGATGGACACGGAGAACGCCTCGGTCGTCGAGGAATACTCCGACGTCATCCAGATCGGCACCCGGAACATGCAGAACTTCAGCCTGCTCAAGCGCGTCGGCAAGTGCCGCAAGCCGGTGCTGCTGAAGCGCGGCATGAGTGCGACGCTGGAGGAGTGGCTGATGGCCGCCGAGTACATCCTGGCCGGCGGCAACTACGACGTGATCCTGTGCGAGCGGGGCGTGCGGACGTTTTCCGACCACTCGCGGAACACGCTCGACCTGTCGGTCGTGCCGCCGGCGAAGGCGGCGTGCCACCTGCCGATCCTGGTGGACCCGAGCCACGGCACCGGCAAGCGGGCCTACGTCCCGGCGATGACCTACGCGGCGATGGCCGCCGGCGCGGACGGGGTGATGATCGAGGCCCACCCGGACCCCGACCACGCCGCGTCCGACGGCGCGCAGACGATCGACTTCCCGACGCTGGACGCGGTGCTGGCGAAGCTGGGGGCGATGGCCCCGCTGTTCGGCCGGACGATGGGCGGGTGAGGTCATGCCATCCATCGCCCTTACTCGCTGGCGGACGATCCGGCTGCCCCGCCTCGCGGAACTGGAGGCGCAGGTGCGCGCCGTCCGCGCCGCGAAGCCGGTCAAGAAGGCGGCCGCCGAGGAGATCGCGAGGGCGTATGTGCTGATGCTGAGCGGGCACTTCCAAGGGTTCTGCCGCGAGCTGTACTCGGAGGCCGCCGACGCGCTCGTCTCCCAGTTGGAGAAGGCGCGGAAGGGGCTGGCGGCGGTGTTCAAACTCCAGGTCGCCGCGCAGTTGAAGCTGGACCACGGCAACCCGACGTGGGAGAACATCCGGTTCGACTTCGAGCGATTCGGACTCGATTTGCGGGTAGAATTCAATTCGGTGCCGCGTGCGGGCGCGCTGCTGCAAAGCCTGTCCCAGATGAACCGGACACGGAACGCGGTGGCGCACGACGACCGCGATGTGGCGGATGTCGTCCCGATAACCGACGCCATCGCTTGGCGGGACACCTGTTCGGCACTGGTGGAAGTGTTGGAAGGTGCGGTCTTCCGAAAGCTGAAGCAGGTGCTTCGTGCGGCCCCGTGGACACCGTGAGGACGCGTCATGGCGGAACGAGCGAAGAAGCGGAAGACCGCGACCGAACTGCACGTCGGCGACATCGTGGAACTGCCTGCGCTTCCCAAGATGCGCGGGAAGGTCGTCGAGTACCGCGGCCCCATCGGGCACGGCGGACGGGTGCTGTACCGGATTCGCTTCGGGAAAAGCCGCCACTCCGCGCAGATCGAGGTTCCCGCGAATCAAACGGTCGTCATCCGCACCGCCGCCGAGCGGGCCGCGTTGAAAGCCGAACGCGAAGCGGCCGCTACCAAGAAGTAGCGCCGTCACTTCTTCCCGGCCAAGTCCGGCAAGTACTCGGCGACGACGGCGGACGCGATGCTCGCCGGGTCGCCGGCCGGCGCGGACAGGTTGCACAGCACGATGACGGTCAGCTTGTCGTCCGGGTAACGGTCGAAGTACGCCGTGAACCCCTGCCACGCGCCGCCGTGGTGCGTTCGCTTGTGTCCGTTTCGCTCGGTCAACTGCCAGCCCATCCCGTACCCGACCGTCTTCCCGTCTTTCAACTTCGCCGGCGTCCACATCTCCTTCCAACCGGCCTCCTTCAGCACCCCGGCCTTGCCGAGCGCCGCGTCCCACTTGATGAAGTCGTCCACCGTCAGGTACAGGGCACCGTCGGCGGTGCTGTTGAGCGTCGGCGACACCCACTCCTGGTTCTTCAATTCGCCCTTCACCAGCCGGTAGCCGGCCGCCCGGTTCGGGACGATGTCCGCCTCGCTGATGATCCGCGCCGATGGGGTCAGTGTGGGCTTCCGGGCCGCGTTCGACTAACATCTGTCACGTCGGGCGTCCGCAACCGTTTCCGCGAGAGTCGATCATGAACATTCCGTGGTGGGGCTACGTCGTCCTGGCCGGGCTGGCCTGGGGCACCTATGTGCCGATCATCTTCTTCGGCGGCCAGATGCTCTCCCCGGCCGACCCGAAGGCCATCGGCGGGCGGCTGGCGTCCATCCTGTGCGTCGGCGTGGCGTACTTCGTGCTGGCCGTCCTCATCCCCGTTGCCCTCATGGCCCTGCGGGACGACGCCCAGGTGAAGTGGCAGACGACGGGTCTGGTGTTCAGCGGGCTGGCCGGCGTCATGGGGGCGATCGGGGCCATCTGCGTCATCTTCGCCAGCAAGGCGGCCACCGACACCGCCCGCGACGAGTTCGCCACGCAGGTCACGGAGCTGTCGGCGAAAATCGACGCCGAGCCGGACGCGGCGAGGAAGGTCGAACTGGCCACCGAGTTGAACGCCTTCAAGGGGACGCAGAAGAAGTACCTGGCCAGCTACCGCATCTACATCGCCCCGCTCATCTTCTGCCTGGCCCCGCTCATCAACACGCTGCTCAGCCTCGTCTGGCACCCGGACAAGGACACCGGCGTCTGGAACGAGTTCCACTTCGAGATGCCGTCGTGGCACCTGCCGCTCGGCATCCTGCTGGTGGCGGCGGGCACGTTCCTGGTGCTGTACTCGAAGGAGTCGGCGGAGGCGAACAAGCCGGCCAAGCCCGCGCCGCAATCGGCCAAGCCGCCGGTGCCGGCGGGCTGATGTCCCGGCCGTCGCGTATCATGACCGCATGACCGACGGCACCCCCCCGGATCGCGACGAGTGCATCGAGCAGGCGTACTTCTACCGCGTGTTCCGCGACCGGCTGGCCGCGAACATGCCGGCGCAGGACATCCTCGTCCGCCTGCCCGAGGAGCTGCTGTCCAGCACCCGCCTGCCGACGGCCGTGCAGTTCCTCGCCACCGAGATGCGGCACTCCGGGCTGCTGTCCACCGCCTACGCCCGCCTCGCCCACTACTTCACCCCGTTCCAGACGTTCGTCATCGCCCAAGCCGAGCGGGACAACCACAAGTTCACGACGGGCGAGGCCCTGCTGGTGCTGGAGCGGGAGGCGACGTACAAGGCCGGCACGCCGACGCCGTCCGGCCTGTTCGTGTACCAGTTCGAGGCCATCGCCCGCAACCGCCTGGGCTACGACGAGGGGCTGGCGGCCGTCGGCCGGGACCCGTTCTACCCGCCGGCGTGGGCCGACTACGCCGACCTCGTCCGCCGGCAGGTGGGGGTCATCGACTTCGCCGACCTGGTGTACCTACGGTCGGATTCCTACGTCATCACGCAGCGGCGGACGAACCCGGAGTACGTCCCGCCGGTGCCGCCGCTGTTCGGCGAGAAGGAGGGGAAGATCGCCGCCGCCAGCCGCGGCCGCGACCCGCTGTTCCTGTTCGCCGCGCTCCAGCGGCAGTTGGACTACCCGGAAGTGCCCCGCCCCCGGCCGAAGGACGACCTGGCGTCGAAGCTGCTGACGATGGAGGCGAAGTTCCGCGAGATGGAGGCCCGGATGCGGATGCTGGAGTCCGAAGTTCGCGGCACCTTCGACCCGACGCAACTCGGCAAGCCGGAGATGTACAAGGACATCCGCGACGACGTGTAGAGCGAACGGCCAGTTCAGGCCTCAGCTCGCAAGCCGTCGCAAGAACGCCGCGACCCTTCCGTAGAATGCCCCTTCGACCCCACCGGGAGTGGCGTGGCTGACCACGCAGTCACGGCCCAATTTGCTCGACCATCGGCCGTCGGGAAGGCCGCGAGCCACATGAGTTGGCACCCCGGCCCGTGCGAATATCACCGCCTTCTCGAACCCCGGCTCCGGCCCGCCGTCCTCACAGAGTCTATAGCCGACGGTGCCCAGCGCCGCGACCACCGCCGCGACGGTCAACTCGTCAGGCGCGCCGGACGGCCAGTGCGCGTCCGGGTCGGCCGGCCACCACCTTCGTCCGTGACGCCGGCCGTCCAAGCCACGCAGTTGAACGCCGGGTCGGCCGGGTGGATGACGACGGGGTCATCGAAGGCCAAGTCGGGGAACGCGGCCAAAAGAACGGGTGGCAACATGGCGGGTCACACCAAGCCGGCGGCGCGGCCCCACGCGAGCCAGTGGACGGCGGCCGCCTGCGGCCGGCCGCGATCCGCCGCCGGCACCGGATCGGCACCCGTCAACTCGCGCAAGGCGGCGAACCACGGGTCCGGGGCCTCTGCCAGAGCGTCGAGAATCAGCGGCACGACTTCCGGCCCCAAGCCGACGAGGGCTTGGTACGCGGGATGGTCGGCGGTGGCCGACGGAGCGGCGGCGAACCGGGTCGCGGCGCGCCAGTCGTCGGCCAGCGCGTGGAACTTCCGGCGGAGTGCCGACGGGATTATGGTGAGTGTGCTCATGGCGAATAGAATTCTACCGCGCGAGCAGTCCCGACGCCATCCGCTCGCAAGCCCGCGGCGACGATTCGGATCACCGAGAACTCCCATGATCGAACTGGAAGGGCTGACCAAATCGTTCGCCGGGCCGGACGGGAAACCCGTCGCCGCCGTGGACGACCTGACCTTCTCGGTCAAGCCGGGCGAGGTGTTCGGCCTGCTCGGGCCGAACGGCGCGGGCAAGACGACCACCCTGCGGATGCTCTGCACGGTGCTGAAATCGACGGCCGGGTTCGCGTCCGTGGCCGGGTTCGACGTGGCCACCCAGCCGGCCGAGGTGCGACGGCACATCGGCTTCCTGTCGGCCAACACCGGCGTGTACGACCGCATGACCGCGCTCGAGATGGTGTCGTACTACGGCAAGCTGTACGGCATTACCGGCGCGGCCCTGACGGCCCGGCTGGACACGCTGTTCGACACCCTGCAAATGAACGACTTCCGCGACGTGGTCGGCGGGCGGATGAGCACCGGCATGAAGCAGAAGGTGTCCATCGCCCGCGCCCTCATCCACGACCCGCCGGTGCTCATCTTCGACGAGCCGACGAGCGGCCTGGACGTGCTGGTGCAGCGGGCCGTGCTGCTGAACATCGCCGACCTGCGGAAGCAGGGCAAGACGATCCTGTTCAGCACGCACATCATGACCGAGGTGCAGAAGCTGTGCGACCGCGTGGCCATCATGGCGAAGGGGCGGATCGCCGCCGTCGGCACCCTGGACGAACTGAAGGCCGAGTACAACCAGCCGGACTTCGAGGAGCTGTTCTTCAGCCTGGTGTCGTGACGGGCGGGCACCGGGGCGGCTCGCCCACACCGCCCGATGCCCGCGCCCGCGAGGAGAGACCATGCCCGCCGTGCCCCGCCTGACCGCCGCCGACTCCGTCCTCGTCGTCGTGGACGTGCAGGACAAACTGCTCGCCGCGATGCCGACGGCGAAGTCCCTCGTCGCGTCCGTCGGCTTCCTGCTCGACGTGGCGAACCTGCTGGA
Source organism: Fimbriiglobus sp. (assembly GCA_043745295.1). GTDB lineage: Bacteria > Planctomycetota > Planctomycetia > Gemmatales > Gemmataceae > JALHQU01. Next base: position 6,224 of record JAYTTN010000441.1, on the reverse strand, counting down.
AATCCCCGCCCGGAACGCCGAACACTATCCGAAGGGCCTCGGCCCGACCAACGCCGAGATCGCGCGCCGCCTGCCGCCGAACCCGCCGGCGAAGACGGCGTTCAGTTGCTGCGGCGCGGCCGGCTTCATGGATTCGCTCGCCGCCCTCGGCCGGCGCACGGCGGTGGTCGTCGGCATGGAAGCGCACGTCTGCGCCGCGATGACCGCGCTCGACCTGCTCGCCGCCGACTACACCGTGTTCGTTCCCGTGGATGCCGTGGCCAGCCGGTTCGCCGTCGATTCCGAAACCGCCCTCCGGCGATTGGACCGCGCCGGCGCGATCCTGACGACCGCCGAAGCGGTCGCCTTCGAGTGGATGCGCGACGCGAGCCACCCCAACTTCAAAGCCGTCAGTAGACTGGTCATCGACCGCGTGCGGTGAAGCTTGACCCGCCGCTCCTGAAGTCGCGGCGAAGAGTCGCTGTCCTCTGTCTCCTGACTCTTGTCTTCTGCTTCCTGACTCCTGACTCCTGACTCCTGCTTCCTGACTCCTGCTTCCTGACTCCTGCTTCCTGACTCCTGCCCCCTGGAACTCCCATGTCCCTCCCCGGCCAGCTCACCCCGTCGCCCCGCCTGCTCCTCGGACCCGGCCCGTCCGACGCGCACCCCCGCGTCCTCACGGCCATGACGACGCCGCTACTGGGGCACCTCGACCCGCAGTTCCTGGAGATCATGAACGAGACCCAGGACATGATGCGGCAGGTGTTCCGCACCGCGAACCGCCTCACGTTCCCCATCTCGGCGACCGGCATGGCGGGCATGGAAGCGTGCGTCGTCAACCTGATCGAACCGGGCGACAAGATGGTGGTGTGCGCGGCCGGCTTCTTCGGCGGGCGGATGATCGACGTGGCCGGCCGCGCCGGGGCGAACGTCGTCGCCCTGCAACAGCCGTGGGGCAAGGTGTTCGACCTGAACCAGCTCGCGGAGGTGCTGCGCCGCGAGAAGCCGAAGGCGCTCGGCATCGTCCACGCGGAGACTTCGACGGGCGCGCTGCAACCGCTCGCCGGTCTCGGCGACGTGTGCCGGGAGACCGGCACGCTGCTCGTCACCGACTGCGTGACGACGCTCGGCTGCACGCCGGTGCTGATCGACGAGTGGGGCATCGACGCGGCGTTCAGTTGCAGCCAGAAGGGCCTCGGCTGCCCGCCGGGGCTGTCGCCGATCACGTTCAGCGACCGCGCCGTCGCCGCGCTGAAGGCCCGGAAAACCAAGGTGCAGAGCTGGTACCTCGACCTCACCAGCATCGAGAGCTACTGGGGCGGCGACCGGGCGTACCACCACACCGCCCCCATCAGCATGATCTACGCGCTGCGCGAGGGACTACGGATCGTTCTGGAAGAGGGGCTGGAAGTCCGCTGGGCGCGGCACTTGAAGAACCACCTGGCGCTGAAGGCCGGGCTGGAGGCGCTCGGCCTCGTGTACACCGCCGACCCGGCGAACCAACTGCCGCAGTTGAACGCCGTCCGCATCCCCGAAGGGGTGGACGACGTGGCCGGCCGCAAGCGGATGCTGACCGAGTTCGGCATCGAGATCGGCGGCGGCCTGGGCGAGTTCAAGGGCAAGGCGTGGCGGATCGGCCTGATGGGGTACAACAGCAAGCCGAGCAGCGTGTTCCTGGTGCTGGCGGCGCTGGAGCAGGTGCTGCGCGGCGCGGGGGTGGCGGTCACGCCGGGGTCGGGCGTCGCGGCGGCGGAGAAGGCCTATCAGGGGTGATCCGAGCCGGAAGCGTGAGCGACGGAATGAGCGGAGTCGAGGGCCGACTCACACACCCGCCAGGAACGGCACGGGCACGCCACTCAGCCGGAACTCGCGGCGGATGCGGGCGAGCAGGTCGTCGCGGAGGGCGGCCAGGTCGGTGCCGGGCGGGATGCCCACGCAGCCCCCGGCGCGGCGGTGGTGGCCGCCGGCGGTGCCCAGGTCGCCGACCACCCGCCGCAGCAGCTCCCCGGCGTTCGCGTTCGCCATCGCCGCCCGCACCGACAGGATCACTTTCTCCCCGCACACCCCGCCGCAGATGGCCCACTCGATGCCGTCCGTGCGGATGAGGAAGTCCACGACTTCGGCCGCCTGGTCCGGCTGCCGGAGCGGGTTCACCCAGGTGAACAGCAGCTTGTCGCACCGCACCGCCGAGGCCAGGGCGAGCGACAGCGCTTCCAGGTGTCGGGCCGGGAGCGGGGCGTTGCGGATGCGGGCGAGGGCGTTGTGGTCGGCCAGCGGGTAGAGGTGGGACAGGGCGTCGTCGTCGGCCGGACTGGCCTCGCGCGGGTAGCCGCTGACTTCGGTCTCGATGCCGTAGAACAGGGCCGTGGCGAGCGCTTTCGGCAGGGCCAGCCGCTGTTCGATCAGGTACTCCGTCACCAGCGTGCAGCAGGCCCCCAATTCCGGCCGGATGTCGGCGACGAGGACGCCGTCCAGCTTCCCCGGCGTGACGTGGTGATCGACGACCACGGTCGGGTGCGCGGCGAACGGGCAGGTGTGCCGACCGGTGCCCGGCTGGCTGTCCACCATCACCACCGCGTCGCCGGGACGGCACTGCACCTGCGCGGTCGGAACCAAGTCCAGCCCCAGGGTGTCGATCATCGTCCGGTTCTCGGCCCGGCCGATGACGCCGTCCTGCGTCAGCAGTACCGGCTTGCCGAGGACGGCCGTCGTCAGGTGGGCGAGGCCGGCCATGCTGCCGAGGCTGTCGGGGTCCGGGTTCACGTGCGACACGAACACCACCCGCCCGGCCGAGCGGACGGCCGACAGGAAGGCGTCCGAACGGCGCGCGCGGGGGGAAGTCGTGTGGCGGCCGGCGAGTAGCGGTTCGGCGCTGAGGCGCGCCATGGCGGTGGTCCTTCCGAACGGTCCCCGGTGAGAGGGCGGGTGGAGTCCGGTCCACGCGCCCACGGGTGCCCGTCGAATCCTCATTTTACCCGCCGAATCCGAACGGGCCAAGGTCGGTGGCCGAATCGTGCCGCCAATCTCCTCCAACCGGTTGCCGGATAACGGGTTGCGAGAATTCAAAAAGTCGCGGATGGCGTCTCTCACCGGTTGAAGTGGTAGAATGAAATCGCCCCATCCGCGGGAGAATCGACCGTGATCGCCATCCGCAAAATCCTCTGCCCCATCGACCTCAGCCCGTGCGCCGACCGCGCGCTCGCCTACGCGGTCGAGCTGGCGGAGAAACTGTCGGCCGAGTTGACCGTCCTCTACGCCGTGCCGGACGTGTTGCCGATGATGCCCGACGCCACCATGCCGATGCCGATTTCCGGCTCGGACGCGAACGAGTTGCTCGCCAACGGCCGCGTCGTACTGGCGGAGCGGCTGGCCGTCTCGACCGCGGCGCGGGTGAACCCGAAGGCGGAGGTCCGCATCGGGTCGGCGGAGACGGAGATCGTGGCGGTGGCGAAGGAACTGCCGGCAGACCTGATCGTCATCGGCACCCACGGCCGCCGGGGGCTGGCCCACTTCTTCCTCGGCAGCGTGGCCGAGAAGATCGTCCGCACCGCCCCGTGCCCGGTGCTGACCGTGCGGGGGTAGTCGGGCACGGATCATACCGAATCCGATTGAACAGTGGCCTTGTCTTGTTAGCCCGCCGCGCCAGCAAGGGACCGACCGCCTGAGGGATTGGCCCCTTGCTGGCGCGGCGGGCTAACAAGACACGACGGTCACGGATCAATCAAACTTGGTATCACTCGGTGTCGGCATGCCTGGCGCGGCGGTCGGGGTCGCGGATGTGCCTGATCCAAGAAGCGTCGGCGTTTGGGAAGAACCGTCGCTGACGCTTCCGGCTCGGACTTCTTCGGGGTGGCGGTGTTCACGGCGACACTCCGGAACGGTGAAGTGTACACCAGTGCTTATGCGCTCCGTTTTTGGGTTTGTCAAATTAAAGTGGCGAGATTGTCGGAAATAGTTTGTCCAGACGGCCGGGTGCGGGTGCCGTCGAGCGTTTTCCGAACCCCCACCCCGTTCCGGAGAGGGTTCTTGAAGTAGCCCGACTCTCCAGAGTTGGGCTAACCATGCTATGGGGAAGGGGGTGGGGTCTCGAATCGGTCACGCCCCCCGGACGTGAGCGACCAGGTCGAACTCGCGGACGAGCGCGTCCAGCTTCGGCTCCATGCGGGCGTAAGCGTCCGCGTCGGCGGTCAGGGTGACGGTCACGCGGTCGCGGGCCGGGGCGGGCGGCGGCAACTCGGCCGGCAACATCTGGAGCGCCGCCAGGGTGCCCAGTTCGTATCCGGTGTCGGCGAACTCCGGCAGCGGCTGAAGCTCGGACAGGATGTCGGCCAGCTTCGCCGCGTCCGGCCGGCCCTGCGCCTCGCGGTTGTTCAGCACCAGGTTGAGCGCCTTCTCGGCCGCGTCGGTCAGCCGCACCACCGACACCGGCACGGCGGTCGCGCCGAGTTCGGCCAGGATCCGGAGCCGCAGGTGGCCGCCGACGACGCGGCCGGTGAGTTCGTTCCAGACCAGCGGCTCGACCAGCCCGAACCGCTCCAGGCTGGCCTTCAGCTTGCGGTACGCCGGGTCGGTGGCGGGCAGTTCGCGGCGGGGGTTGTACGCGGCCGGCACCAGCTCCGCCAGCGGCATCCGGCGGACTTCGAGGGCGGTGTTCACGGGGAAACTCCGGCGGGAGTGGAAAGGGCATTCCGTTCCAGGGGCTTCCGCCCCTGGCTACATCCGACGGCCGCTCCGCGGCGAAGAACGAGTACCCGGCACCGGAGCGGAAACCGGGTTTTCGCCCCGGAGGGGCCGGCGGACTTCGAGGGCGGTGTTCACGGGGCACCTCACGGAATCGGGAATATGAATCTGCGTTCACTTTATACACTTGTCCTCCTTGCGAGTCAAGTGGCGGCGGCCGATCCGCCGAGCGGCGACGCGGTCGTCCGGGGGAAGGCCGGGCCGTCCGAGATCGTCGTCGCCACCACGAGCCGCCTGGCCGGGGCCATCCACTCCGTCACCTGGGACGGCCGCGAGTTCATCGACAGTGCCGACCACGGCCGGCAGTTGCAGTCGGCGGCGGCGTTCGACGGCGGCCAGCCGGGGTTCCACGCCGAGTGCTTCAACCCGACCGAGGCCGGGTCGCGGAAGGACGGCGCGGGCAAAACCTCGTCCAGCCAGTTGTTGAAGCTATCGGCGGAGAAGAACGTCCTGGAAACCACGAGTCGCATGGCCTTCTGGCTGAACCCCGGCGAGAAGTCGGCCGGCAAGCCGGCGAAGAACGAGACGGCGGTGTCGGATCACCTCGTGTCGAAGAAAGTCACGGTCGGTGTCGGGAAGTGGCCGCACGCGATCGACTACCGCGTGACGTTCGCGGTGCCGAAGGGCGAGCCGCACACCTACGCGCAATTCGAGGCCGTCACCGGGTACATGCCGCCCGCCTTCTCCGAGTTCTTCACGCTGGACGTGGCGACCGGCAAGCTGGCGGCGTTGACCGACGGCCCCGGCGAGCAGGCGAAGCCGGTCGTGTTCGCCGCCAAAGACGGCCGGCACGCGATGGGGGTTTGGTCGCCGGACCAGCCGAGCCGGGGCTTCGCGGCGGCCGGGTACGGGCGGTTCCGGTTCCCGGCCGAGAAGGTGGTGAAGTGGAACTGCGTCTTCCGGGTGACGGACGCGACCGGCATTCCCGCCGGCGATTACTCGTACCGCATGATCGTCGCCGTCGGGACCACGGACGACGTGGCGAAGACCCTGACCGGGTTGGCGGCGGAGCTGAAGACGAAGAAGTGAGGGGTGATTGCCATCACCGGCTTGGAAGCCGGTGCCGCAAGAAAAGACCCCTCATCCGGTTGCTTCGCAACCGACCTCTCCCCAACGGGGAGAGGTGTTGGGTGGCGGCGTCGTCCGCAAAGGCGAAGGAACCAGTCACGCCCCACCTCTCTCACCCACGCAGTGGGGGAGAGGTCGAATCGTGCGCCGCACGAGGCGGGCGAGGGGGTGTTCAAGCGGGTCTCCTATTTACTGGCACCGCGTCGGGTGTGGAAACTCCTGGGCGAACGGCAAAATCCGATGTCGTGTCGAACGCCCCCTCTCCGGGACGGGGAGGGGGCCGGGGGTGGGGTGTTGTTCCGGCAACCTCACCCCGCCGGCTCTGGCGAGCCGCGACCGCGAGGGAGTGGCCTCTTTAACCCAAGCCGAGATGCCGACCTCTCTTGCGAGCCGCGACCGCGAGGGAGTGGCCTCTTTAACCCAAGCCGAGATGCCAC
>JAYTTN010000440.1:0-1482 GCA_043745295.1 Fimbriiglobus sp. | reverse complement strand
GGCGGGTTCGGCGGCGGCGGCGGGAACCGCAGCGGCCCGAGCGGCAGCCGCAGCGGCCCCGGCGGCCGCCCGGGCGGCGGCGGGTTCGGCGGCGGCCGGGATGGCGGCGTCAAGCCGCCGCCCATCGAGCAGATCTTCAAGCGCGGCCAAGAAGTGATCGTCCAGGTCATCAAAGAAGGCATGGGCACGAAGGGGCCGACGCTCAGCACGCACATCAGCATCGCCGGCCGGTACCTGGTGCTGGCCCCGTGGCTCAACCGCGTGGCCGTCTCCCGCAAGATCGACGACGACGCCACCCGCGGCCGCCTGAAAGAAATCATGCGCGAGCTGAACGCCCCCAGCGGCATCGGCTTCATCATCCGCACGGCGGCCGTGGACCGAAACGTCACCGAACTCAAGAGCGACTTGGCCTACCTCGTCCGCCTCTGGGAAGTGTTCACCAGCCGGACGACCAAGCGGCAGTCCCCGATCGAAGTCTACCGCGAGAGCGACATGATCACCCGGACCATCCGGGACATGTTCACCAGCGACATCGAGACCATCTACATCGACGACCCGGAGGCCTTCGCCCAGGCCCAGGAGTTCATGAAGATCGTGATGCCGCGCTACGCCGACCGGCTGAAGCTGCACGAGTCCACGGAACCCTTGTTCCACTCGTTCAAGCTGGAAGACGAAGTCCACAAGCTGCAAGAGAAGAAGGTGGCGCTGCCGGGCGGCGGGTCGCTCGTCATCGAGCAGACCGAGGCCCTCGTCGCCATCGACGTGAACAGCGGGGCGTACCGCGTCGAGAACAACCCGGAAGAGACCGCCTACCAGACGAACCTGCAAGCCGCGAAGGAAATCGCCCGCCAGCTCCGGCTGCGCAACCTCGGCGGCGTGATTATCAACGACTTCATCGACATGCGGCAGGAGGCCCACCGCCGGGCCGTGGAAGAGACGCTGCGCAAGGGCCTGCGGCGGGACCGCTCCCGCACGAAGATCCTGAAGACGAGCGCCTTCGGCGTGATCGAAATGACCCGGCAGCGGGTGCAGACCTCGCTGAAGAAGAACGCCTACGCCGAGTGCTCGCACTGCCGGGGCACCGCGCACGTGAAGACGCCGGAGTCGATGAACATCGACGTGATCCGCATGATCCAGCTCGCCGCCGCCCGCAAGGTGGCGAAGACGCTCGACCTGCACGTCCACGCGGACGTGGCCCTGTACCTGCTGAACAAGAAGCGCCGGGACATTTTGAAGTGGGAAGACGTGGGCGCGATGACCGTCTCCATCACGGGCCGGACCGGCGTGTCCCCCGAGTTCCTGGAAGTCCACGGCTTCGACAACAACGGCCACGAAGTCCCGATGCAACTGGCCTACACCCCCGCCCCGGCCGGTCGCCCGCCGGTGCGGCGTGACGACGACCGTGGCGGCGACCGCGGCGGCGACCGCGAAGAGCAGCGGGACGACCGCGGCGGCCCGCGCGGCGGCGGCGGCGACCGTGGC
>JAYTTN010000439.1:0-1482 GCA_043745295.1 Fimbriiglobus sp. | reverse complement strand
CCGGACCCGTCGCTCACGCTTCCGACTCGGACCAGAGGCCACTCCCTGGCGGTCGCGGCTCGCAAGAAGAGAGGCCACTCCCTGGCGGTCGCGGCTCGCAAGAAGAGAGGCCACTCCCTGGCGGTCGCGGCTCGCAAAATCACGTCCGCCCCTTGAACACCCCCTCTCCGGAACGGGGAGGGCCGGGGGGTGGGGTCTTCTGAAAATCCAGACCGGACGGTGAACCCAGGCGGCGGAATCTCCCCACCCCGACCCGATTTCCCAATTGGGGTTGCGGGGCACCCCCGGCATCCGTCAGAATCCCCCACCCGTCGGCCCGCGCCGGCGGTCGGCCACCCGGAGTCCGGACCGACTCCGCCAATACAGGTGACACGGATGCTGCTCGACACCCTGAAACCGCTCCCCGTCGTTCCGCTCACGACCGCCCGCCAGCCGGTTCGCGCCGTCGTCACCAGCCAGTCGCCGGCCGACCCGCCCGCGAAGCCGGCGGCCGCCCGCCCGGCCCTGTGGCTGTTCGCGGCCGGGGTCGCCGTCGTCTGGGCGTTCCTCCCGACCCTCGACTGGATGGTGTCGAAGTGGATCGCTGACCCGTCGTACTCGCACGGCTTCCTGGTGCCGCTGTTCTCCGGCTACCTGCTGTACTTGGCGTACACGTCCGGCAAGCCGATGACCTCCGCCCCGCGGCCGCTGGTGGCGGCCCTGGTGCTGCTCGCCGCCCTGCCGTTCCGGCTGCTCGGCGGCGGGCTGCTGTTCCACCAGCTCGACGTGCTGGCGTTCCTGATGACGCTGTTCGCCGGGGTGCTGGCGGTCGGCGGGTTCCGGCTCGCGCGGGTGGCCGCCCCGGCGGCGGTGTTCCTGCTGTTCATGGTGCCGCTGCCCTACGAGATCGAGCAGAACGTGGGCGGGCCGCTGAAGACGTTCGCCACCACCGCCAGCACGTTCGCCCTACAGACCCTCGGCTACCCGGCGGTGTCGATGGGCAACGTCATCCACATCGACGAGGTGACGCTCGGCGTCGTGGACCAGTGCAGCGGGCTGAAAATGCTGGTGGCGTTCTCGGCGTTCGCCGTCGGGGCGGTGCTGCTGACCCGCCGGTCGCCCGCCGAGCAGTTCCTGATTCTCCTCGGCTTCGTGCCCATCGCCGTGCTGACGAACGTGCTGCGGATCGTCGGCACCGGCGTCGTCTACGCGGCCACCACCGACAAGGGCAGCCGCGACTTCTCGCACGACCTGTTCGGCTGGCTGATGATGCCGCTGGGCCTGGCGCTGTTGGCCGGCCAGTTGTGGTTGCAGGGCCGGCTGGTGGTGAAGCCGACCGCCGACGGCGACATGCCCGCGCCCCGGTGGGCGACGCTGCCGGCCGCCGCGTGAATTGGTCCGAGCCGGAAGCGTGAGCAACGGTCTTCGGAGTACACCGTCGCTCACGCTTCCGGCTCGGACAGCATGAAACGGTCTTCGGAGTACACCGTCGCTCACGCTTCC
>JAYTTN010000438.1:0-5403 GCA_043745295.1 Fimbriiglobus sp. | reverse complement strand
TCCGCAAGGCGCAGAAGCGGCTGGAGAAGAAGCACCGCAAGCAGCGGCTGGACCTGATGAACTACGACAAGCAGCGGCAGGAGATGCTGCAAGACCTGGGGGCCGACCCGTATGTGGACTAGCGCGCGGCCGTCGTCGCGGGTGGCAACCGGATCGGAGCCGGAAGCGTGAGCGACGGTCTTCGCGAGTCCGTCGCTCACGCTTCCCGGACAAGAGTGAGAGTCCGTCGCTCACGCTTCCGGCTCGGACAAGCCCAGTCAGTGCGCCTTGTCTTCCAGGAAGCGGTAGCCGAAGCCGCGGACGGTCTCGATCAGTTCCGGCCCGTTGCCCGTCGCGGTCAGCTTTTTCCGCAGCGTCTTGATGTGGACGTCGATGGTCCGCTCCAGCACGATCTGTCCCTCGCCGATGGCCGCGTCCATCAGTTGGTGCCGGGTGAACGCCCGCCCCGGCTGCCGCACCAGGCACTCCAGCAGTCGGAACTCGGTCGGCGTCAGGTCCACCTTCCTGGTGTTCAGCGTCACCCGGTGCCGGACGCGGTCGATCTTCACCCCCAGGTGTTCGACCACGTCGGCCGGGTCGCCGGGACCGTCCACCCGCCGCAGCAGCGCCTTGATCCTCTGGAGCAGAATCTTGTTGTTGAACGGCTTGGTGACGTAGTCGTCCGCGCCTTTGGCGAACCCCTCGATCTGGTCGGCCTCCTCGGACTTGGCGGTGAGCATGATGATCGGGATCTCGCGCGTCCGCTCGCTGGCCCGCAGCTCCCGGCAGACGCTCAGCCCGTCCAGCCCCGGCAGCATGACATCCAGCAGCACCACGTCCGGCAGCAGCGACTGCGCCTTCTTCAGCCCCTCGTGCCCGTCCGACACGGCGTGCGTCTCGTACCCCTCCTTCTCGAAGTACCAGTTGAGCGACTGCACCAACCCCTTCTCGTCCTCGATGATCAGGATGCGGGGCGCGGACATGGGAGGCTCCGGGGTGGCGGGGGCGAGGCTCATCCGAACCGGCCGGTGATGTAGTCCTCGGTCTGCTTCTTCTCCGGCTTCGTGAACAACTGCTGGGTGGCGCTGTACTCGATCACCCGGCCCTCGAAGAAGAAGGCGGTGGAGTCCGACACCCGCGCCGCCTGCTGCATGTTGTGCGTCACGATGATGATCGTGTACTGCTTCTTCAGGTCGTCGATGAGGTCCTCGATGGCCAGCGTGGACTTCGGGTCCAGCGCGCTGGCCGGCTCGTCCATGAGCAGCACCTCCGGGTCGGTGGCCAGCGACCGGGCGATGCACAGCCGCTGCTGCTGGCCGCCCGACAGGGCCAGCGCGGAAGCGTGCAGCCGGTCCTTCACCTCGTTCCACAGGGCGGCCTGCTTCAGGCACCGCTCGACCAGGTAGTCCAGCCGGGCGCGGTCGCGGGTGCCGGCCACGCGGGGGCCGAAGGCGACGTTCTCGTAGATGGTCTTGGGGAACGGGTTCGACTTCTGGAACACCATGCCGACCCGCCGGCGGAGGTCCACCAGGTTGACCGCCGGCGTGTAGATGTCGTTCCCGTCCAGCGTGACCGCGCCGGTGTGCCGGGTGCCGTCGATCAGGTCGTTCATCCGGTTGAGCAGCCGTAGCAGCGTCGATTTGCCGCACCCGCTGGGACCGATGAACGCGGTGACGGACTTCTCCGGGATGTCCAGCGTCACGTCGAACAGCGCCTGCTTGCCGGGATACCAGAAGTTCACCTCCTTCAAGGCGAACTTGGGCGTGGTCGAGCCGGGAACGGTGGCGGCGCGGCTGGTGAAGATGTCCGAATACAGGCGGGACACGGCGAACCTCCGTCGGCCCACGGCCGGGCACTCAAGGATTTCTAACGCCATCGTATGAAGGAACGGAGTGGATCGCGTGAAGACGACGCGGGACTTTTCGGCCCGCTCGTCACCCCGCCGGCTACCATACCCCCATGAAACACGTCCTCGATCTGTACCCGCTGGTGGCGTCCAAGGTGGTGCCGCCCGTGCTGGTGGTGGCCGGCCCGGTGTGGCCCTCGACCGAACTCGTCGCCGCGCTGCACGGCCGCGCCGCCGCCGTCGGCTACGTCGCGGAATCGGCCGACCCGCCCGTCCCCGCGCCGGACCCGGCCGCCCCGCCGATGGAAGCCGTCTGCTTCCAGTACGACGTGTACCAGGGCGAGCGACTGCGGGAGAAGCTGGCGCAGGAGTCGCTGACCGCCGAGGTGCTCGTGTCGGCCGACGTGTGGGACGTGCCGGCCAAGTTCAACACGGTGATCTTCCTGTCGTCGGTGCAAGCCGACCGCGAACTGAAACTGGACATCATCGAGCAGTCGTACCACGTCCTGCGGCCCGGCGGGCGGTTCGTCGTGCTGTCCGAGTACGAGCGGGACAGCCTGTTCTCGAAGGCCATCAAGAAGATGTACGGCAAGTGCAGCGAGGCCCCGCGAAGCGAGTTCGGGTCGGCCTTCTGGGCCGTCCGCGAGGACGAGGAAGTCCCGCGCCGCCGACACAAGATGACGTTCCACGCGAAGATCGGCGAGCGGCCGAGCATGAGCTTCGAGAGCTGGCCGGGCACGTTCGCCTACGGCGAGCTGGACAGCGGCAGCCGGGCCATGCTGGAGGTGGCCGACGTGCGCCCCGGCGACAAGGTGCTGGACATGGGCTGCGGCAACGGCGTCGTCGGCTGCCTGGTGTCGCCGCAGTGCGGGACGGCGGGCAAGATCACATTCGTGGACAGCAGCGCGCGGGCGATCAAGCTGGCCGAGATGAACGCCACCGCCAACGGCGTCCCGGACTTCAAGCTGGTGACGAGCAGCACGATGGCGGAACTGCCCGTCGGCGAGTACGACGTGGTGCTGGCCAACCCGCCGTACTTCTCGAACAGCGAGATCGGCCGGCACTTCATCCAGACCGCCCGCGACGTGCTGCGGCCGGGCGGCCGCTTCTACTTCGTCACCAAAATGCCGGTGCAGACGATCCCGGAGATCGTCGAGACATTCGGCACCGCCGAGTCGGTCGAGAACCGCGGGTACACCGTCGTCATCGCCACGGCGTGAGGATGGTCACACCGGCCACAGATCGGCCGGTTTCACGCCGAGGGCGGTCGCGATCTTTTGGACGGTCTTCTTTTGCGGGCGGCAGGTGCGGTTGAGCATCATCGACACCGCCGGTTGGCCGACGCCGATCTTCTCGGCCAACTCCGCCTGGGTGACGCCGCGCTCGGTCATCGCCACCTGCAAGCGGTCGGCGAACGTCCCCTCTTGGCGGTTCATGTCCGCGAGGATGCGGGCCGCTTCCGGTTCATCGCCGGCAGCGATCTGCTCCGCTTCGGCGAGGTCCAGCCCCGGCATCCCCTTGTCGTCCGCATTCGGGTACAGGATTTCGGCCAGCAGGTTCAGCGTGGACGCCTCCTCGTGCGGGTCCAGTTCGCCGCTGGCCAGTTGCGCGAACAACTCCAGCGCCACGGCGCGGAGTTCGTCGTCGCACTCCTTCAAGGCCGCGACGAGCGGGGCGGCGAGTTTGATGGTCGTCGAGTTGGCGGGTTGGGTCATGGTAGCCATGTCGTACCTCCTTGGGTGACGACTGGCCCTCGCAGGAGATTCAGTGCGATCTCTGGCCGCTTCAATTCGGCCACGGCCTTTCGGCCGTGGAAATCACATGTCGTCCAGCCTGGCGAAGGCAGGAATGCGTAGTGGTGTTCAATTCGGCCACGTCCTTTACAGCCGTGGAGTGTGGCTGGTTCCTGAGTGACGTAAGGAAATGGCCGTTTTCCATTCGGCCACGGCCTTTCGGCCGTGGAGACTACACCGCCTGCAGCCCGATGTTACCGACCTTCTTTATGCTTCAATTCGGCCACGGCCGTTCGGCCGTGGAGACACTCCCAGAACCGTCTAAACCGTCCAAAATTGGAGATCGCTTCAATTCGGCCAGGGCCGTTTGGCCATCGAGACATCACAGTGTGTCGTAAAACCACCGCTTGATAATCAGCCGCTGACCGCGGAACGAAGTCAGCTCGTTTGTCGTCCAGCCTTGACGTTTCTTCTGGAGGGCTTTGAGTACCCAGATGACCCGCATTGGTCGCTCGTTTTCGGGCACGGAGAGCCAACTGCTCGGCGGGTCGAAGAACACCACTCGAATGTTATCGTGCCCGCCGATCTCGTCATCGATTCGCAGTTCGTAGATGCCCTGGCCGGAAAGAGCCTTGATCCCTTCGTAAGAGTGGTCAAGAAGCATTCCCGGTGGATGCAAGTGCCGCTCGTCCCAGAACCGGAGTTTCAACGCTTGCCGACGAACCTCGAAACGGTCGGCCATGTCCGACCACCAGGAGCGCATCGACTGGAGTCCGTGCCGCGAAAATCGGACGAAATTGGTTCCGGTCAGTGCCATCGCGTTGCTCAGCGTTGCGGGAACAAAAGCAGTATATCACAAATATCACACAAGTCAATGGGCCGTTGCCTTTCCCATGCACGACAGCTTCCTCATCCCGGTCGGCACGCAGGTGGTGTCGCAGTACGCGCACCCGGTACGCGCACCCGGCGGGGCGCAGAGCGTCGGCGGGTGCGCGGGTGCGCCCGACTCCAATTCGCGTGCCGCTCGCCGCGGCCCCGGATTTCCGCGCCGGGTTCGCTTGCCAGTCGGCCGGCGGCGGTTATACTTTCCTTTCTTTCCGCCGTCCGCGCGACCGCCCGACTACCGGGGCCGTGAGGGTTGTTCGATGGGTATGCACTGCCGGATCTGCCAGAAGAAGCCCATGCGGGGCAACCAGAAGACCTACCGGGGTAAGGCCAAGTACCTCGGCGGCGTCGGCAAGAAGATCACCGGCATCTCCAAGCGGGTGTACAAGCCGAACCTGCAACGCATCCGCATCGATCAGAGCGGCGAGACGGTTCGCCTGTGGGTGTGCGTGCAGTGCATCCGCTCCGGCCGCATCGCCAAGCCGGTCAAGCGGAAGCCGTTCTCGACCGTCGTGGTGTGACGGCTCGCCGCCCACCCCGCCTCACCCTCTCCCCTTCGCCCGGCTCGGCTTCCCGACCCGCGCGACGGGGTTTGTCGGTATCTACACCCCGGTGGCCGTCCCATGTCGCTCTCGCTCGCCGACGTGAAGAAGGTCGCCAACTTGGCCCGGCTGGAGCTGTCGGACGCCGACCTCGCGGCGATGGCCGACCAGTTGAACGCCATCCTCAAGTACGTCGATCAGTTGTCGGAAGTGAACACCGACGGCCTGGAACCGCTCGCCCACCCGCTGCCGGTGGCGAACGTGTTCCGCGACGACGTGCCGGTGCCATCGCTGCCGGTCGATGCCGCGCTCCAGAACGCCCCGACGCGGCTGGCCGACTTCTTCGGCGTCCCGGCCGTGTTCGACACCGACGAACCGGTTTCGCACTGAGAGACTTCCTATCAATCGGAACACGGAT
>JAYTTN010000437.1:0-1486 GCA_043745295.1 Fimbriiglobus sp. | reverse complement strand
CCTGCCGCGCGTCAGCGGCAACCGCCCGGCGTGGGGATCGGTGGCGAGCAAGCTGTCCGGCCCGCACGACGGAATGCCGGCGTATGTCAGCCTGAACCCCAGGGCCGACGCATCTAAATCACTGCGCTTCCCCGGAGAAGCTTCTCCAGGTACTTGGTGTTTAGAGCGGCGCGGAACGCCTTGCGGGGCTTGCCGATCTTGGCCTCGTCCCGCTTGAGCATGCCGATCGCGGCCCGCCTCACCACCCCAAGTTGGCCGCCGCGTTGCGGTCGGCCGTCCGGTTCGCGTCCTCCCCGAACGTCGCGTCGAGGACCCAGTGGCATTCATTTTCAATGCCCCAGTGGCGACGGACCAGGCCGGTCAGGATCGCCGCCGACACGTTGCGACTGGTGATGTAATAGTGGGTGGTCCGCTCGGTCGTGCCGGCCGCCGTCCGCTCGCGGGTCACCTCCACCACGGCCGCGACATCCCGCCACGCCTCCGGCAGCACCCCGTCCGGCGTCGGGATCGCCGTCGCGTACCGCTCCTCGTGCCGACCGTGCCCGTCCTCGATGGCCTCGTGGCGCGTCGCCCCCACCCCGGCGAACTCCTTCTCCGCCGCGTCGGCGAACACCGCCTCCACCGCCGCCAGCAACGTCGGCCGGTTCCCCTTCACCGCCAGCAGGTCATCGCCGCCGCCGTCGCGGATCGCGTCCGCCACGTCCGTCTGGCACCCGGCCGCGTCGATGGTCGCCAGCGTCCCCTTCAATTTCAAGGTCTTCAGCAACGCCGGGAAGGCCGGGATCTCGTTCGACTCGTCCGCCACCACCTCCCGGCCGAGGACCAACCCGTGCTCGGTCGCCCACGCCGTCACCACGTGCACGCACCCGGTGACGGTGTTGCCGGTGGCCCCGCGCAGGGACTTGCCGTCGACGGCGATGCGGGTCAGCCCCTTCAGGCCGAGGGCCTCCCCGACATCGGCCATCCAACCGCCGAAGCAGCGGGCGAAGACCGCGGCATCGAGCGCGCAGAAGACGCGGCAGACGGTGTCGTGGCTGGGGATGCCGTGCGGCAGCGGGAGGAAGGTCTGGAACCAGTCCTCGCCGAACTCCTCGATATCCTCGAACGTGGTGGCCCCGCACACGAGGGCCGACAGGGCGATCACCGGGATGTCGTCCAGGCGATGCTTCTTCGTCCGGTTGACCCGCGGATCCTTCAGGTCGGCGAAGTGTCCGACGAGCGGGCGGGCCATGCGGGAGTCCTCGGGGAATCCCACACCCGACCCGACTGACCGAAACCGCGCCAGATCAAGGACTTTAGATGCGCTGGCCCTGGCCTGAACCGTGCGACCGTGGAGCGGTTCGAGTACGAGAAGCCGTACTATACATTATGCGGTCAGGAGTGACCATTGGACCTCCCCACGTTTGGTGGACACGCAGTTAACGGTGTGAGCTCTCTCAACGAGGGGACACACCGATGGCCAAGACCCGCACGACGTACACCGCCG
>JAYTTN010000436.1:0-5414 GCA_043745295.1 Fimbriiglobus sp. | reverse complement strand
GACGTGATCGACCAGTGGAACCCGGCGGCGGTGTGCGTCGAGACACTCTACGCCCACTACGACCACCCGCGGACGGCCATCCTCATGGCGCACGCGCGGGGGTGCTTCTTCCTGGCGGGGGCGCAGAAGGGCGTGCCGATGTTCAGCTACGCCAGCACGCAGGTGAAGAAGCTGGTCACCGGCCACGGCCGCGCCAGCAAGGAGCAGATGCAGCACTGCATCATGCGGGAGTTGCACCTGACCAAGCTGCCCGAACCGCACGACGTGTCGGACGCGCTGGGCATCGCGCTGTGCCACTACTTCGCCGGGTCGCACGTCGTGCAGGGGGCGCGGTCCGCCACCTTCACGGGCGTGAACATGGCCGCCCTCTTGGGGAGTGCGAACGCCGACGAGCCGGCGGTGAGCGAGTAGGTCGCGGTCGAACCGGCCGCAGGCCGGGGAGGCCCGACATTGTTCCGTCCGAGCCGGAAGCGCGAGCGACGGTTCTTCAAGCAAGACCGTCGCTCACGCTTCCGGCTCGGACAGAACCGCGGCTGGCCGTCGGGCCTCGCTCCCCTCCGGGGAACTTCGACCGCGACCTACACCCAGTACACCTGCGATCCCGCACCATGATCACCAAGATGACCGGCACCCTGGTCCGCGTGTGCGACGACGACATCCGCGTCGCGGTCGGGCCGTTCGAGTATCAAGTGCTGGTGCCGGAGTCGGTCCGCCGGCAACTCCAACTCCGCACCGGGCAGGACATCACCCTGCACGTCACCGAATACCTGGAGGGGAACAGCGGCGGCAGCCGGTTCGTGCCGCGCAAGATCGGCTTCACGACGACCGCCGAACTGGAGTTCTTCGAGCTGTTCTGCACGGTGGACAAGATCGGCGTGAAGAAGGCGCTGAAGGCGCTGTGCCGGAACGTGCGGGACATCGCCGACGCCATCGCCCGGCAGGACGCCAAGTGGCTGACCACCTTGCCCGGCATCGGGGCGGCCACCGCCGAGCAGATCATCACGACGCTGAAGCGGAAGGTCGGGCCGTTCGCCGTCGCCTCCGGGGACGTGGTGGACGCGCTGCCCGGCACCGCCGTGGCGGTGGAGCCGCCGCCGAAGGAGAAGAAGCCGCGCAAGTCGGCGGCGTCCGCCGAGCCGACGCCGGAACCGACGGGGTTGCCGAGCGGTCAGGTGATCGAGGACGTGTACCTCGCCCTCATGGCCCTCGGCCTGACGCCCATCGAGGCCCGCGAGAAACTGGACAAGCTGCTGCAATCCGGCAAGCGGTTCGCCGACGTGTCCGAAGCGATGACGTTGCTGTTCGGCAAGGCGTGACGGTTCGCGGCGCGCGGATTGGAAAGCGTCGTCCGGCTCCCGTTCCGATTCCGATAGACTGCACCCATGCGCGTGTTCCTCAGTGCCGGCGAGCCGAGCGGCGACCTCCACGGGGCGAACCTGGCGGTCGCGCTCCGCGAACGGATTCCGGACCTGGAACTCGTCGGGTTCGGCGGTCCCCGGATGGCCGCGGCCGGCGTGGAACTGCTCTACCCGCTGACGGAGCTGGCCGTCATGTGGCTCGGCCGCGTACTGGCCAACCTGCCGACGTTCCTCCGCCTGGGGGCGAAGGCCGAATCGTACTTCCGCACGCGGCGGCCGGACGCCGTCGTCCTCATCGACTACCCCGGCTTCAACTTCCACCTGGCCCAGAGGGCGCACCGGTACGGCGTGCCGGTGTACTATTTCGTCCCGCCGCAGTTGTGGGCGTGGCGCGGCAGCCGTGTGAAGAAGGTGCGAAAATACTTCGCGGCGGTTCTCACCGCCCTGCCGTTCGAGGAAGATTGGTATCGCAGGCGCGGCGTGCGGACGCACTACGTCGGACACCCGTACTTCGACGAGATTGCTGGCCAGCGGCTCGACCCGACGTTCCTGGCCGAGCAGCGGGCGAAGCCGGGGAACATCGTCGCGCTGCTGCCCGGCTCGCGGACGCAAGAGGTGACGGGCAACGGCCCGTGGCTGGTGAAGGCTGGCGAGCGGATCGCGGCCGCGCGGCCGGGTACGCGGTTCCTCGTGGCGGCGTTCAAGGAGAAGCAGGCGGCGCTGGTGCGCGAGATGCTGAAGGGGTCGTCGCTCCCGGTCGAGGTCCACATCGGCCGCACGCCGGAGATCATCGAGCTTTGCAATTGTTGCGTGGCGGTATCGGGGTCGGTCGGGCTGGAATTGCTGGCGCGGCGGAAGCCGACGGCGGTGGTCTATCGGGTCGGGCGGCTGTTCCGCTTCCTGGCCGACCGGCTGAAGACGTGCGAGTACATCAGCCTGACGAATCTGCTGGCGGGCGAAGAGCTGTACCCGGAGTTCGCGGGGGCGGCGGACTACTCCGGCCCGGTCGCGGATACGGTGCTACGGTGGCTGACCGATGACGCCGCGCGGAACGAACTGGTGGCGAAGCTGGACGCCTTGTGCGCGACGGTGGCAATCCCCGGCGCGGTCGCCCGAGCCGCGGACTTCCTGACGACCGAGTTGGATCGATCCCCGGTCGGGAGCCAGTGATGAGTACCCCCACCGAAGCGGTGCAAGATTACCTGAAGGCGATCCACCGCCTCGGCGGGTCGGATGCCATCGTGTCGCCGAAGGACATCGCCGACGATCTGGCCGTCCGCGCGCCGTCGGTGACGGGCATGCTCAAGCGGCTGGCCGAGGCCGGGTGGATCGACTACACGCCCGGCAGCGGGGCCAAGCTGACCGCGGCCGGCGTGACGGAGGCCCGCCGGGTGATCCGCCGGCACCGGCTCATCGAACTGTTCCTGACGCAGGTGCTGGGCCTGGACTGGTCCGAGGTGGACGCCGAGGCGGAGGCGCTCGAACACGCCATCTCGCCGCGGCTGGAACAGGCCATCGCCGCGCACCTGGGCGAGCCGAGCGAAGACCCGCACGGCCACCCCATCCCGACCGCGACGGGGGAACTGCCGCACCGCGACTTCACCCGCCTGAGCGAATTCCGGGCCGGCGACGTGGTGCTGGTCCGCGAGGCGCAGGACGACAACCCGGATCGCCTCCGCCGCTGGCGCGACCTGGGGCTGGTGCCCGGCGTGACGGTGCGGTTCGTGCGGTACGAGGAACTGGACGACCTGTTCGAGATCGCGGTCGGCGGGCGGTCGATTCAACTGGGGAGCGAGGGACTGTCGGGACTTCGCGGCGAGCGGGTTGACGGGTGATAACACCCGGTTGACACCGTCCGGCAATACCGGACGAATTCCGCCCTTTTCGGGAACTCGAATCGACCGCCGATTTGCCCGCCCCGGCAAGCGCTCTAGCTTTGGGTGTCGCCCACGCGATCCCAGAGAGAGGGCCGGAGTCATGTTCCAACTCGTCGCTTGCAACCTCGCCGTCCTCGCCATCGCCGGCCTGTACTACGCCTGGAAGGACCGCACCTGCCGGCTGGCCCGGCAGCGGGGGCAGCTCCGCGACCGCGTCGCGCTGATGCTGTGGGCCGCCGCCCAGCGGGGATGAGAAGTAGGGGACAGGAGTCGGGAGTCAGGGGACAGGAGTCGGGAGTCAGGGGACAGGAGTCAGGAGACATCAGGAAGCAGGAAAGCCGAACGCCCAAAGAGCAATGTCTGACTTCTGTCCCCTGCTTCCTGCCCCCTGCTTCCTGCCCCCTGTCCCCTGGCCGCTACGCCCGCACGATCTTCGCCCGACCCTCGGTCACTTTCTTGGTCGCGTTGCGGCTGTCGATCACCACCTCGGCGTGGGTCACGATGAACTGGTAGTCGTAGGCCGTGTGGTCGGTGGCGATCAGCACGCAGTCCTGCGCCGCCAGGTATTCGGCGGTCAGCGGCGAACTGACCATCTCCAGGTGCGGGTAGTGCCGCATCCGGGGCAGCACGGGGATGTGCGGGTCGTTGTAGGTCACGGCCGCGCCCTTCGTCAGTAGCAGGTCCATCAGCTCGAAGCCGGGCGACTCGCGGGGGTCGTCCACGTCCTTCTTGTACGCCATGCCGAGGATGGCCACCTTGCTGCCCCGCACCGGCTTGCAGGCGTCGTTCAGCACGTCCGCGACCTTGTTCACCACGAACGCCGGCATGGCCGTGTTCACCTCGCCGGCCAGTTCGATGAACCGCGTGTTCATCCCGTGCCGCTTGGCCACGAAGCTGAGGTAGAAGGGGTCGAGCGGGATGCAGTGCCCGCCGAGGCCGGGGCCGGGGTAGAACGCCTGGAAGCCGAACGGCTTCGTCTTCGCCGCGTCGATGACTTCCCACACGTCGATGCCCATGCGGTCGTACAGCACCTTCATCTCGTTCACCAGCGCGATGTTCACCGCCCGGTAGGTGTTCTCCAGGATTTTGCACGCCTCCGCCACCTCCGGCGTGCTCACCCGCACCACCTGCGGGACGATGGCCGCATACAAGGCGCATGCCAAGTCGCCGCTCCGCTCGTCCAGGCCGCCGACCACTTTCGGGATGTGCGCGACGGTGTGCGTCGGGTTGCCGGGGTCTTCCCGCTCCGGGCTGAACGCGAGGAAGAAGTCCGTGCCGGCCTTCAGCCCCGTCCGCTCCAGCACCGGCAGCACGTCGCCGCGGGTGGTGCTGGGGTACGTCGTGCTTTCCAGCACGATGAGTTGCCCCGGCCGGAGCTGCCCGGCGATGGCGTGCGCGCTGTTGATGACGAAGCTGAGGTCCGGCTCGCGGGCGTCGGTCAGCGGCGTCGGCACGCAGATCAGGATGGCGTCGGCCTCGCCCAGGCGGGTGAAGGCGTCGGTCGCCTCGAACCGGTTGGCCCGCATCTCGGCGACGGTGGCGTCCGGGATCTGCTTGATGTAGCTCAAGCCGGCGTTCAGCTTGTCCACCTTGGCGGCGTCGATGTCGAAGCCGAGGACGCGGAACCCGGCGCGGGCCAGCGCCCGCGCGAGGGGCAGGCCGACGTACCCCAGGCCGATGACGCCGACGGTGGCGGCGCGGTCCCGGATGCGGGCGAGGAGGGGCGTGAAGCTCATGGTGTCTCCGTCCGTGGAGGCGAATTCTGCGGCGTCGTGCCGTCGGGAGGAGTATGGTCGCAAAAGCGGAATCGGCGTGTCAACCCGAACCCGCCGGCAGGTGCGCCGGCGGATTCTGGCAGCTCTGCGGGGAGCCTGTCATCCGCCCACTGGTCGGAGTATACCAGGCAGCAAAGCTCGGCCACGCGGCCGGCGTTCGCCGCCGTCCACCCGCACTCGGAGAGTGCGGACTACCTTTGGCGGTCGTCGCTCAATTCTTCCCCGTCGCGGCGGACACGTCCCACACCAGGGCCGTGGTGTCGTGGCCGGTGATCAGCCGCTTGCCGTCCGGGGTGAAGGCGATGGCGCGGGCGTATACGGTGTTGCCGGTGTCGCACGCGGCGCGGAACACCTCCGTTCCGCCGGCCAGTTCCCACACGACCAGTTGGCCGTTGCCCATCGTC
>JAYTTN010000435.1:0-1488 GCA_043745295.1 Fimbriiglobus sp. | reverse complement strand
CCGGCGTCTGACACGCCGCCCCGTTCGATGTACGAAAGGGGTCACTCCGCGATCACCTCGCCGCCGGCGCGGGTGCCGAGCGCCCGCCACGTCGCCGGTGGAATCGACGCGCGGACGAACCGCACGACGGCCGCATCGTCCCCGACGCCACCCCGCTGCTGCCGCCGGGGACGCCGCCGATCCAAACGCCCGCGCCGCCGCAGACCCGGCAGCAGGTGACGGACGTGGCGCTGGTGGCCGAGACCGACGACGCGGGGAACGCCACCGGCCGGTCGCTGATCCTGGAAAAGGCCGGGAGCGTCTATTACCTGACCTTTTACGACGCCGCGACGAACACCTTCTACACCGGCACCGACTCCGGCGGTTCGGCCCTGGCGCTCGACGCCAGCCCGGAATTGGACGAACTGATGGCGTCCCTCGGCACCGCCGGCACGCTGGACAACGTCCGCGCCGCGACCGGGGCCAGCCAACCGCAACCCGGCCTGCCGCCGGCCCCCCAACCGCAACTGGCGAACGTTCTCCTCCCCGACGGCCAGCCCGCGCCGCAGCCTCGGCCGGCACCGCTAACGCGACTGCCGGGTGCTCCCCCCGCACCGCCGGCTGCCGGTGGCCTCACGATGCCCGCACCGGTTCCGGGCACCGTGGATGGCGTAGCCGAAAGGTGGGTCTACAAGTTCAACATCCTGTTCGGCATCCCCGTCCGAGATCGGTTAATTCCGATCGATGAAGGGCTGAACACGCCCGATCAACCGCCAGCGGGCACGGATCCGGGGCTCCTGCCCACGCCCAGGCCGCGCCCGATCGGCTACACCGTCGTGTACGGGTATGCGTGGGCCTTCGTGCCGACCCTGGGCGGCCCGGTCATCCCGTCCGGTGTCGCGCCGCCGGAGCCGAACACCGTCGTTCCCGGCAAGCGGAGTCCCTTCGATCCCCGGAACATCGTTGCCGACCCGAATGCCCCCGGCGGCACCACCATCCCGATCCGGGGGGCGCGCGATCTCCGAGATGACTGGTACTACGACCGGGACATTCAACAGTGGAGACGGAGACAGCAATAACTGTGCTGATCGGGGCTTTTCCAGGGCCAACGCATCTAAATCGCCGGGTTTTCGATACTTTTGAGGTTCAGACCCCGACTTCGCGCTAAGAATTCCAGGCTGCACCCACTGGAGCCTGGAAAAAAGAGCGATTTTCCCGGCGATTTAGATGCGCTGACCCTGGGGCTTTTCCCACCGAACTGCAAGGATGCGACAATGAAAGGCCTTCGAACGAGCCTTCACCGGGTTCTCCAAGCCGTCGGATTGCTCGCCGTGTGCACGGCGGCCGCACGGGGTCAACCGCCGAAAACTCCCGTTCCGGCGGACACGCTGCGCGCGCGGCTGTCCGCGAGCGGGTACTTGGCGGTTCCGCTGGAACCGAGGGACGACACCAATCCTCGATTTGTCGCGCACGCGACTCACGGCGGATCGTCTCTCCGGCTCATTCTGG
>JAYTTN010000434.1:0-1488 GCA_043745295.1 Fimbriiglobus sp. | reverse complement strand
TCGCCATCATCGCCATCCTGATCGGCCTGCTGCTGCCGGCCGTCCAGAAGGTCCGCGAGGCCGCCGCGCGGATGAAGTGCAGCAACAACCTGAAGCAGTGGGGGCTGGCCATGCACGGCTTCCACGACGCCGAGGGGCGGTTCCCGCTCGGCGCGCGGAACAACCCGCGGCAGACGTGGGTGATGTACTTGTGGCCCTACGTCGAGCAGACCGCCCTGGGCGGCAAGAACGACCTGAACCAGCAGTTCTACCTGCCGCCGGCGACCGTCGGCGGCACCATGAACGGGCTGTGCGGGGCGCGGGTGCCGATCTACTACTGCCCGTCCGACAGCGGGTCCGACCTGAACACCAGCTACTACCAGCGGACCCGCGGCAACTACGTGGTGAACTGGGGGAACGCCCGGTACGACCAGGCCCCGCCGGCCGCCCTCGCCCCGTTCCACCACATCAACGGGAACCGCTCGACCCCCGGCAAGACGGTCATGGCGAGCATCACCGACGGCACCTCGAACACCCTCATGCTGTCCGAGTACCTGATGGCGAAGTCGAACGCCGACAACGACTGGCGGGGCGACATCCACAACGACGACGGGGTGTTCAAGTTCATGACCATCAACACCCCGAACTCGTCCGCCCCGGACATCGTCAACTGGGCCGTCGGGCCGACCAACGACCCGTTCATGCCCTACGTGAACGCCGGGGCGCAGCACAACGCCGCCCGCAGCCGGCACACCGGCGGGGTGAACGCCGCCCTGTGCGACGGCAGCATCCGCTTCTTCACCAAGTCGATGACCAACACCACCTGGGCCGCGATGGGCACCATGAGCGGCGGCGAAGTCCTCGGCAACGACTTCTAACCCCCTCCGGAGCGAACCCATGATCCGGACACGAGTCCCCGCCGCCGGCCTGCTGGCGGCGGGGCTGATCGCCCTCGCCGGGTGCGGCGGCGGCGGCGGGACGGCCGAGGTGACCGGCATCGTCACCTTCGAGGGCAAGCCGGTCGAGAAGGGGGCCATCACCTTCCGCTCGACCGGGACCGGCGGCGTCGAGGGCGGCGAGATCGTCAACGGCCGGTTCGGCGTCAAGGCCCCCCTCGGCCCGAACAAGGTGGAGATCAACGGCACCAAGGTGATCGGCAAGAAGAAGCTGTACGCGGACAAGGCCGACACGATGGACCTGACCGACGAGCTGCTGCCGAAGCGGTACAACGAGAAGACGGAACTGACGTTCGACGTGAAGGCCGGCACGAACGAGAAGGACTTCAGCCTGACGAAGTGACGCCGGCCATCTCCCAGGGGTTTCGCCCCCGGCGACAGTCCGCCACGCCCCCGGCGTGATCATCGAGGAGTCGCTGGGCGACGAGTACCACGACAAATCGACCCTGACGCTGGACGTGAAGTCCGGCACGCAGGAGAAGAATTGGGACGTGAAGGCGAAGAAGTGACGGAACCCCGTCCCGGCGACACCGCCCGCCCGTCGAACGGGCGG
>JAYTTN010000433.1:0-5433 GCA_043745295.1 Fimbriiglobus sp. | reverse complement strand
CCTTCGGTCGCGGCGACGACAACCACCTTGTCGTCGCCGCGACCGAAGGAAGCGGGGTCGCCCGTTCGCGCGTTCGGTCTCCTTGACAGGCCCCGTCTTCCCCCTACGATTACGCTTTTGGTCGGACCAGACCCCGAGGCCGTCATGGCAGTCCCGAAGCGCCGCACGTCGAAATCCCGCCAGGGCCACCGGCGGAGCCACCACTTCATCACCCCGAAAGGCATCCAGTACTGCCCCCGCTGCCAGGACGCCATCCTGCCGCACCGCGTCTGCACTCAGTGCGGGTACTACCAGGGCCGCGACGCCGTCGTCGTCCAGGACGAAACCGACGCGAAGGGGAAGTAACCCGCCATGCGGATCGCGCTCGACGCCACGGGCGGGGACCACGGGTGGACGCCGTCCGTCGCCGGGGCCGCCGCCGCCCTCGCCGCCGCCCCCGACCTGACGGTCGTGCTGGTGGGGGATCGGGCCGTGCTGGAACCGGCGACCGCGAACTTGCCCGCCGGCCGGTTCGAGATCGTCCACGCGCCCGACGCCATCGGCATGGACGAGAAGCCGGTCGAGGCGCTCCGCAAGAAGCCGGACAACTCCATCTCCAAGTGCTGGCAGCTCCTGGCCGCGAAGCAAGTCGACGGGCTGGTGTCGGCCGGGAACACCGGGGCCGTCGTCGGGGCCGGGCTGTTCACCCGCCGCTTCCTGAAAGGCATCCGCAAGCCCGGCATCGCCGCCGTGTTGCCCACTTACGCCGGCCAAGTGGTGTTGCTGGATGTCGGCGCGAACGTCCACCCGAAGCCGTCGCACCTGCTGCGCTACGGCGTCATGGGGGCCGCGTTCGCCGAGCGGATGCTGGGGGTGAAGACCCCGCGCGTCGGGCTGCTGAACGTCGGCGCGGAGGATTCCAAAGGTCACGACCTCGCCCAGGAAGCCAACGCCCTGTTCCGCAACAGCCCGCTCGCCCCCAAGTTCATCGGCAACGTCGAAGGCCGCGACGTGCATTCCGGCACTGTGGACGTGATCGTCACCGACGGCTTCTCCGGCAACGTGCTGCTCAAGTACGCCGAGGGGCTGACCGAGTTCCTGTTGAAGACCGTGCAGCAGGAAGTCGTGTTCCCGCTGACCGCCGACCGCCCGGCCGCCGCCGCCGCCCTGAAGATGATGGCGATGAAGTACCACGCCAGCGCGGCCGGCGGTGCCCCGCTGCTGGGGGTGGACGGCGTCTGCATCAAGTGCCACGGCGCGGCCGACGAGCGGGCCATCGCCAACGCCCTGACCGTCGCCGCCCAGAACGTCCGCGTGAAACTGAACGAGCGGATCGTCGAGGAGCTGGCCACGCTGCCGACGATCGGCGACGACGAGTGACCGAATCCCCATTTCGCACAGCCCCCATGAAGACCGCCTTCCTCTTCCCCGGTCAGGGTGCCCAGTCCGTCGGCATGGGCAAGGAGCTCGCCGCGAATTTGCCGGCCGCCGCCGACCTGTTCGCCCGCGCGTCGGCCGTCCTCGGCTTCGACCTGCTCGACGTGTGCGTCAACGGCCCGGTCGAACGGCTGAACGCGACGGACGTGAGCCAGCCGGCCATCTTCGTCGCCAGCCTCGCCGCGCTCGAGCGGCTGAAGGCGACGGACCCCGCCGCGGTCGATTCGGTCGTCGCCACCGCCGGCCTCAGCCTCGGCGAGTACACCGCGCTGGTGTTCGCCGGCGCGCTGACGTTCGAGGACGGGCTAACGGTGGTGAAGGCGCGCGGGGAGGCGATGCAAGCCGCCGCCGTCGCCACGCCCGGCGGCATGGTCGCCGTCATCGGCCCCGAAGTCGCCGAGGTGCAAGCCCTCGTCGCCGAGGCGCGCGGCCCGCACGCGCTGGAAGTCGCCAACCTGCTCTGCCCCGGCAACACCGTCGTCTCGGGTTCGCTCGCGGCCATCGACGAAGTCTGTCGGCTGGCCGAGGCGAAGCAGTTCCGCCTCGCCCGCCTGCCGGTGGCCGGCGCGTTCCACACGACTCTCATGAAGCCGGCCGACGAGGCCCTCGCGGCCGCCCTCGCCGGGGTCGCGTTGACCCCGGCTCGCGTGCCGGTCTGGTCGAACGTGGACGCGCAGCCGCACACCGATCCGGCCGACTTCCGCTCGCTGCTGGTGAGGCAGGTGCTGTCGCCCGTCCGGTGGGAGGAGACGCTGCGCGGGCTGCTCGCGGCCGGCGTCGAGCGGTTCCACGAGATCGGGCCGGGGCGGGTGCTGGCCGGGCTGATGAAGCGGGTCCACCGGAAGGCCGAACTGGTGAACATTCCGGCGTGAGGGGGTGGTCGGTCTTCCCTTTTCGGACCTCGGCCGTAGATTGAGTATCCTGAGAAATTCGTCGGCGCGCGGCCGGTGACATTGTCGCACCGTCCCCCAGTCCGTCGTCCGCCGCCCCGGAGGGTCGTAGCGTGTCCGTCGAGCAACGCGTCGTCGAAATCGTGTGCAATCACCTGGCCGTGAACAAGGACTCCGTCGTCCGCACCACCCGGTTCCAGGAGGACATCGGGGCCGACTCCCTCGACATCGTCGAGCTGGTCATGGAGCTGGAGGAGGAGTTCGACATCCAGATTCCGGACACCGACGCCGAGAAGATCAAGACCGTCGGCGAGGCCATCGAGTACATCGAGGCCAAGCAGAAGGCCGGGTCGTCGGGCGACGCCGGGGTGAAGGCGTAACAACCATGGCTCGCCGCCGCGTCGTCGTCACCGGTGTGGGAACCGTCAACCCGATCGCCCACTCCGTTCCCGAATACTGGCAGGGTCTCCTGGCCGGGAAAAGCGGCATCGCGCCCCTCGCCCTCATCGACGTGTCGAACCACCGGGTGAAGATCGGCGGCGAGGTGAAGGGGTTCGACCCGTCCGCCGTCATCGACGCCCGCGAGGTGCGGCGGCTCGACCGCTTCTGCCAATTCGCCGTGGTCGCCGCCCACGAGGCCGTCGCCGACAGCGGCATCGACTTCGGCAGCATGGACCCGTTCCGCGCCGGGGTCATCCTCGGCTCCGGCATCGGCGGCATCGCCGAGTTCGAGGACGGGGTCGAGACGCTGCTGTCCAAGGGGCCGGCCCGCGTCAGCCCGCTCGTCATCCCGAAGATGATCGCCAACTCGGCGGCCGGCGTCGTCAGCATCCGCCACGGCCTCCGCGGCCCGAACACCACCGTCGCCACCGCGTGCAGCTCCGCCGCGCACGCGCTGGGCGACGCCATGCGGCAGATCGCCTACGGGTTCGCCGACGCGATGGTGTCCGGCGGCACCGAGGCGGCCATCTCGCCCATCGGCCTGGCCGGGTTCATCAACATCCGGGCGCTGTCCCACCGCAACGACGACCCGCCCCGCGCCAGCCGGCCGTTCGACAAAGACCGCGACGGGTTCGTCCTCGGCGAGGGGGCCGGCATCCTGGTGCTGGAAGAGTACGAACGCGCCAAGGCCCGCGGCGCGAACATTTACTGCGAACTGCTCGGCTGCGGGAACACCGCCGACGCCTACCACATCACCGCCCCGCACGAAGACGGCATCGGCGCGGCCGAGGCCATGCGGCAGGCGATGCGGGAAGCCGGCTGGAACCCGGCCGACGTGCAGTACGTCAACGCCCACGGCACCAGCACCGACCTCGGCGACGTGGCCGAGACGAAGGCCGTCAAGGCGGTGTTCGGCGAACACGCGAAGAAGCTGATGGTGTCCAGCACGAAGAGCATGATCGGCCACCTGCTGGGGGCCAGCGGCGGGGTCGAGGCCATCGCCTGCGCCCTGAGCCTCAAGCACGGCGTCCTGCACCCGACGATCAACCTGGAGAACCAGGACATCGAAGCCGGGTGCGACCTGGACTACATTCCGAACGTGGCCCGCGAGGCGCGGGTGACGAAAGTGCTGTCCAACTCGTTCGGCTTCGGCGGCCACAACTGCTCGCTGGCCTTCGGCGCGGTGTGATTCGGAGGGGACGCTGATCAATGTGATTGATCGCATCGGCGAGGTGGATCTTGTCGATCGTTACGACCCGCCCTGTCTTTTTGCCGCCGACGGACGCGATTCGCTCCCGACTTCTCCCGCCCTCATTTGTCCCATTACTGACGATGGCTCCGGCGAATGCCCGCAAGACGCGAGCCTTTCCTACCTCTTAATGATTCAGCAGGCCAAATCCGCCATCGCCGTGTGGTCGCGTTGGCGCGGCGGGCGAAGTCTCACACCGCAGGACAAGTTCAACGCGGTGATGTACTACGCTCGCCACGACGCCTACCTGCCCACCGACTAATTGCGCCTCCTCACGCCGGAGGCGTGGTTGCCTGTAGCCAGGGGTGGTGCGCGAGCGCAGCTCGCGGAACCCCTGGAAACTCCGACAAAAATGCGGGAGTCCCGGAGGGACGACGGATGCGGACCCATCGTCCCTCCGGGACTCCCGCATTTTCCCGACTTGATCCAGGGGTTCCGTCGCTTTGCTCCGTCACCCCTGGCTACCGGCAATCACCGCTCCGCGGTGAAGAGAATTCGGACCCCGTTGCGTGCGCCGACGGCTCCAACTTTCCTCACTTCTTCTCTTCGACCGTGATCTTGAACGCCTTGCTGCTGACCGTCACCACGCCGAATCCGTCGTTGTTCTGAACCGCGCCCGTCGGGGTCGGCGACACGCCGGTCTTCCAGGTGGCGACCAGTTCGTACTCGCCCGCCTGCGTCCAGTAGGTGTACTTCGACGCGCCGCGGAACCCGGACACCAGCGCGCCGAGCGGGATTTCCATCGTCTTGCCGGCGTCCAGGTCGGTCGCCTGCGGCAGGCGGAAGTCGGCGGTGAAGGCCAACTGCGGGGCGACGGACGTGGCCCCCTTGCCCTTCAGCTCCAGGTCCAGGACCACGGCGTCGCCCTTGGCCCACACCTTGATGGCCTTGTCCGACGTGTTCTTCACCACCAGCGTCAGCTTCACTTCCGGCGGCTTCGGCGCGCGGCCCTTGCCGTCCTTCACGTCCGCCAGCAGTTTGGCGAACTCCTCGGGCGTCTTCCCGCCCAGGTCGAGGACGTACTTCGTCGTGTCGCCTTTGATGGTCAGTTCGAGCGGGGTGGTGTCGGGGATCGCCTTGCCCGGTTCGGGCTTCTTGTCGTCGGCGTGGACGGTCATGGCGAGACCCAGTAGGGTGGCGAGCGCGGCGCGGAGCATGGGGGAGACCTCGAACGGGGGAAGCGGCCGATTGCCGGATGGCATCCGCCATTCTACCGACGACCGAGCCGCGCCGTCGGATTGCGGATGGCCGCCGAGGTCGCCGAGCCGGCGACGCGACCGACTTCGATGCCCGCGAACAGACCGACCCCCGACGGGGGCTGTCAGGGGTCGGTATCCGGTTTTGAGACCCCACCCCCCGGCCCTCTCCCCATAAATGGAGAGGGGGTGTTCTTGCGAGCCGCGACCGCCAGGGAGTGGCATCGGAAAACGAAGATGC
>JAYTTN010000432.1:0-20761 GCA_043745295.1 Fimbriiglobus sp. | reverse complement strand
ATCGACCTCGGCACCACCAACTGCGCGCTCGCCTACGTGGACACCGGCGCGGGGGCCGACCCCAAGCCGCAGCCGTTCCTCGTCCCGCAGGTGGTGAACCCCGGCGACGTGGCCGACCGCCCGCTGCTGCCGTCCAACCTGTACCTGCCCGGCCCGAACGAGCAGCCCGCCGGCGCGATGAGGCTGCCGTGGGACGCCGACCGCGACTACTGCGTCGGCGAGTTCGCCAAGACGTTCGGCGCGAAGGTGCCGACCCGCATGGCGGCGTCGGCCAAGTCGTGGCTGTGCCACCCCGGCTGCGACCGCAAGGCCCTGATCCTGCCGCCAGGGAGCGTCGGTTTCCGGCTGGAAAAGACGCTCCCTGGCGGTCGCGGCTCGTGGGTTTACCGATAACGCAATAGCGCATCTTCGCCCGGCCCTCCCGGTCCCGCAAGGCGCGTCGCGGCTCGTGGGTTTACCGGGTAACGCAATAGCCCTGGCCTCCGACGGCAGTTCGGCTTGCAACGCCCGGCGAAACGTGCGGTAATCGCCGTTCGCCACGGAGGGCGCTGACGATGACCGCGATTGCCGCCGATGTCCTGTCGTTCCGTTCGCCCCGGTTCCGCGCCGCGGCCCCGCCGCCGGACCTGCCCCTCCAGGCGGTGCCGCTGCTCGCCCGCCTCCGCGACGCGCTCCGGCTGTCCGCCGAGTTGCTCGCCGCGTGCGAGGTCCGCCGGCACGCGGCCCGGAGCAAGTGGGGCGAACCGCCGCTGTTCTTCTTCGACCGCACCGCCCAGGCCGAATGGGAGCGGAGTCGCCCGCCGGCGGTCGCCTTCCCCGAACCCTACCTCGGCGACGTGTCGGCACGCCTGCCGCCCGCCGCAGCCGCCGCGTGGCGCGCCCTGCCCGACCTGCTCGACGACGCGCTGACGGTCCTGCCGGCGTCCGTCGAATGCCGGCGGGTGGCGCGGGCGACGGCGGGGCTGACGGCCGTGGCGAAGACGGTCGGGCACCACGTCCCGGCCGCGCGGGAGCTGGCCGAACTGCTGGCCGTGCCGGACGAGGAAGTGGTCCTCGTCGTGGACGTGGACCGGCGAACCGCCGCGCGGGTGCTGCTCACCGGCGTCGCCGACGTTCGCCAGCTGACGATCCTGCTCGCCGACGAGTTGCCGCACCGCCGTCGGCCCGACCCGCGCGTCGCGGCGGCGTACCGGGACGCCCGCCCCGATCCGGCGGCGGCGGTCGCCGTGGCCCCGTTCCAACTCCTTCGCCCGACGGCGTTGAACCCCGACGGCACGCTGCCGGCCGGGTTCGCCGCGTCCGGCCACTGGTTCTGGGGGCCGGAGCCGACGGCCGAGTTGCCCCGTCGGAACGGCGAGCGGGTC
Source organism: Fimbriiglobus sp. (assembly GCA_043745295.1). Lineage (GTDB taxonomy): Bacteria > Planctomycetota > Planctomycetia > Gemmatales > Gemmataceae > JALHQU01. The sequence continues at coordinate 19,397 of JAYTTN010000432.1, read as the reverse complement.
GTCCTGCTGACGGCGGCGACGGTGCCGCACGCGTGGGACGTGGGCCGCCGGTTCCCGCGACTGCCCGCGCGGGTGGAACTCGTCGAGACGCTGTCGCGGGCGGCGGTGTCGGACTGGTTCCGGTCGCACTGCCCGGCGTTCGTCGAGTTCGCGGCGGAGCGCCTTCGCGCGGCGTGACCGACTGGGGAAACGCGACGTATAATTAGGCGGTCGATACTCGCCTCCCCTGCGGTGCCGAACGCCGTGCCGACACTCGCCCGCTGCCCGTCCGACGACGAACTGACCGCCTTTTACGAGGGCAGTCTGGATACGGTCGCGCACCTCCGCACCGCCCGTCACCTCGGCAACTGCCTGAACTGCAAGGCCCGCGCCGGCGAGCGGCCGGTGCCCTCGCGGCGGTCCTTCCCCGCCCCGCACGACGCCGCGGAGGCGGCCGAGGAGACGGTCCACCGCGAGCCGTCCCCCGCCCCGCCGACGGCCGACGTGATCGGCCCGTACCGCATCGTCCGGCTGATCGGCCGCGGCGGCATGGGCAGCGTGTACGAGGCCGTCCACGACCGCCTCGGCCGGACGGTGGCGTTGAAGGTGCTGCCCCAACTCGCCGCCCGCGACAGCCGGTATCTGGAACGGTTCCAGCGCGAGGCGCGCACCGTCGGCAAGCTGAACCACCCGAACGTGGTGAAGGCGACCGACGCCGGCGAGTTCGGCGGGGTGCCGTTCCTGGCGATGGAGCTGGTGGACGGGGTGGACGTGGCCCGGCTGGTCCGCGCGGTCGGTCCGCTGCCCGTTTCCGACGCCGCCGAGATGGTCCGGCAGGCGGCCGTCGGACTGGCCCACGCGCACGCCAAGGGGGTGATTCACCGGGACGTGAAGCCGTCGAACCTGATGGTCACGGGCGAGGGGGCGGTCAAGATTCTCGACCTCGGTCTGGCCCTCTCGCGGGAGTCGGCGGTCCTCCCCGACGGCCCGCCGTCCAGCCCGACGCTCCTCGGCACGCACGACTACATGGCCCCGGAGCAGTGGGCCGACTCGTCCACCGTCGGCCCGTCGGCGGACGTGTACGGACTGGGCTGTGTCCTGTATCAGGCGCTGGCCGGCAAGCCGCCGTTCTCCGGGCTGAAGTTCGCCACACCGCGGGCGAAGCAGTACGCCCACCAGAACGCGCCCCCGCCATCGATCCCCGACCGGGGGGACGTGCCGCCGGAGCTGACGGCGATTCTCGAGCGGATGCTGGCCAAGAACCCCGCGGATCGCCCGAGCGCCGACCAGGTGGCGGCCGCGCTGAAGCCGTTCGTCGGCATCATCCAGTTGGCCCGCCTCGTCGAGCGGGCGCAGCTCGCGCCCGTGACCGGCTTCTCGGACGGCGAACCGACCAACGCGGCCCCGCTCGTCGCCGAAGCCAGTTCGCGCGGGTCATCGACCGTGCTGCCGATTCCCAAGCGGTCGTCCAGCACGCAGGACGTGCCCGTCCTGCCCGACCGCGAGCCGGCCCCGCGCCGCTACCTGCTGCCGGCGCTGCTGTCGCTGTTGCTCGCCGGCCTCGGCATCGTCGTCTGGGTCATCGCCCGCTCCCTCCGAGGCTCCCCGTGACCGCCCGCGCCGCGCTCGCCGACGGCCGCCTCGCCGACGCCGTCGCGGCGCAGCGGGCGGCCGTCTCCGCGACCCCCGACGACCCCGCCGCGCGGCTGTTCCTGTTCGAGTTGCTCGCACTCGCCGGGCTGTTGTCCGAAGCTCATCGAGAGTTGATCGAAGTCCCGTCGTCCGATCCGGCGTGGCCGGCGTCCCGGCTCGCCTTCCGCCGATTGCTCGCCGCGATACGCCACCGGGACCGCCTGCGCAAGCCGTTCCTCCTGGCCCCGCCGCCGAAGCACTTGAAGTGCCGCTGGCTCGCCGCGAAAGCCGCACGGCAAGACGACGCGATTGCCGTGGACTTCGCCGACCGCGCCGACGCCGCGCTGCCCGAAGTGACCGGCTTCGTGGACGGCCGCGAGTTCGTCGGCCTGCGGGACTCGGACGACCGCTTCGCCGGCGTGTTCGAACTGCTGATCGGCCGCCGGTGGGTCTGGGTGGCCATCGAGCAAGTCGCACGACTGTCGCTGACGGAACCGGTCGCGGTGCTGGACCTGGCGTTCCGCCCCGGCGAACTGCGCCTGGCGGACGGCCGCGCGTTCGCCGTCGTGGTGCCGCTGGTCTACCCGACTTCGGCCGCGCACGGCGACGACTTCGCGCTCGGTCAGACGGTGGATTGGTCCGAACGCGGCGGGATGACGTGCGGCCTCGGGGCGAAGGTGCTGACCGCCGGCGACGAGGACGTGGCCCTCGGCGAGTGCCGCCTGTTCGAGATCCGCGGCGGCCGATAGTTTGGTGGAAATGGAACTCCGGGAGGGCCGAGCGATGGTGAAGCTGAACACCGAGATGGTCCCGCAGCTCCGCGACGGCGACCGATTGAGCGGGGAGGAATACTGGCGGCGGTACCTCGCGTCGGCGGAAGGCACCCGCGCGGAACTGCTCAACGGCGTGGTCTACCTCCACCGCCGGGGGGAGGAGTGCCTGTTTCCGGAGGACGAGTTCATGGCCCCGGCGAGCGACGGGTTGCACTGCGAACCGCAGGCGACGGTCTCCATGTGGCTCAGTCATTACGCCGTCTACACCACCGGCACCCGCGCGTCGTTACAGCCGACGCTTCTGTTGCCGACGAGCGCGACGAAGCCGGAGCCGGACTCGCTCCTCCGCGTGCTGCCGGAGTGCGGCGGACGGAGTTGGCACGACGCCGAAGGCTGGCTGCACGGCGTGCCGGAGCTCCTCTGCGAGGTGGCGAACTCGTCGGCCAGGATCGACCTCGGCGTGAAGTACGACAACTACGAGGCCAACGGCGTCGCCGAGTACGTCGTGTGGCGGACGGCGGCGGGGCTGTTCGACTGGTTCGTCTTGAGACGGAAGAAGTACGTCCCGTTGACATCCGACCCGGCCGACGGGTACTTGAAAAGCGTCGTCTTCCCCGGCCTGTGGCTGGACGTGGCGGCGCTGCTGGCCGGCGACGGGCGGACGGTATTGGCGGTCCTCCAACAGGGGTTGGCCACGCCCGAACACGCCGCCTTCGAGGCCAAGCTGGCCGCCGTCGCCGCGAAGAAAGCCAAGCCGAAGAAGCGGAAGTGACGCCCGTCACCCCAGCACCTCGACCGTCGGGACGACGGCGGACTTGGCGATCAGCGCCGGCCAGTAGGCGTACACGTCGCGGAGCTGCGGGCGGCCGGTGGTGTAGCCGGTGGTGCCGGGGAAACCGCTCGTCACCAGCGGCGCGAATTCCTTGGCGAACCGCTCGACGTTCTTCTTGCCGGCATCTCGGACGGCCACGCGCAGCACCACCTCCGGCGGGTCGGCCGTGCGGGTGACACCCGGCACGCAGTCGCCGGCCCCCAGCACTTCCACCAACGAATGCGCGAACCCGACGCCGGACTGTCGCAGGCGGTCGAGGAGGATGCGGCCGCTGGCCCGTGCCTTCGCCACCGCGTTCGGGCCGGGGATCACCAGCGTTCCGGCGGCGGCGTACCCGTCGCGGTAGGCGACGCTCACCTTGTAGGTGTCCGTGGCGGGCTGCCCCGTCGCCCCGACGCAGGACACCGCGTCCGGCCCGACCTGGGCGAACGTCGGCGCGGTGAAGTCGGCGACGACATCCGGGGTGTAGTACCGGGCCGGGTCGGCGACCTCGTACAGCAGTTGTTCCGAGACGGTTTCGAGGTTCACGACGCCGCCGGTGCCGGGCGGTTTCGTCAGCGTGAACGTCCCGTCCTCGGCGATGTCCGCGATCGGGTAGCCGACGGTTTCCAGGTGGGTCGAATCGTCGGCGTTCATCCACAACCCGCCGGTCGCCTGCGCGCCGCACTCGATGAGATGCCCCGCGACCGTCCCGGCACACAGCCGATCCCAGTCCGTGTCCGGCCAACCGAACTCGTACAGGCAAGGGCCGACCGTCAAGCAGGCGTCGGCCACCCGTCCGGTGACGACCACCGCCGCGCCGCGCCGCAGAGCCTCGGCAACGGGCGCGGAGCCGAGGTAGGCGTTCGCGCTGACCACCCGCGACCGCACCGCCGACAACGATTCGCCGGTGTCCAGGTGGTTCAGAGGGTGCCCCGCCGCGAGCAGCGCGTCGAGGTTCGGCATCAGGTCGTCGCCGGCCACGACCCCGACTTTCAGATGCGACAGCCCGGCGGATGCGAGGATGTCGCGCGCCTTCTCGGCGCACGCGCGGGGGTTCATGCCGCCGGCGTTGGTGACGACCTTCAACCCGCCGGCGAGGTGCGGCGCGAGGCGGGGCAGCACGTCGGTGAAGTCGGTGGCGTAGCCGGCCGCCGGGTCGCGCTGCCGCAGCCGCGCGAGGATGGACATGGTCAGTTCGGCGAGGTATTCCAGGGTCAGGTAGTCGAGCCACCCGGCGTCCGCCAGCCGCACCGGGGCGTCCACGCTGTCGCCCCAGAACCCGCACCCGTTGCCGATCCGGATTCGCCTCATCGCGCCCCCTTCCGGACGAGCCGTCACTTCGGGAACTGTGGGAATTGGGGAAATTGGGGCGGCGGCATCTGCGGAAACGGCTGACCGGCAGGGAAACCGGGGAAGCCGCCGAAAATGCCGCCCAGGGTCTGCTGCCCGCGGTGCTGGACGAAGCCGCCGCCGGGCAACTTCTCCAATGCCATCGAGAAGGCGAGCCGCTCCTTGCGGTCGCCCACGAACGGCTCGGTGAACAGGCCCCACACCTTCAGGTTCGAGCCGGGGCCGTCCCACCGCCGCCAGGTGCCGGTGCCGGAGAACGCTTGGGCGAAGATGCCTTCGATCTGCCCCTGAGCGAAGCCGAACGCGCGGGTCAATTCCCCCTGCATGTCCTGAACGGACGACGACGAACTGCCGGCGAGAATCTTCTCCGCCTCCTTCTGGGTCATGGCCGCGTTCAACTTCTGAAAGTTGGCGACCGTGACCTTGGATGGATCGGCTTTGGACTCGCCGACTAGCAGGATGACCACGATCACCGCGAAGGCGACCGCCAGCACGCCGACGCCGATCAGCGAGAACAGGAGCGCCCGGCTCCTCGGCTTGGCCTTCCGCCGCGAACGGATCGGCTCGTCGTCGAAGTCGTCCTCCGACTCGACGCGCGCGCCGCATTCCGGACACTTCGTCCGGCCGGGCTTGTCGCGGAACTCCTCGCGGCACTCCGGGCACTCGATCCAAGCGGGCATGACCGATCCTCCGGGCGTGTCAGTGAGGAATTGTCTATCCCGCCGCCGGCCGGCCGGCAAACGAAACCGCCCCGCCGCGACGGGGTGTCGCGGCGGGGCGGCGGGAGTTCGGTTCTCGCCCGCTCAGTACATGTCGTCGTACCCGCCGCCGCCGTTGCCGCCGCCGCCCTTCTTCGGCTCGTCCTTCGGCGCGTCGGCCACCAGCGCGTCGCTGGTCAGCAGCAGGGTGGCCACACTGGCCGCGTTCTGGAGCGCGCTGCGGACCACCTTGGTCGGGTCGATGATGCCCTTCTTGACCATGTCGACGTACTCGCCGGCGCGGGCGTCGAAGCCGTAGTTGGCGTCCTTGTTCTTCAGCACCTCGTTCGAGATGACGTTGCCGTCCTCGCCGGCGTTCTCGCAGATCTGGCGGATCGGCGACTTGCAGGCGCGGACGACGATGCCGAAGCCGACGGCCTCGTCGTCGGTCAGGCCGGCCGGCTTGAGGCCGTCGCTGGCCCGCAGCAGGGCGACGCCGCCGCCGGGCAGGATGCCTTCCTGGTTCGCCGCGCGGGTGGCGAACATGGCGTCCTCGACCCGCATCTTCTTCTCCTTCACTTCGCTCTCGGTGGCCCCGCCGACGTTGATCTTGGCCACCCCGCCCTGCAGCTTGGCGACCCGCTCGCTCAGCTTCTCGCGGTCGTAGTCGCTGGTGGACTTGTCCAGCTCCCGCTGGATCTGCGCGACGCGGCCGGCGATGGCGTCCTTCTTGCCGCCGCCCTGGACGATGATGGTGTTGTCCTTGTCCACCTTGATCGTCTTGGCGGTGCCCAGGTCGGCCAGGGTGACGCCCTCGAGCTGGATGCCCAGGTCCTCGAAGATGGCCTTGCCGCCGGTCAGGGCGGCGATGTCCTCGAGCATGGCCTTGCGGCGGTCGCCGTAGCCGGGGGCCTTCACCGCGCACACCTTGAACGCCGGGTTCCGCATCTTGTTCACCACCAGGGTGGCCAGGGCCTCGCCCTCCACGTCCTCGGCGATGATGAGCAGCGGCTTGCCGTTGCCCAGCACCTTCTCCAGCACCGGGATCAGGTCGCGGTTGCTGGAGATCTTCTTCTCGTACACCAGGATGTAGGCGTCTTCCAGCACGCACTCCATCGTCTGGTCGTCGGTGTAGAAGTACGGCGACAGGTAGCCGCGGTCGAACTGCATGCCCTCGACGAACTCGTGCCCGGTGTCGATGGTCTTGCCTTCCTCGACGGTGATGACGCCGTCCTTGCCCACCTTGTGCATCGCCTCGGCGATGATCTTGCCGATCTTCTCGTCGCCGTTGGCGGCGACGGTGGCGACGTTCTGCAGGTCGGCCTTGCCCTTCACCGGGATGCTCATCGTCTGGAGCTTGGCCACGATGGCCTCGACCGCCTTCTCCATCCCCCGCTTCATGAGCATCGGGTTGGTGCCGGCGACCACGGCCTTCAGCCCCTCGTTGAAGATGGCTTCGGCCAGCACGGTGGCGGTGGTGGTGCCGTCGCCGGCCACGTCGGAGGTCTTCGACGCCACTTCCCGCACCATGCGGGCACCCATGTTCTCGTAGGCGTCCGGCAGGTCGATTTCCTTGGCCACGGTCACGCCGTCCTTGGTGACGGTCGGGCTGCCGAAGGACTTCTGGATGATGACGTTGCGGCCCTTGGGCCCGAGCGTCACCTTCACGGCCTTCGCCAGTTTGGCGATGCCGCGCTTCATGGCTTCGCGGGCTTCCTGGTCGAACGCGATCTGTTTCGCCGACATGGGATCGAACTCCGGTGCGGAAGATGCCGCGGCCCGGACGGCCGCAGCGGGTGGCGAGAAAAGTGCGGAGGAGGGGTACAGGCCCAAACCTGGGGTCACGCCCCGCAACCGCGAACCGACTGGTTTGGTAGGGGCACCCCTTGTGGGTGCCCTCGAAACCGGGCACCCACAAGGGGTGCCCCTACCGGGCATTACCCGACGGTGGCCATCACGTCGGCCTCGTGCATGACGAGGACTTCGCCGTCCTTCTGCTTCTTGTCCTGGAACTCGTCGCCGGCCCAGGCGGTGAACAGCACCACGTCGCCGACCTTCAGGGTCATCGGCAGGCGGGCACCGTCCTTCGGGTTCATCTTGCCGGGGCCGACGGCCAGCACGACGCCGCGCTGCGGCTTCTTCTTGGCGGTGTCGGGCAGCAGGATGCCGCCGGCGGTCTTCTCGTCGGACGCCTCGCGGCGGACGATGATGCGGTCGGCGATCGGCTTCAGGTTCATGGTGCGGCCCGCAATTCGGATTGGGGGAATGGCTCGTGTGCGGCCGAGTCATGCAACAACCGTGCCCGACGGTCAGTGCGGCGCAAGAGCATGGTAATGCATCTGTTGCGAATTGCGAGTCGATTGAACTTCGCTGCCGAAGTGGCAAGCACGAGCGGGAAATGAGTCGGCGGCTGTCGGTTTGGCAGGGCGGCTACTTCCGCTTCTTCGGCTTGGCGTTCTTCGCGGCAGTGGCGGCCAGCTTCGCCTCGAACGCGGCGTGTGCCGGCGTGGCGAGACCTTTCTGAAGCACCGCCATCACCGTCCGCCCGTCGCCGGCCAACAAGGCTTTCACGTCCAGCCACAGGCCGGGAAAGACGACGCTTTTCAGATACCCGTCCGCCGAGTCCGCAAGAAGCGGAACGTACTTCTTCCGCCGGAGAATGAACCAGTCGAACACGCTGCGTCAGCCGGTCGCCGTCGCGGAGCGGCGGGATCGCGTCGGCCGTGTTCAACCTCACCATGACCGTATCCTCCGGAATGTCGGAGCCATTCTATCGCCCGCCGAGGTTCCGTCCGGCGCGCTTGACAATGTACGCGGTCGCCTCGGACGCCGACTCCTCCCGCCACCGCTGGCACACCTCGCGGACCCACGCCGCCTTCGACTTGCCGGCGTCGTTCAGCCAGTTCGCCACGGCATCCTGGACGTACCGCTCCGGGTCGGTCTTCAGCGGTTCCAGCAGCGGCAGGCCGAGCGCCGGGTTGTCCTTCAGCACTTGGATGTGGCTGGCCCACACCCCGCGCGGGCGGGTCGCCTCCACCGCGAACCGGCGGAGGAACGGCGACGCCTCCGCCGTCCACAGCCGCAGCACTTTGACGGTATGGCCGATGTTGGCGGCGAGGTGCGGGCGGAGCGGCAGCCACGCCCACTCGCGGACGCCGAAGTGCGGGTCATCGGCCAGCGGGCGGGCGAGCGCCAGCCGTTCCTTCAACTTCAACTTCGTGGCGTGGCCGAGGGCGAAGCAGGACCACCCGCGCACGGTGTCCGACGGGTGTTTGGCGAAGCGGTCCAGGGCATCCAGACCGAACTGGCGGAGGAGGATCGCGCCGAGCAGTTCCATCCGGCGGGTGACGCCGCGTTCCGCCGATTCGCGGATGAGGGTCAGGTCGGATGCGGGCAACTCCGGGATCGCGGCTTCGGCCAGCAGCGCGAAGTCGATGGCCAACCCCTCGGCGAGTGTGCGGCTTTCCCGCGTGCCGGCGTGCAGTTGGGCGAGGACATCCGCCGGAATGTCGGCGACCCGCGAGATGCCTGTGCGGGGTGCGGTCATTGACAGGTCCGTAGGTCGCGGCACCGGAAGTTGCCGCGAAGTGTGTACGCCTCCCTGTCTTCGCGGCGACTTCAGGAGCCGCGCCGATCAACTCTTCACGAATTTGCCGACGGTGTCGAGGAACTCCTGGTTGTTGGCCGTCTTGGCGAGCTGCTTGATGAGGCCTTCCATCGCGTCCTCCGGCTTCCGCATCTGGAGCAGGCTCCGCCGTAGCAGCGTGATCCGCTCCAGTTCCTCGGCGGTCAGGATGCGTTCCTCTTTTCGCGTGCCGGACTTCAAAAGGTCGATGGCGGGCCAAATTCGCTTCTCGGCGAGCGAGCGGTCCAGCACCAGTTCCATGTTCCCGGTGCCCTTGAACTCCTGGAAGATGACCTCGTCCATGCGACTGCCGGTGTCGATCAGGCAGGTGCCCAGCACGGTCAGCGTGCCGCCCTCCTCGAACGCGCGGGCCGCACCGAACAACCGCTTGGGAATCTCCAGCGCCCGACTGTCCACCCCGCCGCTCATCGTCCGTCCGCTGCCGGAGTGTTTGTTGTACGCCCGCGCCAGCCGGGTGAGGCTGTCGAGGAGAATCAGCACGTCGCGGCCCTGTTCGGTCAACCGACGGGCGCGCTCGACCACCAGTTCGGAGATGCGGATGTGCGCCCCGCTGTCCTGGTCGCTGCTGGACGACACCACCTCGCCGCGCACGCTGCGGCGCATCTCGGTCACTTCCTCCGGCCGCTCGTCCACCAGCAGGACGATCAGATAGCACTCCGGGTAGTTGCGGGCGACGGCGGCGGCGATGTGCTGGAGGAGGACGGTTTTGCCCGACCGGGGCGGCGCGACGATCAGCCCCCGCTGGCCGAAGCCGATGGGGGTGAACAGGTCCATGACGCGGGTGGTGAGCGGCTCCGCCCCGGTCTCCACCCGGATCATCCTCGTCGGGTCGGTGGCGGTCAGTTCGTCCCACACCCGCGAGCGGAAGTCGGCCGGCGGGCCGCCCTCGATACTCGTCACGTCGAGCATCCGCATGCCGGCCGCGCCGCGAGGAGCGGGGGCCACAGGTCCGCCCAACCGGAGGCCGGGGCGGAGCTTGTACTTGCGGATGAGGTCGCTGCCGACGTAGGGGTCGGTCGGGCGAATGAGGTAGTTCTTGGCCGGGTCGCGGAGGAAGCCGAACCCTTTCGGGCTGAGTTCCAGCACGCCGGACGGGGGGGCTGTTTCTGCCATGAGGAGACGCGAGAGAACCCCGCCGGAGCGGGAAGCGGACGGAGGTCGTCGGGTGACAGCTATCCTATACGCGAACCGCCGGGCAATCGAGGGGGAACTCCCGGAAGCCTGCGTCAGGGTGACTCGACCACGAATCGGCACGAAAAGCCGTAGGCGGTCATCTGGTCGTGAAACGCTTGGCCTTCGGCCTCGGAGATGAACTCCAAGCGGATGGAACGGCATCGGCAGTACACCTCGTCGCTCAACTCTTTCGCCGACATCAAGTCGAGTCCGCGAAGTGTCCGGACGTACTTGATCGCGGCAACGGTGTATGCTCGACGTGCGCAGTCGAAGACTTCGACCGTGGTCATGGACGAACTCCGTGTGCCCTCGCGGGACCGGTGTGGCTCCGACGTTACCGACTGCCGGTCACGAGCAAGCATAGTTTCCCGCCCGGTGGCCGAACCTATCATCTGCCCGTGTGTCCGGTTCGCGTCCCCGCTCCACGACCCCGGTGTCCCGCGTTGTCCGAATCGCCCCCGTCGCAGTTCCGCAGCGGACTCATCCTCGGCCTCGTGGCCTACGTCTGCTGGGGGGCGGTGCCGCTGTACTTCGCCGAAGTCAAGGGCGTGCCGGCGGCGGAAATCCTCTCGCACCGCATCGCTTGGTCGTTCCCGCTGATGCTGCTGGTCACGGCCGTCACACCCGGTGGGGGAGCTGCCTTGCGAGCCGTGTTGCGGTCCCGCCGGCTGATCCTACTGTTACTGGCGTCCGCGCTGTTCCTCGCCATGAACTGGCTGCTGTACATTTACGCCACGGTGAACGGCCGGGTCGCGGAGGCCAGCCTCGGCTACTACATGATGCCGCTGGTGAACGCCTTCCTCGCCACCGTGTTCCTCGGCGAGCGCCTCCGCCCCCTGCACTACCCGGCGCTGGCCCTCATCGCCCTCGGCTGCGCGATTCCGATGGCGTCCATCGGCGTGTTCCCGTGGCTGGCGGTCATCCTGCCGATCACCTTCGGCATTTACGGGCTGCTCCGCAAGCAGATGCCGGTGGACAGCGTCACCGGCCTGACGATGGAAACTGCGCTGCTGCTGGCCCCGTCGGTCGGATTCATCATTTACCAGGAGAGCGCCGGCGTCGGCCACTTCGGGCGGGACGGGACGACGAACGCCTTGCTCGCCTTCGGCGGAGTCATCACCGTCGTCCCGCTGCTCACGTTCATGATGTCCATGCGGCGGTTGCCGCTGCTCACCCAGGCGCTGATTCAGTTCATCTCGCCGACGGTGCAGTTCTTCCTCGCCATCACGGTGCTGAAGGAAGCGATGGGGCCGGAACAGTGGGGAGCCATCATCTGCGTGTGGGCGGCGGTCGGCGTGTTCATCCTGGACGCCGTGCTGAAGAGCCGTACCGCCCGCCGTACCCGGCAAGAAGCCGAGCGTCAGCGGGTGTTGGAGGAAGTCGGCGCGGCCTGAACCGGCGGGAACACCGCCGGCTCGTGGTCCACGTCGTCGCCGTGGCAGCCGTGGGCGAACAGGGGGAGTAGCAACGCGGACAGAATCAGCACGATCAGTACTAGCCCCACTCCCTGCGGTCGCGGCGACGACTCGTTCTCTTCGCCGCGACCGCCGGGAGCGGACTTGAGAAGACTCTTCACTTCGCCCCCTTCTTCAACTGCGCCTTCAGGAACTTGACCGCGGCCGCCGCCGACTCGTCGGCGGTGTCGCCGTCCCACCCGTGGCTCTTCTCCTTGAGCGCCAGCAGCTCCGCCGTCACGCCGCACCCCTTGAGTTTGTCGCACATCGTCTCGGACTGCTTGAACGGCACGACGATGTCGTGCGTGCCGTGGAGGAACAGCGTCGGGGCCGACGCCTTGCTGACGTACTCGATGGGCGACGCCTTCTTGTAAACCGCCTTGTCCGTCCGGCACGCCTTGCCCAGCACCGGCACCATGAAGGCGTCCTCGATCAGCCGGGTGGCACCGTAGGCGGCCAAGTCGCACGGGCCGAAGAAGTTGACGACGCACGTCACCGAGCCGTCCGCCTCCGCGTGTTCTTGGCCGTCGAACCCGGCCTTGGAGTCGGTCGTGCCGAGCAGCGACGCCAGGTGGCCGCCGGCCGAGAAGCCGAGCGCGGCGAACCGGTCGGCGTCGAGGTCGTACTTCTTGGCGTTCGCCCGCAGGAAGCGGACGGCCGTCTTGGCGTCGATGACCTGCGCCGGGAACAGGTGCTTCGGCGCGAGGCGATACCCGACCGAGGCCGCCGCGAAGCCGTTGTCGGCCAGCACCCGCAGGATGCCCTTGTCCTTCCCGCCGGGGGCGAACGCATACGGCCCGCACAGATCCAGACGATTCCCCCCCGTCCACCCGCCGCCGTGGAAACAGACGACGCACGGGTGCGGTCCCGGCGTGTCGGGCACCACCAGCTCCAGCCGGAGTTGCTCCTTCTCCACGGTGGAATAGACCACGCCGCGGTGTTCCTTCGGCGTGGTCCTCACCGGATCGGCGGCGGCAACCAGCGTTCCGGCGAACAGGACGGCGAACAGCGAACGAATCATCACGATTCCCCCGTGCGAAGGCGATATTCATTCTATGCCGCGAACGGTGTGGCGTATCATGGCCGGTACAGTCCGTCGAGGGGAAATCGTGTTCGCTCAGGTCGCGTGCGGGAAGTGCGGGAAGCCGTTCCAGGTGCCGCAGGCGCAGCTCGGCCAGCCGGTCGCGTGCCCGTGGTGCCGGGAGACCGGCTCGCCGCTGCCCGTGGTCGGCGTCGTCCCGGAAGCCTTGCCCGACGACGCGCCGCCCGTCCGCCCCGTCGCGTCCCGCGCCCGCCGACCGTGGCTCGCGCCGGTCGCGGTCACGCTCCTCTCGCTGCTGGTCCTTGCGGTCGCATACTTCGGGTCACGCTATTATCGCGGGGCGGTGCCGGGGTTCGTGTGGCAGCGGTTCGACGCGCCCGACGGCACCTGCCGCATCGACCTGCCCGGCGGGACGGCGGAAGCGGAACTGCCCGCGAACCCGAAGTCGCCGATCACCCGCGCCGGAAGGAGGTTCGCCGCCGACTCGATGTTCACTCGCCTGGGCGGGTTCGTCGGCTGGTACGACCTCGACCCGGCGCTGATCGCGCTGACGCGCTCGGAGGACGTGTTCGGGCCGGAGCGCGACCGTCGCAAAGCGGAGACGGGTTGGACGGTGGAAGCCGAATCCTCGGCGGCGAAGTTCGGCAGCTACGACCCGCACGCGAAATCGGAGAAGGAGAAGAACCGCTACTTCGACACGTCGGAGGTGCGGTACGTTAGCGGCTCGACGAAGTACGTCGAGCGGTACGTGTACGTCACCGCCGGGCCGAAGCCGCGGCTGTACGTCCTCGGCGTCGGCGGCGGCGGGTTCGACCCCGACGGCGACGCGGCCAAGCGGGTGCTGTCCTCGTTCTGGTTCGACGATACCAAGTAGGCCGATCTCGATGAGGGCCACCACGAGTTGGTTGCCCTCATCCCCACACTCAGCGGTTGAACAGGAACGACGGCGTGTTGATGAGCGCCCAGGCCAGGTCTTGGGCACCCATGACGCGGGCATCGGCCGGCGGGGCCTGCGGCACTTCCCGCATCAGCCGCTGGTACTCGCCGTCCTGGTTGACGTACAGGTCGCGGATGCGAGCGACCTGCGCCGGCGTCCGCTCGGCGTCCGGCGTCTCCAGGATGTCGGCCACGTCGAGCGGCACCGGCGCGGTCAGCTTGGCGTTTCGCTCGGTCGTGTACGACAGCCGGAACTTGCCCAGGTTGAACTGCGGGCCGAACTCGTGGTGCATCTCCACTTCCAGCACGACCCCGTCCGCTGCGCTGATGGGCTGCTCCAGTTGGAAGACCGCCGTCTGCGGCTTGCCGACTTCCGGCGAGATGGCCCACCCGGTGTCCGGCTTGCCGTCGATGGCGTTCGCCACCGGGTACATGGTCTGGCTGAACGTCGCCTGCGGCTTCACCAGCTTCACCGCCGTCGCCGTACCGCCGGTCGCCGGCCGCACGCTCACCTTGAACTCGTTCAGCACGAAGTTGCCGTCCACCGCGCGGCCCGGCCCCTTCTTCGGCAGGGTGGCGTCGGTCAGGGCTTCCAAACGGACGGCCGTCACCTTGCCGTCGAACCGCAACCGGCTGGTCAGTTTGTAGTCGTTCACCTTGTCCGCCTTGCCGGAGGCGAGGACCGCGCCGTCGTCCAGTAGCGTCAGCAGCGACCCGGCACTCGACGTGGCGGCGGACGGCGCGAGGGTCGTCCACCGCGTCGGCTTCTGGACGGCCAGCGCCGCCTCATACCCCTTCAACTTGCCGGCGACCGTGCCGGCGTAGGCGTCGAACGCGGCCTTCCGCTTGCCGAACTCGCCGGTCAGCACTTGGTGATCCGTCGCCGCGCCGCGGACGGCGGCGATGCCGCCGGTCACTTCCGTCGCCGTCGGCCGGCGGTTCAGCACGCTCAGGTAAATCTCCTCGACGACCTTGGCGTCGTCCTTCTCGGCCTCCACCAGCTTCGAGATGCGGTTGGCCGGGTCGCGGATGGCGTCGCCGACGATGGGGCCGTTCACCATTGCCAGCACCGGCCCGAGCATCATCGTGTTCGACCGCTCGCACTCGCACGCCGACTCCCGCACCGGCTTGCCGAACAGTTCCAAGAACCCGCCGGGCAGGTCCACGGTTCCGTCCACCAACTGCGACGCCCGCGACCCCGGCGGCAGGCCGGGCAGCCGACTGACCGCACCCGTCACCTTGTGGATGGAGTCGAACAGCACCTCGGCCGACAGCCGACGGGGCTGCGCCCGGCTGTAGTTGATCTCGTCGTCCTTGTTCCACTTGTTGGCGGCGAAGCTGAGCTGGTACGTCCGCGACTTGCAGATGGTCCGCATCAGCTTGCGGGTGTTGAACCCGCCGTCGATGAACTCCTGCGTCAGCTTGTCCAGCAGCTCCGGGTTGGTGGCCGGGTTGCCGGCGCGGATGTCGTCCACCGGCTCGATGATGCCGACGCCGGTCAGGTAGCTCCAGACGCGGTTGACGTAGCTCTTGGCGAAGTACGGGTTCTCGGCGGCGGTCGCCCACTTGGCCAGCCGGGTGCGGCGGGGGAGCGCGTCGGCCGGACTGCCGCCGGCGTGCGGGAACGGGAACTTGGGCGGAGTGACGGCCCCCGTCCGCTCGTGCTTCACCTCGCCGCCGACGGCGTCCTTGATGACCTCGACGAGCGGCTTCGGCGACTCCACGTTCGTCCCGCCGATCTTCTGCCCCTTGTAGTTCGGATCCTCCGTCCGCGTCACCTGGGAGAAGAACGCGGCCGTCTCGTAATACTGATCCTGCGTCCATTTCTCGAACGGGTGGTCGTGGCACTTGTTGCAGTTGAACCGCACCGCCAGGAACAGTTGCGTGGTGTTCTCCATCACCTCGTCGGCCTGCCGCAGCACCTTGTAGTACGCGGCCGGCGGGTTGTCCACGTTCGACCCGCTGGCGGTCAGCACTTGGTACGCGAAGCGGTCGTACGGCTGGTTGTCGGCGAGGGCGTCGCGGATCCACTGCCGCAGGGCGTTCGCCCCTTTCTCGCCCAGGAACTTGCGGTTCACCTGGAGCAGGTCGGCCCACTTGTTCGTCCAGTGATCGACGTACGGGTCGCTGCCGACCAGCCGGTCCACCACGGCGTCCCGCTTGTCCTTGCTCGGGCGGCCGTCGGCGAGGAACGCCCGCACCTCGTCCGCGCTCGGCGGCATCCCCGTCAGGTCGATGGACACGCGGCGAAGGAACTCCTCGTCGGTGCACAGGTCGCTGGCCTGAATCTTCATCTTCTTCAGCTTGGCGTCCACCAAGTCATCGACGTAGTTCTGCACCGGCTGCGGCTTCCACTCGTACCCGCTACGGTCGCCCATCACCACCACGCCGGCGGCGGCGTAGGCCCCTTCGTACCGCGCCAGCAGGGTCGATTCGCCGCGGCGGGCGCTCGTCAGCAGGCCGGCCTTGTCCACGGTCGCCACGTCGGTGTTGCTGCTGTCGATGAACGCCTCGGCCGACACGTCCCGCTTGCGGCCGTCGGCGTAGGTGGCGACGACGGCGAACTGCTGCGTGCGGTTGGCGGCGGCCAGCGTCACCACCGCCGGGATCACCTCGACCGACTTCACCTTCGGCGCGGTCAGGTCGAGCTTCACCCCCTCGGCGATCCAGCGGCGGACGAGTTCGAAGTTCGGGTCGCCGGGCTGCCAGACGACGCCGCCGGTGTGGGCGATCGCGCCGGACGGCTTGAGCAGCATCAGGCTCCGCTCCGGGGCGGCGCGGTTGAACCGCCGGCCTTCCAAGTCGTCGGTCAGCGCCCGGTGGTCGTGGATCGGGTCGTACCCGCGGAGGGACAGCTTGAAGCCGCTCTTGCCGGCCGCCGCGCCGTGGCAGGTGCCCGCGTTGCAGCCGAGTTTGGACAGCACCGGCTGCACGTCGGTGGTGAAGCTGATCGGCGCGTTCGCCGCGAACCCGGTCACGCCGACGGGCAGCGTCACCGACTGGCCGGCCAGGGCGACGGCGAACGTCCCTTTGCCGTCCGCCAGCGGGCGGAGTTGGCCCGTCGGGGACCACTTCGCGAAGGTCGGGCCGGGGGACGTTTTGGTGCCCAACCCGCTCAAGCCGGGACTGAGAACGGGCAGGGGTTCGACCTTCGCCAGCCGCGTCACGTCCATCGTGTCGCCGCTGTCGAACGTGGCCGTGACGGTGATCTGGGCATAGGCGAACGGGCCGGTCAGATCCACCGCCGCCGGCCGCACGTCCAATTTCGTCACCTTCGCGCCGGCCGGCAAGGCGTCGGCGGCGACGGCCGGCACCGCGAGGGCGAGGGCCGCCAGGAGTATCCGCAGGCGAGGCATGGGAGGGGTCTCGGGGGGAGGGAGTGTGTCGTTGCGGTCGTCGTCGCACGTCAGCCGTCTGCGGACAGTCGGGCCTTCAGTTCGGCCAGCTCGCGGGCCAACCCGTCGGCCTGGGCCTGTACGGCATCCGCCCGTGCCTTCTCCGCATCCGCGCGTCGACGCTCGGCCGTGGCGGTGGCGTCTCTGGTGTCGGCCCGCCGCTTCTCCGCGTCGGCACGGACCTTCTCGCCATCCGCCCGCGACCGCTCGCCATCCGCCCGCGACCGCTCGGTGTCGGCCCGCGACCGCTCGCCGTCGGCCCGCTGCCGCTCGGCGTCGGCCCGCGACCGCTCGGCGTCTGCCGCCGCGCCCAACTCGCGCGACGTGGGGATGTCCACGCCGTGCCGGTCGGCGGCCATCATCGTGCGCCCGTCGAGCCGGAACCACAGGCCGAGATTGGGCACATGATACCCGCGAGACGGGACCGCCGTCAGCAAGCGAAACCGGTCCCCGCCGTGCCGGAAGCACAGCAGACGCGCGTCGCCGTGCGGGTTGGCGAAATCGACGACGAAGTAGAACGGCACGCCGACCAGAAGATACTCTTCGAGTTTCGGCCCGAAGTCGATGTGCCGCGTCTCCGGCGAGGTGATCTCGAAGATCGCTTCGCAGGTGAGGCCGAGGTCGGCCACCCGCAGCGTGCCGGTGTTCGGCGGGACTTCGTCCGGGTACCGGTCGAACGCGATCACGTCCGGGCCGTGCGGCCGGACGCCGGGCACCTGCCAGTCGATCCGCAGTTCGCCGGTCACGCCGGAGGTGGCCTTCGACCGCTGCCCGTAATCGATCAGGTGTATCAGCCGGTACAACGTCGCCGTGTGTTCCAGCGACACCATGAACTTGTCCTCCTCCTGCGGGTGAAGGAAGTCCTCCTCGGTCAGCGGCACCTGGCGCGAGGTCTTCGTCCCGCCGGCGTCCACCGTGTGAACGTACCGGTACCCGATGCGGAACGGGTCGTCCGAACCGCTCGGCGGGCGGCGGGGCGCGATCGGTTCGGCGAGTGCGGCGGCAGTCATGCGGTCTCCTCCCGGTTCGTGGGGACGCTCGGCTCCGGCCCGCTTACTTCGTCGGCCACTTCAGCCAGTTGGCCAGCGACCCCATCGGTTTCGGCGGTGCCGGGGTCGGCGTCGGCGGGGCCACCGGGGCGACGGTGGTCGGCAGGACGGTGAACTGGTCGAGCAACTTGCCGGTGGCCGGGTCGTGGAACCAGACGACGCCGTCGAACCCGGCGGAGGCGATCCGCTTGCCGTCCGGTGCCCAGGCGACGGCGAACGCCGGCCCCGTCACCTTCTCGGCGGCGAACAGCTTCTTGCCGGTGTTGGCGTCGAACACGGCCACCTCGCCCTTGCCGTCCAGGCTGCTGACGGCGGCCACCCGCGCGCCCTCGGCGTCGAACTTGACCGCCGAGATGCGGCCGGGCATGGGGTCGAAGCCGCGGACCTTGTTGGCGTCGTCGCCGATCTGTCGCTTCACCTCGCGGTGGATCTTGTACAGGCGGGGGATGCCGTCCGCGCCGGCGATGGCGATCTCGTCGTACGGCTTCTCCTGCGGGTTCTTGCCGTCGTCGTCCGGCACCTTCGCCACCTTCTTCTCCGTCTTCGGCCGGATGTCCACGGCGATCAGCCCGCCCTTCAGCGCGCCGGGGGTGATGCTGGTGACGTTGTCGACGAACCGCTGCGTGGCGACTTCGGTCAGCTTCGTGCTCATGTCGCGGGAGACGGACAGCAGGTGCTGCCCGTCGCGGCTGAACGCGGTGCCCAGTACCCAGTCCGAGTGCGTGCCCATCTGGAGGAACTGTTTGCCGGTCATCGCGTCCACGGCGCGGACGGTGTTGTCGGTGCAGCCGAAGGCGATCTTGGTGCCGTCCGGCGACCAGCTCAGGCCGTACAAGGTGTCGTAGGTGATCGACGCGGACACCTTCAACTTCTTCTTCTCGATGTCCCAGACTTGCAGTTCGCCGAACCGGCCGGGGTCGCCGCCGGTCGCCGCCAGCCACTTGCCGTCGGGCGAGAAGGCGATGGCCTGCACCCGCTCGGACAGCCCGACGAGCCGCGCTTCGAGGGTCTTGCCGTCGGCGGAGTAGACGAGGATTTCGTGGTACCCGGTGACGGCCAGCCGCTTGCCGTTCGGCGCGAACGCCAGCGCCGTGACGACCGGGGCGGAGGCGTACACCGGCGGGTGTTCGGCGTCGATGGCCTTGGCCTTCGCGCTGGCCGGGGTGTCGTCGGTCGCCCCCTGCGCGATCCACGCCTCGACGGTGGCGTACTGGGCGGCGGTCAGCGGGCTGCCGTTCTTCGGCATCTCCGCCTTGCCGTCCTTCACCCGAATCTCGTCGAGCAGGTGGCTCAGAGTCGGCTTGCCCGGCACCACGCCCGGCTTGCCGCCGTCGGCCGCCTTCAGCAGGTCGGCGACTTCGGTCATGACGAACCCGCCTTGCGCCTTGGCCGGCTGGTGGCAGCCCTGGCAGTTCTGCTGGAACAGCGGGCGGACATCCTTGTAGTAGCTGACGGG
>JAYTTN010000431.1:0-5450 GCA_043745295.1 Fimbriiglobus sp. | reverse complement strand
TTTAACCCAAGCCGAGATGCCACTCCCTGGCGGTCGCGGCTCGCAAGAACCGATGCCACTCCCTGGCGGTCGCGGCTCGCCAGAGCCGATGCCACTCCCTGGCGGTCGCGGCTCGCAAGAGCCGATGCCACTCCCTGGCGGTCGCGGCTCGCCAGAGCCGATGCCACTCCCTGGCGGTCGCGGCTCGCCGGACAACGCTGTCCCCTCGAACACCCCCTTTCCGGAACGGGGAGGGGGCCGGGGGGTGGGGTCTTCGCCCAAGTTGATCTCGAAGCACCCGCCCCAACTTCCCCCGAAACGTCCGCCCGCGGTCGGCGTCTGGAAGGGCGAGACCTTTGCCTCGGACACGGAGACCTTCCCATGATGCGGATCGCGCTGGTCGCGGCCCTGGCGGTCGCGGCGGTCGGGCGGGCCGGCGACCCGGCCCCGCTGGTCGAGAAGTACCTGCACTCCGGCGAACTGGCCGTCGGCGACCGCGCCGTCCAGCGCGCACTCGACGACCGCCCCAAGGACGACCAACTGCGGTTCGGCCTCGGCGTGCTGCGGTTCGTCCGCGCCGTCGAGCGGTTCGGCCAGTCGATGTACGAACACGGCGTGAAGTCCGAATCGACGAGCGTGCCGTTCCTCCGTATTCCCGTGCCGAAGAACCCCGACCCGACGCCGATCACGTACCCGATTCTCCGCCGCGTGTTCGAGCAACTCGCCGACGACCTGGCCAAGGCCGAGACGACGCTGGCCGGGGTGACGGACGACGGCGTGAAGCTGCCGCTGCACCTCGCCGACATCCGCCTGGACTTCGTCGGCGACGGCAAGACCCGAACCACCCTGCTCGACGTGCTGAAGAAGCTGATGCGGCAGCAGCGGTTCGAGTTCCTGGACGGGAACCCGAAGTTCCTCGTGAAGTTCGACCGCGGCGACGTGGCCTGGCTGCGCGGCTACTGCCACCTGCTGTCGGCGATGCTCGACGCCTACCTGGCCATCGACGGCAAGTTCATCTTCGACATGGTCGGCGACCACCACTTCGCCAAGCCGAAAGGACAAGCGGCGAACAAGCCGGACTGGTTCTCGGTGCTGCTCGGCAACGGCATCGCGTTCCCGGAGCCGGGCCGGTTGCACTCGTTCCGCCTGCACATGGTGAAGGTGTGCGAGCTGAACCGCGAGACGTGGCGGTTCGTCCGCGCGGAGACGGACGACGACCACGAGTGGCTGCCGAACGCCAAGCAGAAGGGCGTGCTGGGGCTGCCGGTGACGGACGGGATGATCGACGGCTGGCTGACGGCGGTGGAGGAAGCGGAAGGGCTGCTGACGGGCAAGAAACTGATCGACCTGCGGGGGCTGGGGAACATCCCGGACGGCATGGGGTTCGACCTGAAGGCGTTCCTGGACGACCCGCCGGCCAAGTTGGACATCGCCAAGGTGATCGACAGGGGCGTGGATGCAAAGTATCTGGCGAAGCTGACCGACACGAACCGGTACGACGACGGCTCCCTCACCCGCGCGATGAACCTGTTCGGCGACAGCATGGGCGTCTCGTACATGGCGTGGTTCAACTGAGCCGGCCGCGGCTTACTCCCGTCCCAGCTTCTGGAGTTCCTCGTCCGGGCGAGTGTCGTGCCCTTTCAACTGTTTGGCGGTGGCGAAGCTGGCCCGCGCGGCGGCGCGGTCCCCGGCGGCCGCCAGCACCTGGCCCAGCGCCAGGTGCAGGTCGAACATTTCGGGCGCGACCGTGAGACCCCGCTGGAGGGGTTCGACGGCGGCCCGGTGTTCGCCCAAGTATTTCAGCGCCAGCCCCCAGAAGAGCATCGCCCGCGCGTGGTCCGGCTTCAGTTCGGCCGCCGCTCGGGCGTGGGTCACCACCTCGCGGAAGCCGTCGGCCAGTCCGGGGGTCGTCGGGGAGGCGTGGGAGGCCTTCTCCCACTTCGTGAACAGGGTCAAGGCCAGGGTGTACTGGGCGTTGGTGTCGTTCGCGTCGAGCCGCACCGCCTCGCGGAGGTAGCCGACGGCCGCGTCGTACTCCTTGAGGCGGGCCAGGTTCACGCCCGCGCCGGTCAGCGCCTTGCTCGTCCGCTTCTCGGCGGCCATCGCCAGGTACAGGTCCACGACCTCCCGGTACTGGCCGTCCCGTTCCAGCACGGCGATCCGGCGGTCCAGGCCGCGGTAGCCGACCTGGAGGGTCACGACGCGATCCAAGTACGGGTCGGGCCAGGGCGGGTCGCGGTCGAGGGCGGCCGCGTCGGCTTCGAGCCGCTTCGTGGTGGGAACGTCGCCCCGCCGCCGGGCGAGCAGGGCCAACTGCGACGTGGCCTGCTTGCGGCACGCCGGGTGGGCGACGGCGGCCTCGAACCGCCGCGTCGCTTCGGCGTCGTCCCCGCGCGTCAAGGCGACGAGGGCGAGTCCGTACTCGGCCCGTTCGGGATCGGGCGGGGTGCGGTTGTCCTGGAAGAGGGCGGCGGCGCGATCCGCGTCCCCGCGTTCGAGAAGCGTCTCGGCCAGCGTCAGGGTGAACGCCTGGCGGTACTGGCGGCTGCCCTTCGCCACCTCGGCCGCGGCCGCCAGCAGGTCCAGCGCGTTCTCGGGATCCCGCTTCAGCGCGACCTGCCCCCGCGCGTACGGCCAGCGGGGATCCTTCGGGTCGCGCTTCTCCGCCTCCAGGAAACAGGCGACGGCTTCCTTGTCGAACAGGTTGGCCAGGAGGACCGTGCCGTATTCGCCCCAGGCCGCGCCCTCGCGGGGCGTTGCCAGCAGTTTCGTCCGCGCCGCCGCCAGCGTCTTCCGGACGGCGTCGTCGGTGATCCCGGCGGGGGCGGGCGGGTCCGGGTGCGTGCCGCGCCCGACGTAGAACCAGAGGCCCAGACCCGACACGGCCAGCGCGGCGAGGACCGGGAGCCGTCGCCACCGCCGGGGCGGCGCGGCGACCGGCCGGGCGGCCGCGGGCGGCGGTGCGGGGGTGGGAGCGGGAACCGGAGTCGGGGCCGGAACCGGTTGCGGGGAGGGCTTGGCTTTCACGGCGATTTGCCCCGACCGCGGGTGAGGGTGAGCGCCCGATCCGCCGGGCCGCCGGGGAACGTCTCGGCCGTCGTGGGGCCGTCCGGCCAGACGACCGTGATCGCGTCGATCCGAGTGGCCGTTCCGAGACCGAAGAGGGCGACGGGCGAGCCGCTGGACAGGTAGCTCTCCGCCGGCTGGATCACCCGGACGAACTCCCGCCCGCCGGCCGTCACCCGCACCTCGGCCCCGGTCGCGTCCCGCCGGGTCGTCGGGTCGAACGCGCGGACGTGAACCCAGTGTCCCCGGTTCGGGGCCACGTTCTTGAACAGCCGGGCCTTGCCGCCGAGGGGGACGACGAGCAGGTCCGGCGCGCCGTCCCCGTCGAAGTCGGCGCACGCCAGCCCGCGGCCGACGTTCCAGTACCCGCAGAAGCCGCCGTTGTCGGGCGACACGTCTTTGAACTTGCCGGTGCCGTCGTTCGCGAAGAGCTGGTTCTTCTCGGCGTAGGTCTCCCAGAAGCCGAGGCCGGTGTTCAGGCCGGTGGCCGGGCCGCCGCGGAACACCTTGCCGTTGGCGACGGCGATGTCGAGCGCCCCGTCCAGGTCGAAGTCGGCCATCAGGGTGCCGAACCCGGTGCCCCGCCACTTGCTGACGGCCAGCCCGGCCTCGGCGGTGCGGTCCCGGAACTGGCCCCGCGGCCCCTGCTTCCACAGGTTGTTCTGCTCGCTGCCCAGGTGGGTGACGTACAGGTCGAGCAGGCCGTCGCCGTCCACGTCGCCGCGGGCGACGCCCATGCCGGCGTAGGCTTTGCCCATCGCGGTGAACGCCAGCCCCCGGCTGACCGCTTCGTCGGCGAACGTGTTGTCCTTCCGGTTCATCCACAGGCGATTCGGCTGCCCGTCGTTGGCGACGAACAGGTCCGGCCACCCGTCCCCGTCGAAGTCGGCGGCGGTGACGCCGAGGCCCGGCCCGTTGACTTTCGCGACGCCGGAACTCAGGCTGATGTCCACGAACCGCGCCTTCCCGTCGCCCAGGTTGCGGAACAGCTTGCTGGCGGTGCCGGTGAAGGAGTTCGGCCCGCAGAAGTCCAGAACCCCTTCCGGCGACCGGCACTCGACCTTCGGGTCGTAGTCGAGATAGTTGGTGACGAACAGGTCGAGCCAGCCGTCGCGGTCGATGTCCACGAACACCGCCGAGGAGCTCCAGGTGAGGTTGACGAGTCCGGACTCGGCGGTGGCGTCGCGGAACTTGCCGCCGCCCTCGTTCAGGAACAGCTTGAGCGTGCGGAAGCCGGTGAGGAGCAGATCCGGCCGGCCGTCGTTGTTCACGTCCCCGACGGCGACGCCGTGGAACTGGCCGGCGAGGCCCAGACCCGAGCCGGCCGTCACGTCCTGGAATTGGCCGGGCGAGGTCTGGCGGAACAGGCGGTTGGTGTTAGCCGACTTCTCGCCGCCGAACCCGAGCAGGTAGATGTCGAGCAGGCCGTCGCCGTCGAAGTCGAGGCAGGCGACGCCGGACCCCATCGACTGCGGCATGAAGTAGGTGCCGGTCGGGCCGGCGTCGTGGGTGAACGCCAAGCCGGAGGCGTCGGTGACATCCTGAAACCAGCCGGGGAGGCCCGGAAGCGTGGGCGACGGGTCGGCCGGCGGCGGGATGGACCGGCCGCACGCGGGAATCAGGACGACGATCGCCATCAGGAACACGATCAGACTGGCGAGACCGCCGGCCCGAAGGAGCGGTCGCGAACCCATGACAAGCTCCCGAGTGGTCGGGGGAGAGGCGAACCGAAGGCGAGCGACGACGTGCGATCCGCGGCGGACTGATGTTGTTCCGGCACCCATCCACACTTCGGTGAACCCGTTTCCAATCGGCGAAACGTGTCGGGTGGCCTGAAATGTATTCCGTCCCGGAGCCGACGGGCAGCACCGAGGACGGATAGGCGGGCGTCACTTGCCGACGGTTTTCTTGTCGAGGTTGAGGGTGATCGTCTGGTTCGCTTCCTTCGTGACTTCGTAGTGGAGGGGGGTCGAGCCGCTCGAAAAGGAGCCGAACACCAGACTCAGCTCTTTGTTCTTCGCGTTCGTCTCCTTCATCGCGCCGGCCGAACCGGGGTAAATCTGGACGTTGACCGCGATCTTGTACTTGCCCGGCACGACCTTCGCGCTAAAAGACAGATCCTTGGGCGACAGGGTGGCGTTCTCGCCCTTGCTTTGATCGCCCTCTTCGGGCACGAAGACGACGGTCACGCTGTCGGTGTCGGCGAGCTTGACCCCGGACGGGAGAACGACTTTCCCCGAGAGGGGAACCGGGGTCGGGCCGCCGCAACCCGCGACGAACGACAGGACGAGTGTGACGGCAACCAGTTTCGGAAGGCGAGAAGAAGCGCGGGACATCACGGCGGGAACCCCGGAGAGGGAGGCGTGTCAAAGAACGGCGGCGTGCCTTCCGAAGTGGAAGGCACG
>JAYTTN010000430.1:0-5478 GCA_043745295.1 Fimbriiglobus sp. | reverse complement strand
CCCCCGCTCGCCAAGAGGGATCACGGCATCAGCGGGATCGGTTTCCGCTCCGCCACCGGGACCGTGGCATCGACGCCGACGTACACCACCTCGGCTTCCGTCACGGGGATCAGCTCCGTGCCGCGCTCGGCGATCACGTCGATGTGCGTCGTCACCGACGTGCGGCCGATGCGGACGACCCGCACCAGGAACTTGACCACGTCGCCGACCATCACCGGGTGCTTGAACTCCACCTTGTTCATGGCCACGGTGACGAACGCGGCGTTCGTCACCCCGCCGCGCAGCACCACCTCGCGGCGGGCGGCGATGCTGCCGGCCATGTCGAGGTAGCTGAGGATGACTCCCCCAAAAATCGTGCCGTGCGGGTTCGTGTCGCGGGGCATCATGACGACCTGAATGGCGTTGTACGGCTCGGCTGGCGGATTCATGGGGCACTCCCAGAGGGTGGCGGATGCTGGTAAAGTGCTGAGGGATCGAACCGGGGACAAGGAGGAACGGCGATGACGGAAGAAGAGTGGTTTGCGTCCGCTGACATCGAGCAGATGCTTGTAGCACTTGTCGGCAGCAGGTATCCCGATGCGGAGCCGTCCAACTGGGGAGACGGCGAGCGGAAGAAGGCACTGTTCTTCTCCGCCTGCCTTCATCGGGTCTGGCACATGCTGCCGAGCGAATACACGGAGGCATTCGCGATGCTCGAAGAATATGCTGATGGTAACGCAAACCCAGAATTACTCTTCACGAAGTGGACAGCGGCCGATGAGGCATCTACGGAATATTCTGGTGTTCTGTTTGCAATCAGATATGACGATGTAGGTTTGTGCTGTCACTACCTGACTGAGATGGAATTGGAGAGTGCTGCTGTTCCGGAAGTCAGGCAATCCGCCCTCCTCCGCGACATCTTCGGCAACCCGTTCCGGCCGGTCGCCTTCGATCCCGCGTGGCGCACCGAAGCGGCCGTTGGGATCGCGCGGGGGATCTACGAGGAGCGGGCGTTCGACAGGATGCCGATCCTGGCCGACGCCCTACAAGACGCCGGGTGCGAACACCCGGACATCCTCGCCCACAGCCGCGAGCCGGGCGAACACGTCCGCGGCTGCTGGGTGGTCGATCTGGTGCTGGGCAAGGTGTAACCGCCTAAGCTATGGGACGATCCAGTGTTCCCGGAGGGAGCGGACATGATCCTGGCCTTGATCGCGGCGACATCGGTGGTGTCCATCGCCCCACCCCGCGCGGACGCCGACGGGTTCCGACTGCCGGCCGACGCGCTCCAGCGGCTCGGCTCGGCCAAGTTCCGGAGCGGCCGGTGGGTCGCGTGGGCCGAACTCCCGGCCCAAAGAACGGTGGTCGCCGCGGCCGGCGAACTCTTCCGCTACGAGATCGCCGCCTGGGATACCGGCACCGGGAAGCCGAGGTGGCGGTGGCGGGATGTCGATTTTTACCCGCACAAGCTGGCCGCCCACGCCGACGGTAACTCGGTCTGGATCGCCGCCACGAACACCCCGCCGCGACAGCCGTTCAACCAGCTCCGCCTGATCCGCGTCGCCGTCGCCGATGGCAAAGTCCTCTCGGACGAACCGGTCGCGGAGCGGACGGATCGAGTGGAGTCCGTGAACGCGGACGGCCGCGTCGTCACGCAAGACTTCAGCCACGACTTGTTCGCGTGGAAGCCGGGGGACAAAGCGCCGCGGAAGATCGGCCCGGCCATCGCGGAGAACGAGTACCGGGATCAGGCGGTGGTGGACCCGGCCGGGCGGTTCGCGGTGGCCTGCGTGCGGGTCAGCCCGCCGGCCGGAGTGGCCGGAGCGGAGCGATGGGAACTGCGCTCGCTCGACCTCACGGACGGCACCCAGAAACTGCTGGCCGCGATGTCCGAGGAACACACGCGAAAGCTGTGGTGGAAGCAGATCAGTCGGGACGGGCGGACGTTCGCGGTCATGGCGTACCCGCCGCTGGCGGACCCGGACCGCTGCGCGCTCTGGTGCTGGGACACGTCCACGGGCAAGCAGACCGTGAACGCCCTGTTGGAGAACCGCGAGTACGTCGATGGCCAGCACACGTTCCACCCGGACGGCCGCACGGTGTTCGTCTCGTTCCGGGACCGGGCGACGTGCCAGGTGTTCGACACCCGCACCGGCAAGGAGCTGCCCCGGCGGAAGTGGCCCCTTTCCGGCAATGGGAACGGAAACGAGGAAGACTACAAACTGTCGGCGGACGGCAAGTCCGTCATTTTTTACACGAACGTGCGAGCCGAGTACCACTTCCCGTCGATGGAGCCGGTCGTTCCGGAAACTGTTGCGCGACTGGGTTGGGATACCACGACCGGCGCGGTCCTGCCGCCGAACGCGCGACCGCCCGGCGGCTGGCCGGTCGCGGTCTACAACGACCGCCCCGCTCGCGTCGTGTCGCCCGACGGGACGCTGGCGGCCGACGTGACACCCTCGGGGGAGAAGGCGATCCCACCCACCGTCGCCGCGACGGTGTGGCGGGTCGGAGTTCCGAACGGCCCGCGTCGTCTGGCCGATGTCCCGCTGGCGAATCTGGCGGAGGTCGCATTCACCGCCGACAACCACTTCCTCCTCGCGGTCGGCTACCAGTTCCAACAGCGGGGCGGCGCGGGACAACTGACGGCGTGGCCGCTGACCGGCGACGGCAAACCGTTCGCGCTCTCGGTGCCGCAGCGGAACGACACGTCGGACGGCAACCGGAGCCTGTACCCGGCCCCGAGCGGTAGTCGTGTCGCCTTGCTCCGTGGCAGCGGCCAGGCCCAACAAGAGTTCTGGGCACTGGACTCGTTCGATTTGAAGTCCCGCAAGCCGCTGGCGGAGTTCGGCCGGAAGTGGCGGGCCATGGCGACTGGCTGGTCGCTCGACGGGCGGTTCGTGTGTGTCGGTGGGATCGGCTTCGACCGCACGCCGGGAAACTACGGCCGGGTGCTGGTCGGGGAGCCGACGACCGGCCGGGTGCTGGCGGAGTTCGTCCGGCCCCTGAACGTCCGGGCCATCGCCCTGTCGCCGTGCGGCCGCACCGTCGCAGTCACGAACGATTGGAACGGTGACATCGAGCTGTTGGAGGTGGCGAGCGGCCGACCGCGCCACCGATTCCGCGGCCAGCGGCACGCGTTGACCGCTCTCGCGTTCTCGCCGGACGGCCGGCAGTTGGCCGCGAAAAGTTCGGACGACGCGCTCCTGTGGGACGTGGCCGGGACGCTCTTGCCCGGTTCCGCGCCCGACGCGGCGCGCCGGGACAAACTCTGGGCCGACCTGGCCGGCGATACCGCGGCGGCGTTCACCGCCGTCCGCATCCTGGCCCGCTACCCGGAGGTCGCCCTGAAGCTCCTGGAGGCGAAGATCGACGACCGCAAGCGGCTCCCGGCGGATCGTGTCGCCAAACTCCTGACCGGACTGGGCGACCGCGACTTCGACACCCGCGAAGCGGCCTCCGCCGAGTTGCTGGCGAACCTGGATGACGTGCTGCCGGCCGTGCGCGCGCGGCTCGCCCGGCCGTGTGCGGCGGAGGAGCAGCGGCGGCTGAACCGGCTCGTCGCGGCGGCGGCCGAACCGACCGCCGACCGGCTTCGCCTGACCCGCGCGGTGGAGGCGGTGGAGTGGATCGGCACCCCGTCCGCCCGAGAGACGCTGACCCGCTGGGGGAAGTCCGGTTCGGCCGTCCTGGGAGCGGAGGCGACGGCCGCACTCGCGCGACTGGAAAAGTGATCGCCATCCGCGGGTGCCGGGTGGTGGACTCGGTGCTGGGGAAGAACTGACCCGACCGGCGCGGCTCCTGAAGTCGCCGCGAGGAGTCTTCGCGGCGACTTCAGGAACCGCGACACTCCCATCAATTTTTCCCCAGCAGCGGCCGCAACAGCCGATTGCCGAAGGGCAGCACGCCGTAGTAGTCGTCCTTGAACTTCGGCTCGTAGTGGTGCTTGTGGTGTTCGTCGGCCAGCCGGGTGAACTCGCGGGAGCGGATCGCCCAGCCGATCCATCGCGGGGTGCGTGTCTGGCGGGCGTCCGCCGACATGTGGTAGTAACGGTGCATGATCTGCGTGAACACCGCGCACCCCGGCATCACGAGCGCCGGGATGCCCGCCTCTGGTCCCAATAGCAGCCACACCAGCGCCGCGATGTACGGCTGCGGCGTGACGAGGTAGACCAGCAGGTAATGGCTGACGCACTCCAGCCCTTTGATGGTGATGCCGTGCAGGGTGCAGCGCAGCCCGTACCTGATGTGCCACTCCGCCGGGTACTTACCTTCGACGAGTTGGTGCGACTCGGCGGGGACGTAGTCGCCGCGCTCCAGCACGTCTTTATCGAAGTGGGCGTGCCGGTGATGCGCCTTCCAGTGGTGGACGTAGTGCGGGTACAGCAGCCACCGCAGCGGCCCGCGGTGGACGACCCGCCAGCGGCCGTGCCAGACGTTGCGGTGGATGAGGAAGTCGGCGTGGACCGTCGCCAGATACCCGACCACCGACCCGAGCAGAATCAGTCCGGCGGTCTCCATCAGCGACTCCGTGAGTTTGGCAGGGTCACTTCGCCTTCGGCAACTTCTGGAACTCGGCGTCGGGAATCGCCTTCGCCGTCTTGCCGTCGGCCAGCAGCACGCAGCGGTTGCCGGCCGCGTCCGCCGTCTGCTCCCAGGCTAGAACATGGCCGGCCCCGCCGTCGGGCAGCTTCGCCGGGTCCACGCCCCACACGATGACGAACGGCTTGTCGTCCCGACTCGACCGCCAGATGTCCGTCAACTCCGTCATGTCGGCTTCCGTTGGTGGCATTTTCGCCGAGAGCAGATGGCCGCGATACGTCTTCCCGACCAGCCGCAACTGGCTCAGCGTGCCGTCGGTCTTGATCTTGGCGATCTCCTTCTCGCGGGAGGCCTGCCTCTCCGCGAACTCCGCCTTGTGTTTCTCGATCAGGGCCGTCGTGTCTTTCGGGTCGGGCAGCGGCTTTCGCTCCGGGCGCATCGCGATGAACACGATCCCGATGCCCAATGCCACCAGCCAGCCGGCGTCGCGCAACCACTGCATGGGGGAACTCCGGAGTGTCCGCGTTGGGGCGATCACCAGTCATGATACTCGCGCAGCCACTTCAGTTGGCCGAGGTGGTGCCGGCCTTGCCAGACGTAGAGTTGCACCGACTCCGTCAGCGGCTGTCGTCGCCGGGAGGCTCGTTCTCACCCCAGCTTCGTCGGCTTGCTGAAGAACACGTAGTCGGTGTCCGCCGTCGTGCCGCCGAGCAGGTGGACGTAGGTGACGACCTGTCCGCGGTGGTACTGGGCGTGGCCGAAGAGGGTGGTCAGCGCGCCTTCCACCACCCACCGATACCGGCTGCCGTCGATGAACGTGTACTCGAACTCCCGTGCCAACTCCGCGTCGTCGAGTTTGGCATGGTAGGCGTTCCACTCGGCTTCGGTGGCGGCGAACCGGGCCGGCAGGTCTTCGAGCTTCAGCCCCGCCGGGAAGCCGGGCACCAGTTCGGGCCA
>JAYTTN010000429.1:0-20924 GCA_043745295.1 Fimbriiglobus sp. | reverse complement strand
CCCGGCGGTCGCGGCCCGTGACGCCTTCACTTGGCCGCGATCTTGGCGAACTTGATGTTCTTGAAGGTGACTTCCATGCCGGGGCCGGCGTGCACCTGGAGGGCGATGATGCCGTCGGCCGGCATCTTGGCGAACTCCTCGTCCACCGTCGTCTCGCCGTTCACCTTGATGGTCACCTTCTTGCCGACGCTGCGGATGCTGTAGTCGTTGAACTCCTTCTCCTTCACCACCTTCTTCACCAGCTCCGGCGGGGCCGCCTTCATCATGCCGCCGAACCGCTCGCCGTACAGGCTGCCCCAGTACTGCTGGCCCACGTCGCACTGCGGCCCGCCGACCACGAACTTGTCCTTCTCCTCGATCTTGCTGCGGATCTGCACCCCACTGTTGCCGACGCCGTTCTTCAGTTGCACCTGGAAGGTCATCTCGAAGTCGGCGTACTTCTCCTTGCTGCACAGGAAGGTGTTGAACTTGATGCCGTCCTTGCCGGTGTTGCCGACGACGGTGCCGTCCTTCACGGTCCAGATGTCCGTCAGCCCTTCCCAGTTGTCGGGCTTGAGGAAGTCGGCGGTGTCGTCGGCCAGGGCGGGGGAGGCGACGGCGAGCAGGAGGGGCAGGGCCAGGCGGGAGAGACGCATCGGCGGAACCTCGATGGGGGAACGCGAACCACCCCGGCGGGGTGTTGCGGGGCACCTCCTATGGTGACGAACCGCGCGGCCGACGGCAAGACACGGCTGCGGAGCCGCGCCGATTGTTTCCGGCACCTTCGGCGGGACGGTCTCACCCGAACGGCTGCGCCGTCCACCCTCACCGCATGATCCAGTCCTGGCGGGAAAGCGGGAGAGAGGGGCAGTTTGCGACGAGCCGCGAGCGAAGTCCGGTTGGGATGAAGTTGACCCGACAATCCGGATGGGGTGTGCCGCTCGCGGCCGAACGCTCGGCGCTCTCCGCCCTCGACTCAACGCTCGCCGACCAGCACCACCGCGTGGCAGCCGATGGCCTCGCCGCGGCCGATGTGCCCGACCCGCTCGCCGGTCTTGGCCTTTACGTTCACCCGGTCGGGAGGCACGCCGAGCAGTTCGGCCAAGTTGTCGCGGATGGCCGCCTTCACCGGGCCGAGCTTCGGCTCCTGGGCGAAGACGGTGACATCCACGTTGACCACCGTCCAACCGAGTCGGCTCAGTTTGGCAACCGTTTCGGTCAAAAACAGGCGGCTGTCGGCCCCTTTCCACTGCGGGTCGGTGTCCGGGTAGGCGTCGCCGATGTCGCCGAGGCCGACGGCCCCGAGCAGCGCGTCGGTGACGGCGTGCAGCACCGCGTCGGCGTCCGAGTGCCCGACCAGCCCTTTCGGGTAGTCGAGGCGCACCCCGCCGAGGATGAGCGGGTAGCCGGGTTCGAGCCGGTGCGTGTCGTGCCCGGAGCCGACGCGGAACATGCGGTTTGCCTTGTAGGGGCACCCCTTGTGGGTGACCTCTTCCGATCCAGGGCACCCACAAGGGGTGCCCCTACAAGGCGTCATCCTATCGACCTGCGCCACCGCTCCCACGGGACGAACGGGACGTAGTACACCAGCGAGTACGTGGCGAAGCTGCCCACCTCCAGGATGAACAGCGTGGCGACATGGAACCCCGCGCCGAGCCACAGCACCCACCGCCGGCTTCGGCGGAAGCAGACGAGCACGGGGAAGCTCAACTCCCAGGCCAGCGTCAGCCAGGTGCTGAAGACGTGCAGCCACACCGGCAGCGCGGCGGTCAGGTCCGGGCACATGGACCACGCCCGGTTGTGGTTGACGTAGTACATGGCCGACCCGTCCCGCCACTCGGCCCACCGCAGCTTGTACAGCGCGCTGAAGAAGTACATGCAGCACATTTGCACCAGCATGACGCGGACGGGCCAGGCCGGAGCGCACGCTCCCGTTGGTCGCGGCGACGATGGGGCGAGTCCGATGCACGCCACCGTCAGCAGCAGCGCGTTCCGCAGTTGGTCGCCCCCGTTGCACACCCACGGCTGGATGTTCCAGAACGACACCGCGCACGCCCAGCACACCAGTGCCGTCAGGAATACCCGATACCCGACGAGCATCGCCACTGCCGCCGCGAGCCACACGGCCATCAGCGCGTGCGGCCCCCAGGCGTCCGGCAGCCACTTCAGCAGCGACCAGTACAGCGTGCCGTCGCGGAAGCGGAGCGGATAGGCGTCGCGCCCGCCAAGCCCTTCGGCGGTGAAAAGCAGGTGGAACGACGGCAGGCAGCCGAAGAGCAGGTCGAAGAGCAGCGAGACGGCCGTGGCGATCCGCACCGCCGCAAGGCGCTCGACGGGGATCGGGTGGGTCAGCCACCGCCACCGCGAGAACGGCCACGGGAACCGAGGCTGGATCATGGGTCGTCCCACCCGTCCAGCGTCACGAATCGCTTCGCCCTCGGGTCGAAGGCTTCGACCGCCAACTTGCCCTGGGCCGGGATCACACCCGGTCGCCAGCGGGCGAAGGCGATATCCACCGGTTCGCCCGGTTTGGCCATCGGCAGGTAGCGGAGCATCAGCCGCACCTCGGTCGCGTCGCCGTACCTCCGCCGCTGGTACTTCAGCCACCGCGTTAGTAGCTCCTCGTTCTCCCGCACCTTCCGCGGCAGGTCGGGCTGGCGGGGGTGGTCGGCGGGCAACTTCGGGTCGAAGTGCCAGGCGAGCATGAACAGGTTGGCCTCGCCGTTGAACTCGCGGTCATAGACGAACGGCATTCGCATCCACGGCTGCGGGTTCGCGACCGGATCGAACCGCGAATGGACGCGCACCGTGCGGCCGTCGAAGAAATCCAGTTCGGCGAACGGGACGACGGTATCGGGCGGGAAACCGGGGGTGAACATGTCCCACCCGTGTTCCTGGCCGGTGAGCTGCGCGTACCACGCCACGCCGTAGCCGACGCCTTCCACGGACGATTGCAGGGTGTCGTTCGACGTGAACCGGCCCCACCGCTGCGTGCTTTCGAGCGGCGGGTTTTGATCCCCGGCGGTCGGGCGGATGGGCACGAATTCGAGGACGTTCGCCAGCACCGGGAACACGAGTTGCCACACCGCGAACAGGCCGACGAGCCACCCGGCGGCGGCGCGGAGGACGGTCGGCGGGGGCGGTGAGGGAGTCATCTTCCGTTGTCGCGGGGGAACCGGCCGCTAAACTCTACAGTCTCGACATCCTAGCAGGACGAACGCGATGGACACGCCCACCCCGACGCCCGCCCAGACTCCTCCGGCCCCGGCCCCCGTCTCGCCGCCCGCACCACAGGCCCCGCAGGGTGGCGGCCCGCGCATGCCGCCGCCGCGCCCGGCCGGCCCCCGACCCGCCCTTGGTGGTGGGAGCAGTGCCGGCGGTCGGCCGTTCCCGCGCGGCGAGCGGCCCCGCGACGACGGCGCGCCGCCCCGGCAGCTCGACCGCCAGGACTTCGCGCCGATCAAGCCGAACAAGCGGATGCTCGACCAGTCCATCGAGGACGAGATGGAAGCGGCGCTGGCCGGCATGGACGTGAGCGGCAGCCTCGGCGCGCAGGAGGAGCAGCGAGCGCCGAAGTCGTCGGCGCAGCCGGGCGGCAAGCAGACGGGCACGGTGGTCAGCATCTCCGGCAACGACATCTTCGTGGACATCCCCGGCAACCGCACCCAGGGGCTGATCCCGAAGATCCAGTTCGAGGGGAACCCGCCGAAGGTCGGCGACGTGATCGAGTTCGTCTACGAGCGGTTCGACGGGGCCAACGGGCTGTGCCTGCTCAACCGCGAGGGCGCGGCACAGGCGGTGGGTGACTGGAACAGTGTCGCCCCGCACATGATCGTCGAGGCCCGCGTCACCGGCGTGAACAAGAACGGCACCGGGCTGACGGTCGCGGTCGGCGCGCTCGCGGGGTTCATGCCGGTCAGCCAGATCGACATGTACCGGGTGGAGAACCTGGAGCAGTTCATCGGCCAGACCATGAAGTGCGAGATCATCGAGCTGGAGAAGGCGGAGAAGAACATGATCGTCTCCCGCCGGAACATCCTGGAGCGGGAGAAGGCGGTGAAGGCGGTGGCGTTCTGGCAGGGCATCGAAGCCGGGCAGACCCGCACCGGCATCGTGCGGTCGGTGAAGGACTTCGGCGCGTTCGTGGACCTGGACGGCGCGGACGGCATGATCCCGGTGTCCGAGATGAGCTGGAAGCGGATCACCCACCCCAGCGAAATCCTGGCCATCGGCCAGAAGGTGGAAGTGACCGTCCGCCGGGTGGACTTCGAGACCCGCAAGATCTCGCTCAGCCTCAAGCAACTGCTGGCCAACCCGTGGGACCTCTTCGGGCAGACCGCCAGGCCGGGAGCGCGGCTGACCGGCACCGTCACCCGCATCGCCGAGTTCGGCGCGTTCGTCGAACTGACCCCCGGCATCGAGGGGCTGATCCACATCTCGGAGCTGTCCACCGAGCGGGTGCGGCGGGTGCGGGACGTGGTGACGGAGGGGCAGGCGGTGACGGTGCAGGTGCTGACCTTCGACGCAGAAGCCCGCAAGATCGGCCTGTCGCTGAAGTCGTTGAAGGCCGAGGCCGACGGAGTGGTGTTCGAGGAGGAGCAGGCCGAGGCGGACGCGGAGAAGGCGGCGTCGGCCGAGCGGGCAGCCAACCGGCCGTTCAACCCGAACCTGCGCGGCGGCATCGGCGGCTCGCACCTCACCTTCGGGTGAGACCGAATCCGTCGTCGCGGCGAGTGAAGCGAGCCTGCGGAATCCGCAACTGCCGCACGGCTCCGCAGGCTCGCTTCGCTCGCCGCGACGATTTACCCCTCCGGGTCGGCGAGGATTTCCCGCAGCCGCTCCGCCAGCGCGTCCGGGAACCGCGCCGGCCAGGTGTCGTCGATCAGGCCTTGCCGTAGCAGGTCCTGAAGGTGAACTTGATCCTTGCGGCGGAAGGAGGTCAACTTCATCCGGACCAGCGCTTCCAACGAAATCACCTTGAAGCGGCTTCCCTGCACGGCTTCGGTCAACTCCGGCATCGGCAACACGTCCGATTCGCGGACGCGCTCCCCGGCGAACCAGTAGTAGATTCCGCTGCGATCGCTGCCGTCCGGTCGATCCACGAAGCCGTTGACTCCCTTCACGATGCGGTGGTCGAAGCCGGCCGCCGTCATCGCATCGGCAACCGTGCCCCAGTTCTCGCGGCGGACGAGGACGTTCACCTCCGGCGTGTTGCGGGTCGCGCCTTCGTCCACCGTCGCCACCCAGAATGCGACCGCGTTGTCACCGATGACCGCGTAGGCGATTCCCGCCGCTTCGAGGGCGGATGTCGTCGTCAACAGCCGGTGTTCGACACGTTGGACGGCTCGGAACATCCGTTCCCACGTGTCGTCGCGCAGCTTCATGCGTTAAGCCTCAATACGCCTTCTTGATCACCGCGACATCGGACGGACTTCACTTCAACTCGACGTGTTCCAACTTGAAGGGGACGCGGACGGCGACCACCTTGGTGCCGAGGACGACCAGCTTGGCCGGCTTCGGGGCACCGGAGTCGGTGCGCGGAAAGGTGAGGGTGAAGGTGTGGGTCTCGCGGGTGCCGTCGCCGGTGGCGGCGGTGCCGACGCGGGTCGGCCGCGGCAGTTCCGCCCCGCCGCCGTCGTACAGTTTCATCCGCCCGCCGACCGTGTGGGTGAACGCCACGTCGATGATTTCGCCGACATTCGCCATCCCCTTCATCCGCAGTATCGACGGGATGAACGAGGTGCAGCGGACGACCACGTCGGTGGTGTCGGCGACGCGGCCGGGATTCAACGCCACCACCGTCAGCGTGCTGCCGAGCGGCCCGTCGAACGTCTTGCCGACGGCGGCGGGCAGGTCGTCGATCTCCAGCAGCGGCTGGCTGGCGCGGTGAACGTCCCCGCACACGACACCTTCCAGCACCTTCAATCTCGTGACCGCGCGGGCGGCGGCGAGCGTGACCGGAAAGGCGCGGGTGGAACTCGGGCGATCAGGTCTCGTGGGAACGACCTCATCGAACGCGTCGAGCAACGGTCGGCCGGATGAGTGGAATCGAACGACCACCGGTTCGTGGCGGACGACTGGTTCGAGCCGACGACCGGCGGCGGATTCGACGCGGCCGATGCGGACCTCGGCCGTCCGCTGCCAGTTCAGCCCGGCCGTCGGCGTCACGTCGAGCAGGAACGTGACTTCGCCGCTCACCCGGTCGTGGCTGGCGTTCCCCACGACCAGCACCCGCACGCCGGTGGAGCAATCGGACGGTCGAACGGCGTCGGTGCCGTCCCGCCAGACCACCGCCACGTCGGACGGCCGAGCCGTCGAGAGGGTGCGAATCGGGTAGCGGGAGTCGATGGACGAGTAGGTAGTGCTGAGGCCGTTGGCGGGTTGAGGATCTGTCTGGAAGACCTCGCATAACCCGGCGGCGGCGCGGAACGCCTCCACCGCCTGCCACGGCGGCAGGTCGCCGGTCTTCACCGAGACCGTGCGGGTCGGGTCGGCGACGGCCTTCGGGTCAAGGACGAGGTTGACCCCCGTCCGGTGTCGCAGCTCGGCGACGGCGACGGAGAGCGGTTTGCCTTGGAAGTTCAACGAGACCGATTTCGCGGCGACGGCCTGCCGCGAGTCCTCGGCCGAGCGGATGGCGAACAGAACGGTCGTGGCCCGGCGGACGGCTTCGGGCGACCCGCTCCGGCGGACTTCCTCCAGCGCGGGGAGGGCCGGCACGCCGACGGCAATGAGTTGTTTGGTCGCGGTTTCGCGGTCGTGGTAATTCGGGTGGGCGAGCCGGGACGCCAACGTGCGGGGATCGTCGGCGGACGCCGACAGACCGAACCCGACGACCAGAAGCGTGGCGGCGACGGCGCGCATGGACACCTTTCCCTGCCGGCGAACGGACCAACCGATACACCAGATCGGACGACCGCCGGCGGGAAAGCTGACCGACTCCCCCGGCGTGCGGCCGCGCGGGGTTTACTTGCGGTGGCGGATCTTGGCCCGCATTCGTCGCTTCTTCCGGCCCACTTTTCGCCGCCCCGTGCCCCGTCGTCGGGTCGCCATGAGTCGCTCCCGGGAGAGTCCCGCGCAAGTCGCGTTTCGGAAATTCGGAAGCCGACATCATAACGCCGGCCGCACGACTGGCAAGGCGGCGCGGCGGGTAAGGGTGCGCTCGACACCGCCATTCCGTTATTGAGGCGGCGCGACTCCCGACGAGCCGCGACTGCGAGGGATCGCCGGGACCGAGGGAATTCCCCTCCCCGTGCAGCATCTCGGCTCCGCCGGTGTCTGACTCCCGGAACCGCATGGGGAGATCGCCGTGGCCCGGTCGCAACTGCTCGCACTCATCCGACACGCCGGCGCGGAGGTCGGTACGCCCGACGCCGACCTGCTCGGCCGGTTCGTCTCGGCCGGCGATCAGACCGCGTTCGCCGAGTTGGTCCGCCGGTACGCCCGGCTGGTCTGGGGGCAGTGCCGCAACCTGCTCGGCAACGAGGCCGATGCGGACGATGCGTTCCAGGCCACGTTCCTGGCGCTGGCGAAGTCGGCCAAGTCCGTCCGCGACACCGACCGCCTCGGCCCGTGGCTGCACGCCGTCGCGCACCGCGTCTGCCTGAACGCCCGCCGCGCCGCCGCCCGTCGCACGAAACGCGAGCGGACATCCGCCGTCCCCGAAGGCTCGCGGCCCGTGGCGGATTCCGCCTGGGACGCGGCGGCGGCGGCCGTTCACGAGGAGGTGAACCGGTTGCCCGAGGCGCAGCGGGTGGCATTCGTGCTGTGCTGCCTGGAGGGGATTGCTCCCACGGCGGCGGCGGAGCGGCTCGGCCTGCCGTGGGGCACGTTCTCCTCGCGCCTGAGTCGGGCGAAGCAGCGGTTGCTCGACCGGCTGGCGGCGCGGGGCATCGGTGCGGCGGTAGCGGTCGGGGCCGTCGGCGCGGGGGCGGTCCCAGCTTCGGCGGCCGTCGCGCGGGCAATCACCCTGGGTTTCAAAGGGGCGTCGGTTCCGGCGTCCGTCCTGTCCCTCCTTCCGGGAGTCGTAGTCATGGGCGTTTCGCGTGGAAAGCTGCTGGCGGTGCTGGCCACGGCCGTGGCGGGAGTGGCCGGGCTGCTGTTGCCGACGGGCGGCGGGCCGGGTCTGCCGCTGGCGCACGCCGCCCCGGTGCCGAAGGACGCGCCGGCGGTGAAGGGCAAGAAGCTGGACGAGCTGTGGAAGATGCTCGCTCGGAATGAAGCGGACAGCTCGCGGGCGCTCTTGGAGTTCACCGCGCGGCCGAAGGCCGAGGTGGTGGCGTTCGTCGCCGGTCAGTTGAAGCCGCTCAAGCTGACCGAGGAGCGGGCGCTCAAACTGATCGCCGACCTGGGCAGCGAAACCGAGGAGGTGGCGAAGGCGGCGCTCGAGGAAACGCACTACTTCGACCTGCGGCTTGGCGTCACCCTGGAAGCCGCGATGGCCGGCCTGCCGGAGGGAATCCACCGGCAGCGGGTGCTGGCGGCCCTGACGCACGGCGGGCTGGACAGCTACGCCTGGTGTACCCTCGCCCTCCGCTTTCCCGGCCGCAACCCGGCGAACGCCAAGTGGAAGTTCCCGCCGAACGTGAACGTCGTCGAGATGCCGAACAAACCGGCCGGGTTCAAGACGTTCGTGGACGGGCGGAACATCGCCATGGCGGTCACGGAAACGGTGGCCGAACTGAGCGTGCCCCCGTGGACGCAGGCCACCCGCGGGGTCATGCTGCTCGAACACCTCGGCACCGCTGAGGCCGTCAAGGCGCTGGAGGCGATGGCCACCGGGCACGCCGACGCCGGCCCCACCGTCGCCGCGAAGGAAGCCCTGGAACGATTGAAGAAGAAGTGACCCCGTCGGCGACGGCGCGGTCACTCCACCTCCATCCGCTCGAACGCCAGTTCGAGCCGCTCGATCAGCACCGCCGCCCCGAGCGCGTTCAGCGGCTCGAACTGGTAACTCGCCGGGACGGCCCGGAGGAACTTCCAGGCGAGGACGACGTCGCTGCGGTCCTCGCCGAGGAGTTGCACGACGACGGTTCGGGCGACGGCGGGGGAGCCGTTCCGCGCCTCGTTCCACCACTGGTACCACCGCAGCGAACCGGTCGCCCCGCGCCGCAGAACCAGACCGCCGTACCGCGTGACGGACGGGATCAGTCTGGCCTCGTTGCCTTTCTCGTTGCCGTTGCGGTATTCCAGCATTTGAATCCGCGCGTCGGGAAAGACGACTTCGATCAACCCCGACTCCGGGCCGGCCGCGTCGCCGTCCCCGAAATCCACGAGGAAGTTCATCCCGGCGTACGGCTTGTCCCTCAGCACCGCCATGATGGACTCCTTCGGAGGTGCGATCCTCCACCGCAGGACGATCTCGGATCGGGCACGAGGCCGACAATCCCAGACCCGGCCGACGCGCCGGCCCTGATCGCCCTGATCGCCGCCACCGGCACGGCGGGTGAACGAAGTCGGAGTCCGCGGACGGGCGACACGTGCAAACGACAACCGCCCGCGCCGCGGGGAGAAGCGGCGACGGGCGGGGTGCGAACCGGCACGGACGGGCGGTCAGCCGGCGGACGGCAATTTCTGCTGCGGGGGCGGCATCATCCCGACCTGTTGGCCGAGCGGAAGCAGCTCCTGGCGGTAAATGGCCACCTCGCGCGGGGCCTCGATGCCGAGCCGAATCTTCCCCCGGTCGATGTCCACCACGGTGATGCAGATGTTGTCGCCGATGAAGATCTTCTCCCCCAGTTTCCGACTCAGGACGAGCATTGGGCATCCCTCCGGTGTACGCCACTCGCGGTTCGCAAAATCTGCCGCAACCATACGTCACGAATGACATTCCCGGTCGCCGGCGGTGTCGGAAAACTGCGGCGGCCGGCCGGCCAGTGACCTACGAACGGTTCGACCCGTCCACGCGGCACGACTGACCGCCGACTTGTGCCACCCGCCGGCCGCTGCGACCGCGACAGTCGCGCCAGCCGGGCGCGTGAAAAAACGGCGGGGGCCGCTTCCAGCCCCCGCCGCGCGGGTCCGGCCGACGGTTGACGCGGCCCGGACCTGGATCAGGAATCAGGAATCAGGGGACAAGAATCAGGAGACCAGGAGACGCATGGGAATGATTTCGTCTTGCTTCCTGTCCCCTGATTCCTGTCCTCAGCCCGCCATCGCCATCTGCGACAGGTGCAGCACGCTCAGCGGTCGCGGGTCGCCGTCGAACTGGGCGTCCAGCGGGTGCCACAGGGCCAGCTTCCGCTTGGCCCGGTCGGCCATCACCGCCAGCTTCTCGGCGGTGCCGGGGGCGTGTGCCGTCGGCTCCGCGTCGAACGGCGCGTTGCCGTTGAAGTTGCCCTCGCCGCGGCGGGCGTACTTGCTGACGCTGGGGTGCTGGTCCTTGACGCCGGGCGTGTAGTAGCAGTTCCAGCACAACCCGCGCGGGCGGTTCACCTTGTTCGTCCGGCAGTGCTTGCAGATGGGGATCATGGCGGGACACCTTTTCGTCGGTTTTCGGTTTGGCTCGGGTAATGGTTCGGTGTACAGTAATGATCGCCCGTCACGCGGCGGCGAAGGCCGCCTTGTGCAGCGGCTCGGCGGTCAGCGGCTCGGCCGTCGCCGGCACCACCGGGCGGTCGAGGTCCAGTCGGTCGGCGAGGGCCAGTTCGACTTCGGCCAGCAGCTCCCGCCGCATGTCCGGGCGGGGCGTGTCGTCGAACCAGTTGAGGAACCAGCGGCAGGCGGCCGGCTCGCCCAGGCGGGCGTCGGCCTCGAAGCAGCACTTGGCGAAGAACTCCTCCACTTCGCCGACGGTGTCCATGCGGTCGCCCTGCCAGCCGCAGTAGCCCAGGGCACAGCAGGCCTCGACCGGCCAGTCCTGCACGCAGAGCAGCGGCGGCGGAGTGGTGGTCGCCCCCTGAACCAGTCGCGGGTCGTCCACCCGGAGGGCGTCCCGCAGGGACAGGAGACCGGTGGTCGAGAGAACCGGGGCGAAACCGTCTCGCCACACCATGCGCCAGCTTTCCATGATCGCCTCCTGGGTCGTAAGCGGTCGGTGCGTGGGGATCGTCGGGAAGGAGGGCCGGTAGGGGAGGGTTGGAGTCCGCCAACTCCTCATTCCGGCCTTGTGAGGGAAATATACATGCGTTCACTCTACTTGTCAACCGCCCCAGGGCAAAAAAACTCGATTTGCGACAAATTTTTGAACTGATGTCAAGCGACTTTGGCGGCAAATAGACATCGTTAGACAGCGAAAGTGTGTTTTGATAGACAATTGTGTTTTGACGAAAGGTTTGGAACAGAACCCTACCCAAATGAGGAGTTCTGAGGCAGCTTCGGGACTTTTGGGGCAAGTGGTCGGCGTGCAGGTGCTACTGTGATGGTTGAAACTTGGCGGAATGGCTGCCGACTTGCGGCCGGGAGTCCTACCGGGACGGGTGGCGTCAAGTGGAATTCGTCGTCGGGTCAGATTTGTCAAATTACCGCAACCGACGGTGGAGCCGCCAGTTTTGAAAAAACCAGTCACGATTCCGAAGAGTGCCTTGCAGACACCTTGCGAACGGCCGATACACTAGATGTGTCAACACAACGCTCGCACATCCGAGTCCGGTCGTCGCGGCGAAAGGAATTGATCTTCCGCCGCCGACCCGTTCTAGGCGAGCAGCGGCGGTGCCGGTAACGGAATTGGTCTTCCGCCGCCGACCCGTTCTAGGCTAGACTACCCGTCCGATTCGCGGACGGCACTCAGGAGAGCCACCCCATGGGAACCCCCACCACTTTCAGAAACAACGTCGGGTACGCGGAACGGAAAGTCGAGTATGTGAAAGCGGAGGCCGAGCAGTGGTTCATGGACCATCGTGAGGCCGAAGAGTGCGGCCAACTTGAGGACATGATCTGCGTACTTCTCACAGCCACGAAGTGGCTGTTCGACACGGACACTAAAATCCACCAAGCGTACTGCGATGGGATGCCTTACCAACCCGAACTCCACGATAATTTGACCGTCATCTTGAAAGCATGGCTGATCCCCGCCGAGATCTTCGACAAACTGGCCGGCGAATTCGAGGCGAAGAAGCATGACGTAGTCGGAGCCAAAGAACTGCGGCGAACTGCTGAGGAGGTCAGGGCGATCCTCGACCCGTCCGAAGAATGTCAAGGCGAAGCGGAAGCCGAAGCTATTGCGGCACACCGGGCCGGGGAAACCTTCGATTGGCCGAAGGAGTGAAGCCGTGGTGCCATCCAGCCCGCCGCCTCCCCCCGGTCACGGTCTCGGTACCGCCAACAGGGTCACGAAGGCATTCATCAAGATGCTCCGCGACCTGCCCGACGACATCCAAAAACTGGCGGAAAGCCGCTACAAGCTTTTTCTGAAAGACCCCTCTCACGGGTCGTTTCAGAAAAAGCCCGTACAAGACAAGAAGAAAACCCCGCACCGGGACGGCAGTTGGTCGGTGCGGGTCAGCATCTGTTACCGGGCCATTTTCGTCATCGTCGATGGCGCGAACGTGTGGTACTGGATCGGGGCGCACAGCGCATACAATACGTTCGTCGGATGCAAGAAAAAATAACGCCATTTCGATTGCACTCCACCCCAAGCCACTACCACCAGCACCGCGGAACCACGTTGAATTATTCAACGCGGCCATCAGAGTATCACTCGCGTTGTGCGGGGCCACCGGAGACTTGCTCCGCAGGTAGTCGCCGAACTTCCGTCGCCCCGCCGCGGAAATCGCCCTTGATGAAGTCGCGTCCGGTCCCTACTTTTCAACTGTCGAAACGCCGAGGTGGCGGAACTGGCAGACGCGCCAGCTTGAGGTGCTGGTACTCGCAAGGGTGTGCAGGTTCAAGTCCTGTCCTCGGCATTCCGTTCCCACTCCCAACCGGCCGGCGACACTTCCCGTCGCCGGCCGGTTGGTGTACGTTAATGGCCCTTACTCCTCTCCCCCGGAGGCGGGCCATGCGCGTCTCGTTCCTCGCCCTGCTGTTGGCCGTGCCCGCGCTCGCCGCGGAACCCGTCAAACGGCCGAACATCGTCTTCCTTTTCTCCGACGATCACGCCTACCAGGCGGTCAGCGCCTACGGCCATCCGCTGAAGCTGAACGCCACCCCGAACATCGACCGCATCGCCAAGGACGGGGTGCGGTTCGACCGCTGCCTGATTCCGAACAGCATCTGCGGACCGAGCCGGGCGTGCGTGCTGACCGGCAAGTACTCGCACGCCAACGGCTTCTACGACAACACCCGCAGCCGGTTCGACGGCAGCCAGGTCACGTTCCCGAAGCTGCTCCAGAAGGCCGGCTATCAGACCGCCGTCATCGGCAAGTGGCACCTCGGTTCGGACCCGACCGGGTTCGACCACTGGCACATCCTGCCGGGCCAGGGCGTCTACTACAACCCGCCGATGGTGAAGGACGGCCGGCGGGTGAAGCACGACGGCTACACGACCGACCTCATCACCGACTTCAGCATCGACTGGATGAAAAACCGCGACAAGACGAAGCCGTTCCTGCTGATGTGCCAGCACAAGGCCCCGCACCGCGAGTGGTCGCCGGCGCTGCGGCACCTCGGCCACGACAAGGACCGCAAGTACCCGGAGCCGGACACCCTGTTCGACGACTACGCCGGCCGCGGCAAGGCCGAGAAAAATCAGGACATGACGCTGGAGAAGACGTTCACGAAACTCGACGCGAAACTGGTCTACCCGCCCGGCATCAGCGACGAGCAGAAGGTGAAGTGGGACGAGTACTACAAGCCCCGCAACGCTGAGTTCGAGAAGGCGAACCTGTCCGGCAAGGAGCTGACCCGCTGGCGGTACAACCGCTACCTGCACGACTACCTCGGCTGCATCCGGGCCGTCGATGAAGGCGTCGGCCGGGTGCTGGACTACCTCGACAAGGAAGGGCTGAGCGAGAACACCGTCGTGGTGTACTCGTCGGACCAGGGGTTCTACCTCGGCGAGCACGGCTGGTTCGACAAGCGGTGGATCTTCGAGGAGAGCTTGCGGACGCCGCTGCTGGTGAAATGGCCGGGCGTGACCAAGCCGGGCACCGCGACGGACAAGATCGTCAGCAACATCGACTTCGCCCCGACCCTGCTGGAAGCGGCCGGAGTGCCGGTGCCCGCCGAGGTGCAGGGGAAGAGCTTCGTCCCGCTGCTGAAGGGCGAGACGCCGAAGGACTGGCGGACCAGCTTCTACTACCACTACTACGAGTACCCCGGCCCGCACAGCGTGGCCAAACACTACGGCGTCGTCACCGACCGCTACAAGCTGGTACGGTTCTACGAGCCGGAGTTCGACTACTGGGAACTGTTCGACCGGAAGATCGACCCGAAGGAATTGACGAGCGTATTCGACGACCCGAAGTACGCCGCCACGCGGAAGGAACTGGAAGCGGAGTTGGCCCGCCTGCGGACGGAGTTGAAGGTGCCCGACCAGGACCCGCCGGAGACGAACCTGCGGCAGCCGAAGAAGAAGTAGGCGGCACGGGCACACCTGG
The DNA here is from genome assembly GCA_043745295.1 of Fimbriiglobus sp. Lineage (GTDB taxonomy): Bacteria > Planctomycetota > Planctomycetia > Gemmatales > Gemmataceae > JALHQU01. The sequence goes on along the minus strand of JAYTTN010000429.1, from coordinate 6,468 downwards.
ATGGCCGGCGGCTTCCCCACGCTCACCGCGCCGGCACCGGCCACACTTTGACCGTGCCGTCGGCGTTGGCCGTGGCCAGGGTGCGGCCGTCCGGGGCGAAGGCGACGCCGGTGCCGATGTCGCGGTGGCCCCGGTACTCGACCGCCCGTTTCCCCGTCGCCGCGTCCCACACCTTGACCGTGCGGTCCTCGTGGGTGGTAGCCAGCCGCGTTCCGTCCGCGGTCACCGCCACCGCCCGCGCCAGCCCGGCCCCGTCGAACGCCACGTCCTTCGGCGTGCCGGCGGGCAGCGTCCAGGCGAGCAGGCCGGACCCGGTCGCGGCGAAGAGTGTCCCGCCGTCCGGGGAAACGGCCATGCCGTTGACGTGGTGCTGCCCGGCCGAGAGCGTTTGAATCGGCGTCGGGCCGGTCTTCCCCCAGATCAGGATGGTGCCCGTCTCGCCGGCCGCGATCACCCGGTTGCCGTCGCCGCTGAACGCCACCGCGTGGACGTGCCTCGTGTGCCCGGTCAGGGTGCGGAGTGGCTTGCGGTCGGCCACGCTCCAGGTGCGGACCAGCTTGTCCACGCCCGCCGCCGCCAGGGTGCCGCCGTCGGGCGAGAAGGCGAGGCACTCGGTGGCCTTCGGGCCGATGTGCCACGTCGTCGCTTCCGTGCCGGTGGTCCAGTCCCACAAACGGACGAAGTGATCCTGCCCGGCGGAGGCCAGCAAATTGCCCGTCGGGGCGAAGGCGAGGGCGCGGACCTTCCCCGTGTGCCCGGTCAGGGTGTGGAGGGGCTGGTAGGTCTTGGCGTCCCACAGGCGAACCGTCCGGTCGTCGCCGGCGGAGGCGAGGACGGTTCCGTCGGGCGAGTACGCCACGGCCCGCACGACGCCGTCGTGCCCGCGCAGGGTGGCCAGCTCGCTGCCGCGCGCGAGGAGGATGACCGCCAGCGCCCCGCCCGCGACGAGCAGGCCAGCGGCGATGACGATAACGAGGCGGCGGGATGGGAGTGACATGTGCGGCGGGGGGCAGGTTGGGGTAGGTCGCGGTCGAGTTCCCCGGAGGGGAACGAGGCCCGACTAGCGTATCGCAATCGGGGGAACGGTGGCACGTCGTCGGGCCTCTCCGGCCTTCGGCCGTCTCGACCACGACCTACAAAATGCCGTCTCGACCGCGACCTACTTAATAGTCGCCCAGCACCTCGCCGCCGGCGCGGGTGCCGAGGCCGGTCCAGGTCGCGGGGGCGATGGAGTTGCGGACGAACCGCACCGAGCCGTCGCCGAACAGGGCGTTCACCCCGCCGGTGTGCGGGCTGCTGGCGTCCTCCACGTGGTCCAGCTTGTTGTTCGGCGTCCGCCCCTCGGCCGCCTCGCCGGTCTGCATCAGCACCAGCGTCTGGGCGGCTTCGTCGTCCAGCGCCGGGTTCAGCGGCGGGTTGACGGCCCCGGTCGGTGCCCCCACCCAGGTGGTCATCGGCGACCGCTTGCTCCACCGCTCGGTGACGAACAGGGTGTTCGACGTGCCGTCGGTCAGATCCGCCATGCGGTACGCCGAGTTCCGCAGGAAGGTGCCGGTGTTGGTGTCGGGGAAGCCGGACACCTCGAAGGTGCCGCCGCAGGCGACGTAGTTGGCGAACGCCAGTTGGCCGAGGGTGCCGGTCCCGGAGACGGCGGTAAACGTGTCGCCCCCGGTCGGCGCGTCCGACGGGCAGCGGTAGCCGGGCAGGACGGTCACCCGCACGGCCGCGTGGTACGGGTCGAGGAGGTCCACCGCCGGGTTGATCTTGCGGTACAGGTTGTCCTGTTCGACGTAGGGCAGCAGCAGGGCCGCCCACCCCCACCCCGGCCCCAGGTTGTCGCCGTTGACGGACGCCGTCCGCGACACGTACCCGGACGGGAACTTCTGGTACGCGCCCTCGTAGTTGTGCAGCGCCAGGCCGATCTGCTTCAGGTTGTTCTGGCACTTCATGCGGGCCGCACTCTCGCGGACCTTCTGCACGGCCGGCAACAGCAGGCCGATCAGGATGGCGATGATGGCGATGACGACCAGGAGCTCGATGAGGGTAAAAGCCCGTCGGACGGTGAGGCGGAATGGCATCGGAGTGGCTCCGGTGATGAATGACGTATGTCAAAGTAAAACAACTTCGCCGGGCTGTCCAGCCTGAAATGGGGAAAATCGTGCCGGGGCCGGCCGTCGCTGCCACCACTCCATCACTTGCCCCCGTTGTTTCGCCCGCCGCGTTCGGGTAGCATTCACAGTCCCACCCCACCGAGGCATGTCCATGCGCCGACTCGCGTCCGTCCTCCTGCTCCTGCTCCTTGCGGCCACCGTCGCCGCCGAGAACTGGCCGCAGTGGCGCGGCCCCAAGAACGACGGCCACTCGACCGAGAAGGGGCTGCCGGACAAGTGGTCCGACACCGAGAACGTGGTCTGGAAGGCGAAGATGCCCGGCCCCGGCTCCAGCACCCCCTGCGTCTGGGGCGACAAGATTTTTCTCACCTCCGCCGACGGCACCGACCTCGTGGTGCTGTGCCTCGGCACCGACGGGAAGGAGAAGTGGAAGAAGGCCGTCGGCGGCGGGGACAAGTTCGTCCAGGCGAAGGAAGGCAACTATGCGTCCGCGTCGTGCAGCACCGACGGCAAGCGGGTCTACGCCTTCGTCGGCGACGGCACACTGGCCGCCCTGGACTTCGACGGCACCGTGGTGTGGAAGGTGGACACCCAGAGGGAGTACGGCAAGTACGCCATCCAATTCGGCGGGCACTGGACGCCGGTGCTGTACAAGGGCGTCCTGTACGTCACCCTGATGCACCGCGGCGCGCAGCTGATCGTCGCCTTCGACGCGGCCACCGGGAAGGAGAAGTGGAAGGCCGACCGCGCGTCGGATTCGCGGAAGGGGTCCGAGTCGCCGGACGTGTACACGTCGCCGTTCGTCTGGGAGAAGGGCGACAAGGCGCTGCTGGTCGTCCACGGCAACGACTACTGCACCGGGCACGAACTGGGCGACGGCAAGGAGGTGTGGCGGGTGACGGAGTTGAACCCGAAGGCGAAGTACAACGGGGCGTGGCGCGCCGTGTCCAACCCGCTGGTGACCGCGGACCTGATCGTCGTGCCGAGCTGCAAGAACGGCGTCACGGTCGGCGTCGACCCGAACACCGCCAAGGGCGACATCCGGCCGGGCGCGACCGGTGCCGGCGAGCTGTGGCGGATCGGCAAGGACACCCCGGACGTGCCGTCGCCGCTGCTGGTAGACGGCACCGTATACATGTGGAAGGAGAACAGCAACCTGCTCGCCTACGACGCCAAGACCGGCGCGAAGACGGGCGAAGTGAAGGTCAACAGCGAACGGAACCGGGCCAACCCGGTGTTCGCCGACGGCAAGATCATCGTGGTCGGCCGCGAGGGGACGATGGCCGCCGTGAAGCCGGGCAAGGAGCCGGAGCTGCTGCACAAGATGAAGCTGCCGGACACGTTCACCGCGTCCCCGGCCGTCAGCGGCGGCCGCATCTACCTGCGGGGCTGGAACACCCTGTACGCGATTGGGGTAAAATAGCCGAACACCGCGAGCCGCGACCGCACGAGCCGCGACCGCCCGGCCGCGGCTTTCCCCTTCCTGAAAGTCCTCCAAAGGGCATCTGCCATGTCATCGATTCGCCTCCTGCGTGTGACGGCCATCCTCCTCGCGTTTGCACCGGGCGTGGCTACAGCGGCCGACGAGCCGACCGGGTGGAAGCTGTCCGAGCCGTTCTACCTCACTGCCGTTCAGCGGTCGGACTTCGTCAACAAGTTCGCGGGCGTCGAGAAGCCGGAGAAGAAGGCGACCACGTTCATCTTCAAGGTCACCCCCGCCCGAAAGAAGGGCGGTGGGTGGCTCCTCACGCACCGCCTGGAAGGGCTGGCATCGGAACCGAAGCACCCGAGCATCGAGGCGTTCGCGAGTATGGTCGGGGGCGAATTCGCGGTGAGCTTGGCGGCCGACTTGAGGACGCACGATGTGGTGGATGTCGATGGGTTACTCGCCAAACTCGACCCCGACGGGCCCGTGCCGGAGCCAGTCCGCAAGTCACTCGAGCCGACTCTCAAGCACCTGATGCGTGTCGTTCTGCGCGACGCCTACTTCCCCGTTCCGACCACGGAGGCCATTCGTGGGCCGGCGACCCTTGAGATTCCCGGGACGTACACCGCCACTGGGAAAAAGGTGTACGCCGTGCCGAAGGCGGAGCGGAACGGCCGCGTCTCGTTGACGATGGCCTGCGAGTTGAGTTTCGTAGTGGCCGACCCGCCGGCGGACGCCAAGCGGGCGCACATGATCGCGTTGAAGGAACGAACCCCGACGGAGTATACCGGGAGGGCGGATTTCGACTTGAATGCGGGGCGGCCGGTGGAAGTCGTCAGCACGCTGAAGACGGACTTCGCCTTGACGCTGAAGATCGGCGAGCAACAGATTGACGGCAGCGGGAGCGGAACGACGACCCTCACGTACTCCTACTCCGATCGCGCGCCGGCGATCAAGAAGTAGCGGGCGTCGATATCCCGCGAGCCGCGACCGCAAGGGAGCGGCACTCCACCGGAGGTTGCCATGTCCGCGCTGCTCACCCCGCCGGTTCCCGTTCGCACGCCGCCGCAGGCGCGGACGTACACCCTCGCCGAATACCAGGCGCTGATCGACACCGGCGTCATCCGCGACGGCGAGCGGGTGGAACTCATCGACGGCCACCTGGTGTACGCCATGCCCGCCGACCCGCCGCACGCCTCCTCGACCGCCAGACTGAACCGACGACTGATACTCCTGTGCCCCGAGGGGTACGTCGTCCGATGCCAGTCCGATACCATCGTCGGGACCAGCCGACCCGAACCGGACGTGTGCCTCGTTCGAGGTGACGAGTGGGCGTTCGACGCCCGCCACCCGGAGCCGGCCGACATCGCCCTCGTCGTCGAGGTGTCCGACTCGAGCCTGGCCTTCGACCGGGGCGACAAGCTACGGGTCTACGCCCGTGCGAGTGTGCCGGAATACTGGGTCGTGAACGTCGTGGACCGGCAGGTCGAAGTGTACACCGACCCGACCGGGCCGGCGGCGCAGCCCGACTACCGCACGCGGACGGACTACACCGCCGGAATGACCGTGCCCGTCGTGCTGGACGGCACCGCCGTCGGAGCGGTGGCCGTGACCGACGTGATCGCGTGACAAGAAAAGCACCGGCTCGGAGGCCGGTGCTTTCGGATGCCGCTCCCTCGCGGTCGCGGCTCGCAAGACCCGTTAGCTGGCGAACCCGTCCTCCGGGTTGCTCCCCTTGCCGACGGCGTCGCCGTCGAACCACTCCGGCTTGTACTCGATCCGCGTCTTGTGCTTCATCGCCAGGTTGGCGCTCAGCGCCAGCACGGCGTCGGCCATGGCGATCTCGCCGTGGCAGCGGGGCAGCACGCCGGCGTGCGCGAACTTGCCGTCCGCCCCCTTCTTGTACAACTCGCTACCCGGCAGCTTGGCCTTCTGCTGGGTGCGGACGCAGAAGGCGAAGTGCTCCATCTCCTCGCGGTAGCCGCGGCTGACGGCCGCCCCGCCGCCGCTGCCCGGCTTCACGACCGCCGCGTTCCCCGGCCCGCCCCAGGTGCTGGCCGCCTCGACCACCGGGGCCTTGCCGTCCTTGCTCGTCACGGTCACGTTGGTGCCCTTGCCGCCGCTGTTCGCCTTGCCCGGCTCGTTCTCCTTGAACAGGTAAGCGTCCGACTCCTTTTCCACGATCAGGCTGCCGCGGCTGCCCATCAGGCACTCGCCGTAGTCCTCGAAACCGTTCGTGTTGAACGACGAGTACGTCACCACCACCACGTCGTTCGGGTCGGTGCCGCCCTTGCCCGCCTTCGGGTGTTTCGCGCCGGGGAACTCGTAGGTGACGAACACGCCGTCGTCCGACTCGCGGTCGTTCTTGCCCTTGCCGTAGAAGAACTTGCCGCCGACGCCCTGCACCGACAGCGGCTTCACCTTGCCGAGGAAGATGCTGGCGGCGTCCAACTGGTGGCTGCCCAGTTCGGCCATCAGCCCGCCGCCGGTGCGGTCGAACAGCCGCCAGCGGACGAGTTGGCCGAGGTCGTCGTACCCCAGTTTCTTCACCTTGTCCGCGGTCAGTTGGTACGGCTCGTCCTGCGGGAAGATGCCCAGTTCCTTCAGCTTCTCGACGGGGATGGCGTCCGAGTCCTTGCGGCGGACGAACGGGAACCAGCCGTCGCGGAGCTGCGGCCCGCCGAACGCCGGGTCGTACTCCGGCTTGTCCTTCTCGGTCGCCGGGTGCGGCCACGAGTTGTTCCGGTGCCAGAGCGCCCGGATGTGCTTCACGTCCCCCAGCACGCCGGAGTTCACCACCTCCAGGGCGTGCGCGTACAGCATGCTGTAATGCCGCTGGTGGCCGACGCTGAGGATCACGTCGTTCTTCTTGGCGGCGGCGATCATCTCCTTGCAGTACTCGATCCGCCGGGCCATCAGCTTCTCGCACAG
>JAYTTN010000428.1:0-1505 GCA_043745295.1 Fimbriiglobus sp. | reverse complement strand
CCGACCCCTCACCCGGCAACTGCGTTGCCGACCTCTCCCCAACGGGGAGAGGTGGGAAGACACTCTCTCGCCACGGTGTGGGATCGGTCGGATTCGGTATCACTCCCCGACGCGGCCGCCGGGGTCGGCGACGGCGAACGCCAACTGCTCGAATTGGATGGCCAGATCGACGGTGACTTGCTTCACCCCGGCCGGCAGTTTCAGCACCACCGGGGCGAAGTTGAGGATGCCCTTCACGCCGCCTTGCACGAGCAGGTCGGCCACGGACTGGGCCGGCTCGGACGGGACCGTCAGCACGCCGAGTTCGGCGTCCAAGCGGGCGACCCCCTCCCGCAAGGCCGACACCGGTTCGACGGTCAACCCGTCCACCGCTCGGCCGACCTTCGCCACGTCCGCGTCGAACAGGCCGACGATGTCGAACCCCTGTTCGGCGAACCCCCGGTGCCGCAGCAGCGCCCGCGCCAGGTTGCCGACGCCCACCAGCACCGCCCGCCAGCGGCGGTCGATGCCGAGCTTCCGCTTGATGGCGGCGCGCAGCCCGACGGCGTCGTACCCGACGCCCCGCTGGCCGAGGTGGCCGAGCGCGGCCAAGTCGCGGCGCACCTGGGCGGCGCTCACGCCGACGGCGGCGGACAGCTCGACGCTGGAGACGGTGCCGACGGCTCGCGCGCCGGTGCCTAGGGAGCGCAAGTACTGACTCAGCCTGTGCGCCGCGGCCCGCGACAATTTCGGGTCCACGGGGGTCAGCCGGCTACGGTCGGCCACGGATCACCTCGCCAAATCCGCCGCGGAGAGGGCCACGGGGATACGGCACAGCATAAGTCCGCTTGCCCTACCCGGTCAACCCGACCCGCCGATCCGCCCGGTTGTCGCATAATGTCCGCATGACACCTCGCCCGCCGTTCGATCCGGAGAAGCGCGCCCCCCGGCTGGCCCCGTGGGGGGCCGTCCTCGCGCTGTCGGGCGCGGCGGTCGGCGGCTGGCTCGGCGTGCCGGTGGCGCTCGCCGGCGTCGGCCTGCTGCTGCTGGCGTGCGTCTCCCGGCGAGACGGGTTCCTGTTGTGCGGCCCCATCGCGTCGGCGGAACTGACCCGCGCCGCGCGGCTCGGCCGGCCGTGGCTGTGGCGGTCGGTGTACGCCGTCGCCGCCGGGCTGATCGTGTTCCTCAACTTCGCCTCGGTGGTGCCGGGCGACCAACTGTTCGGCACGCCCCGCATCGACCGCCACGTCCTGGAACGGGTGAACCTGTCGATCTCGTACTGGTTCGCCGCCGCGCTGTTCGTGTACGTCGGCGTGTTGACCGTGCAGGTGATGGCCGGGGCGGTCGCCGAGGAGCGGGAGAAGAAGCGGTGGGACGCGCTGCTGACGACCGACCTGCGCGGGCGGGAAATCCTGCTCGGCAAGCTGTTCGGCCGGTTGCCGGTGGTCCTCGACCCGCTGCTGGCGGCGCTGCCGATCCTGGCCGCCCTGCCGCTGTTCGGCGGTGTACCGCCGTGGCTGGCCGGG
>JAYTTN010000427.1:0-1505 GCA_043745295.1 Fimbriiglobus sp. | reverse complement strand
CGTCGTCGCCCGATTGCTGGTGGTCGGTGGCGACGGCGGTATACTCCGACAGCGGGATCTCGGTCGGCTTCCCGCCGAAGAACAGGAACCACGTTCGCTTGACCAGCCACCACCGGTTCTTGGGGTCGCGGCGGACGGTGAACCGGGTGTAGCCGAGGAATCCGGACCAGCCCATGTTCACCGTCTCTTCCTTGGCCTGGACGATGCGGCGGACCTTCCGGCCCGACCGGAAGTCGTGCCCGCACTCGACGCACAGGGCCGTGCCCGTCGGCCACCGCTTGCGGCAGCCGGGGCAGGTCAACTCCTCGACGACCGCCACGGTTTCCGCCGCGTCGGCCTCGTCGCGCAGCTCCGCCGGCACGTCCAACACCGCTTGGCAGGTGGGGCAGCGAACCCGTCGGGCGGCGCGGTTCCGCGTCAGCCGGAGACGCCGGCCGCACGGGCATTCAAGCGTGTCGGTCACGGCCGGCCTCCCTTCGCAATTCGAGTCGCGGACGAATAATCCGCATCGTCGCGGCCGCGGGGGGAAGCGTCAAGCGGAAAGCCGGCGGCATTCCCCCATCCCTCCGCAACGGACATTTTATCCCCACACAAGTATAGTATCCTGGTGGCACCCCACCGAGGTGTCCCCGATGATCGACTTCGACCCGCCGATCCCCGTCGCCGTGATCGCCCGCGCCGCCCACCTGCGGGCCGGCGGCGTGGACTGGAAGGACGTCGCCGAGAAACTGTACCGCACGCGGACCGAAACTGAGGCCATGGCGCGGCACCCGGAGTGGCCCCGGCTGTACCGCCTGGCGGCGCGGGCGGTGGCGCGGGAAGCCGAGGCCGACGCGCGGCTGGAACGGCGGCGGGCACTGCGGTCGAACGACGAGGCGCAGGCGACCGTCGCCGCCGAGGAGACCTACAAGCTGCGGGCGAAGCGAACCGGCGGAGGGAAACCGCCGCCGCCGACCACCCGCGACCAGCTCGTCCGCACCTACCTGGACTGTCTGAACGCCATGTCCGTCGAGGAGTTCTTGAAGCTCGAAGGGTGGGCGACGCCCACCACGAGTGTAACGCCGTCGTAACGGTCATTGCCAACCTCGCGCCGTTTCCGCCGCCGTCTCGTCGTAAGATTGTCCCGGCGGATTCCGACCCCTCCTTCGGGCGGGGGTTTCTGGGGACTCTCCTGCACCCGCGATCCTGGCGGATGGCGGTTCCGGTGCCGATCGAAGCACCCGCAATTTGGACAGGATCACCGGATGAAATCCGGATGAATGCAGAAGACAGCGTCGTTTCTTCCATCCGGTGATCCTGTCCAACCCTCTTCACACTTGAGGCTCCTCCCATGCGACTGCGCTCGTGGCTGATGGCGATTCCGGTGGCGGCGGCGGCCGGTCTCGGCCTGTGCGCCGATTCCCTGATCGGGGCGAACAAGCAGGACGGCGACCCGAAGCCGGCCGTCCGCCTGCCGCTCACCCAAGTCGTGATGTTCAACAGCGGCGTCGGCTACTTCGCCCGCA
>JAYTTN010000426.1:0-20951 GCA_043745295.1 Fimbriiglobus sp. | reverse complement strand
TCACCGCGAGCTTGCGAGCGGGCCGGTGCCCAACGATCACACCGCGACAAGCCCTCAGCGGAACGCCTTCGGGCCTGTTGACGCGGCGGGTGCGATGGCCGGCCACTCCGGTTCGGCTGACTTCGGCGGATCGACGGCGCGGACGCCGGTCAGCCGCCCTTCGGGGACGACGGAGTCTAGGTTCGTCGGGGCTTCCGACACGACGGCGGTGCTGTTGCCGGCGAGGTCCGTCACCGTCACCCGCACGCGGGTGGACACCGGCAGCTTGTCGTCGAGTGCCCACGAGTAGGAGCCGCTGTTCATCGCGCCGTCGGCGATCTTCGCCCACCCGCCGGCCTTCTGTTCGTACTCCAGTGTCACGCACTTCTCGCCCAGGTTGGCGTCCGTCGCCGTCCACCGGATGACCGCGTGCTTCTCGCCGTTGGCCGGCGGTTCCAGTTTCACGTCCTTCAGCACCGGCGGCTTCGTGTCGAGGACGATCACCATCTCCGGCTGGGTTTTTAGTGCGAACTCCACCGACTTGCGGCCGTTCTCGCCGGTCAGTTGCAGGCGGAACTCGAACGAGCCGTCGTAGGGCAGGTTCCACTTCAACTTCGGGTCGGCGTCGGGTTTGACCGGCAGCGTCACGATCTCCTTCCAGCCCGGCAACTCGGCGGACGGCTCGATCTGGACGAACACCTGACGGGACATCTCCCGCATCCACAGCGACACGGCTTTCACTCCGGCACGGCCCTCTTTCGTCACCTCGAAGTCGAACTCGACATCCGGCTTGTTGACGTGCCGGGGTGGTACGACGGGCACGACGGGTGCCGTGGGGACCGCCGGAAGAGGTGGATGGACCGGCCCCGGATTCGGTGGCAGCGGTAGCCCACCGGGGACGGGCAATACCAGCAGCCCTCCATCTGGCAGCGCGGGCTTCGCCAGAGGCAGGTCGGGCAGCACCTCCAGTTTGCCCACCGGCTTCGGCGGGTCGGTCGGCAGCGGGTCGATGGGGCGGACGGCGGAGCTGGCGCACACGAGGACGATCCCCGCGAGCGCGGCGACGACCTGTTGACGGCGGCGGGCGGGCACGTTCGGCATCGGCAGTTCCCTCCGGTGGATGCGGGGCCGGGAGATGCTAACCGGAAGTGTGCGGGCGGCGGAAGGCGAACCGCGACGCCGGGCGTACATTGCCATCTCGTATAGAGGTGCGTCGTGGCGAGGCCGTTCGACATCGCGATGAAGGACTTGCTCGACCTGTGCGCGCCCGATTGGGTGCGACTGTTCGCGGCCGATGTCGGCATCCCGGCGTCGGCGTCCGTTTCCCCGCTCGAAGTCGAACTCGCCGCCGATCCGCTGCTGGCGGACAAGGTGTTCCAACTTCAGCCGCCAAATGCCGGCATCCTCCACATCGAACCGCAAGCCAGTTGGGACGGACAGTTCGCCGCCCGGTTGCACGCCTACAACGCGGCACTGGACTTGCGATACGGGCACCCGGTCTACACGGTCGCGGTCCTGCTCCGTCGGGACGCTAATTCGCCGCACCTGACGGGCGAACTGTTCCGTCACCGCGCCGACGGTCGTCGCTACTTGGCGTTTGAATACACCCTGGTGCGGGTGTGGGAACTGACCGCCGACGAATTGCTGGCCGGCGGGATCGGAACTCTTCCGCTCGCGCTGCTGGCCGACGACGCGCGAGGCCGGCTCGGCGACATCGTGGACCGCATCGACGACCGCCTGACCGCCGCGGGGACGACGAAGGAGCGGCGCGAACGGATCCTGACCGACGGCTACATCCTGTCCGGGCTGCGGTACAATGACGCGGAGATCGAACGGGCATTCTTGAGGGCACGCGGCATGAAAGAGTCCAGCACCTACCAAGCGATCATGCGCGAGGGGCGGGAGGCCGGCCTAAAAATCGGGCGGCAGGAGGGGCAACTGGCTGCCGCCCGCGGCGCGCTGCTCGGCGTCCTGCGGACGCGGTTCGGGACAGTTCCGCCGGCCGTCCAACAGCGGATCGAAGCCGCTACGGACGCGGCGGCGCTGCAAGCGCTGGTCCCGTTGGCCGTCACCGTCGCGGACCCCGCGCTGTTACCCCTTGCCGCGCCGCCGCCGCCCCCCTAACCATTAGGATGCCTACAACTGACCGATCCGGACACACTGCCCCGAGTCGGCCCACCATGATCGTCGTCGAGAACCTCGTCAAGTATTACGGCAACTACCCGGCCGTTCGCGGCGTCTCGTTCGAGGTGCCCAAGGGCCGGGTGGTCGGCTTCCTCGGCCCGAACGGGGCCGGCAAATCCACCACCATGCGCATCCTGGCCGGGTTCCTCACCGCCTCCGGCGGGCGGGCGTCCGTGGCCGGGTACGACGTGTTCAGCGACCCCATCCGCGCACGGCGGCAGATCGGCTACATGCCGGAGAACTGCCCGCTGTACCCCGAAATGCGCGTCATCGAGTACCTCCGCTTCCGCGCCGGCTTGAAGGGCCTCGGCTGGAGTACCCGCCGCAAGCGGATCGACTTCGTGCTGGAACGCTGCTGGCTGAAGGATGTCCGCCGGCAGCTCGTCGGCACCCTCAGCAAGGGCTACCGCCAGCGGGTCGGGCTGGCCGACGCGCTCCTCGCCGACCCGCCGGTGCTGATCCTGGACGAGCCGACCGCCGGCCTCGACCCGACGCAGATCCGCGAGACCCGCAAGCTGATCCGCGAACTCGGCACCGAACACACCATGCTGCTGTCCACGCACATCCTAAGCGAGGTGGAGATGGCCGCCGACACGGTCATCATCATCTACCAGGGCAACGTGGTGGAGAACGGCACGCTCGCCGACGTGAGGAAGAAGCACGGCAACAACAGCCTGGAAGACATCTTCGTCCGCCTGACCGGGCAGGAAGGTTTGTAGGCGAGCGGGGGGCGTAAGCCCCCTGTTGGTCTGCAAGAAACAGGGGGCTTACGCCCCCCGCTCGCCAAGATCACACCGGGCCAATCTGATGCGACCGCTGATCACCCTCATCAAGCGCGAGTTCACGGCGTACTTCCTGTCGCCGGTGGCCTACGTCACGCTGGCGGTGTTCCTGCTGGTGACGGGCTACCTCTTCTACCTGACCTTGGAAGGCCTCACCACGTCCGGGCCGCGCGGCGTCGAGTACCCCATGCAGGGGCTGCTCGGCGACGAGAAGTTCTGGCTGGTGTTCCTGTTCGTGCCGCCGCTGCTGACGATGCGGCTGTTCGCCGAGGAGCGCGGCACCGGCACCCTGGAGGCGCTGCTCACCGCCCCCATCCGCGACTGGCAGGTGGTCGTGGGCAAATACATCGCCTGTTTCCTGTTTTATGTCGTGTTGTGGCTACCGACATTGCTTTACCTGCCGATCTTGACGAACATGGATTGGGAGACGTGGACGTTCCGCATCGACCCGAACCCGGTCTGGACCTCGTACATCGGGGTGATCCTGGCCGGCGGCATGTTCCTCGCCATCGGGCTGTTCGTGTCGAGCCTCGTGAAGAGCCAGCTCGTGGCGGCGATGATCGCGATGGTGATCGGCCTCGTGTTCGTCGTCGCCGGGTTCTGGCGGCCGGACCTGGACACCGGGTCGCTGGCGTACCGGCTGATCTTCTTCATCAGCGTGCCGGAACACTTCCGCCGCGACTTCACGCGGGGGCTAATCGACACGCGGCACCTGACCCTGTACGCGAGCGTGACCGTGTTCTGCCTGTTTCTGACCATGCGATCCCTGGAAGCCCGCCGCCTGCGGGCGTAACGATCTTGCGAGCCGCGACCGCGAGGGAGTGGCTTGTTTTTCCCCGAGTTGAAGAAACCGCTCCCTCGCGGTCGCGGCTCGCCAAACCAGCCGTTCCCTCGCGGTCGCGGCTCGCCAAACCAGCCGCTCCCTCGCGGTCGCGGCTCGCACGAACGAACTCCCATGAAAACCGACACCCGCCATCGCACCACATACGGCACTCGGTTCCGGTTCGTCGTCCGGGTGCTGGCCCTGTTCGGGCTGCTGGCCGTCGCCGCCGGCGCGGTGGTGGCCGTGCCCAGTTTCCCGCCGCCGGCCGAGTGGTCGGTCGCGCACTTCCAAGCGGCCGCTCAGGGCGACAACGGGAATTACCAGCAAACGGCGGCGTTGCTGCTTCTGGGCGGGGCCGTCGTCCTCGCCCTTTGGCTGCTGGTCGAATTGGTCGCCGCGCTCACGCTGCTGACCGGTCGCAAGACCGCCTCCGGCACGAACGCGGCCGTGCAGGTCGCCCTCGCCACCGCGCTGCTGGTGGTCGTCAACGCGCTGTCGTTCGGCCACTACTGGCGGTGGGACAACACCCGCGACGGCGAGTTCACCATCGACGCCGAGTTGCGGGCGAAGTTGGCCACGCTCGACCCGAAGACGCCGACCGCCATCGTCGCCCTGCGGGTCCACAAGACCGCCTCCATCGCCCCGGATCGGTCCGACAACTACGACGCCGCCGCCGAGCGGAAGGTGGTGGAGAAGGTCCGCGACCTGACCGACGTGCTGCGGGAGTTCGGCCCGAAGTTCGACGTTCACGTGCTGGACACCGAGGACGAAGACTTCGCCGAGCGACTGGACGCGCTGACCAAGGCCGCCGACCGCAAGTCGCTCCGCGCGGCCATCGAGGGCGCGCCGGAGAACAGCATCTTCTTCGCCGCCAACGGCAAGGTTCAGCGGATGGGATTCAACGAGTTCCTGCTGTACGACAAGACGGCGAGCAAGGCCGACGGGCAGGACAAGGCCGAGCGGAACCTGGTGCTGATCCCGCAGGGGAAGGACAAGTTCGTCGAGAAGCTGCTAGCCGTCGAGGCGCGGCGGCCGGTGGTCGGCATCGCCGTCATCCACGAAGTCCTCTCGACGCAGAGCGACGGGGAAGAGCTGTCGATGCCCGGCGTGCGGGTGGCCCTAGAGCGGAACGGGTTCGCCGTGAAGGAACTCATCCTGAAGAGTTGGGGCCGGCAACTGGTGCCCGCCGCGCAGTCCGTCGAGGAGGACGAACTGGCCCGCGTGGAGGGCGACTTCAACCGCTACACCGTCTCCGTCACCGCGCTCGAGGCGTCCATTCGCAAGGCGGAGGCGGTGACGGTCGAGGCGGAAGTCGCGCTGCGGCGGATGGACGAGGCGCTCGCCAAGAACGACCGCTCGCTGGCGGTCAAGCACCTGGAGACGGCCATCGACCGGCTCCAGGACTTCGAGCGGCGGCGGATCGTCAACAACGCCCAGGCGTCGGTCGTCCTCCGCACGCTCCAGGCCGAACTGGTCGGGGCGCGCGAGGAACTGGCCGCCGACCGCGAGAGCCTGGCCAAGGTGAAGCCGGACTACGAGCGGCTGATGCGGAGCGACCGCCTGCTGGAGAGCCGCCGGGCCGGGGACGTGAAGGTGCGGATGACCGCGTTCGCCGACGGCTGCGACGTCCTCATCGTCCCCCGCTACACGGTGATGAAGCTGGCGCGGGGGAGCGCGATCCCGGCGTGGTACCACAACGCCAGCCCGGAGCAGGCGGAGGTGGTGAAGCAGTTCCTGGCCGCGGGCAAGCCGGTGCTGTTCGCCCTCGGCGCGACCAGCGGGGACAAGCAGCGGCCCGGCCGCGAGCCGCCCGACCGCGCGTTCGACGACCTGCTCGGCCGGTTCGGGGTGACGCTCGGCAGCCAGGCGATCTTCACCGAACCGGAGGGGGCGGCGGTGGCGGCGGCCGGCTCGCAGTCCGGCTCGTTCGGTCGCCGCGTGGACATCCCGTCGCTCGTCCTCAAGATCGCCCCGCCGCCGGCGGACCACCTCGGCGTCGCCGTCGGCGGGTTCGTCCTGGTCGCGCCGCCGAAACCGGCCAGCCCGCTGACCGAGGCGCTGTCCAAGTCCAGCCGGCTGGTCAACGGCCAACTCCTCATCCGTCGGAGCGGGTTCCGCCCGCTCTACCTGAGCGAGCAACTCCGGGCGCGGCTGCCGTACTCCGGCGTGTTCGCCGCCACCATCCCCGGCACCTGGAACGAGGAGAAGCCGATCCTGGAGCGGGACGACGACGGCGATGTCATCTACTACCCCCGCTTCAACGCGACCAAACTGGACGACCCGGTGAAGGGCACCCGCGACGAGGAGCGGCGCGGGCCGTTCGACGTGGGCGTGGCCCTCGAAGCGCCCGTGCCGCAAGACTGGCTGGAGCCGAAGCTGGCCGCCGCGCAGGCGGGGGCCGTGGTCGCCGGGTCGCTGGCGAACCTGGGCGTCGGCTTCCCCGTCGGACTGCCGGTCGCCACGCTGCCGACCGAATCGTTCCTGCCGGCCATTCCGGAGAGCGAGCGGCCGACGCCGCCGACGGTTCGCCTGGTGGTGCTGGGGCACGGCGGGCTTTTCACCGGACCGAAGCTGGAACCCGGCGAGGAGGCGCTGCTGCTGCACTCCTTGAACTGGCAACTCCGCCGCGACGACAAGCTGCCGCACGGCGTTCCGGCCGGCGCGGAGTGGAAGTACCCGCGCGTGAAGCTGGACGCGGTGCAGAAGGCCGCCTGGACGGGCGGCGCGGTCGCCCTCCTGCCGCTGAGCTGCGCCGTGTTCGGCGTCATCGTGCTGATGATCCGCCGCTTCCGGTGACCGCCCGGCGAGCCGCGACCGCAAGGGAGTGGCATCTTCGGGTGCGCTGTCGCCCCTCAACCGTTGATCGCAAGACAGGCCGCTCGGTCGCGGCTCGCAAATTCTCCCCCAACCCCCGCACCCACCATGCGCTGGCTCATCACGCTGCTGTTGTTGGTCCTCGTCGCGGGCGGCGGGGCGGTCCTGCTGTTCGGCGACACGGTGCTGCCGCCTCTCGGCCTCCGCGCGCCCGCGCCGGCCGAGTCGCCCACCACGGCCGACCTCGGTCTCCTTCAAACTGACAAGATCGTCAAAATCGAGCTGACGCCGGCCGGTCAGCCGACGCAACTGTTCGAAATGGCGAACGGCGTTTGGACTCAATCGGGCGGGTGGGAGTTGCGGCAAGAAGAGGTGGCCGAATTGCTGGCCGCCGTCAGCGGCATTCGCACCCGCTTTCAGCCGCTGCCGCTGACCGGCGACGGCGCGGAGTTCGGCCTCGCCCCGGCGCAGAAGCCGCTCAAGGTGGCCGTCTCCACCCGCGAGCGGACCCGCTACCTGACCTTCGGCCAACCCCCCACCCCGGCTGGCGAATCCGCCTTCTCGCGCCCCGCCTACGTCCGCATCGACGACCTCGTCGAGGTCATCCGGGTGGGGCCGGACGTGTACGCGACCATCTCCCGCTCGCCGGATGTCTATCTCCGCAAGCAGCTCTTCGCCAGCGCCAAGCGCGCCCGCTTCAACGACGCGCCCGCACCCGGCCAACCGCCGCTCGCCTCCGAGTCGCGCAAACTGCTGTTCGACGACGGGGTGAAGGTCATCGAGGTCAGCGGGCCGGACGGCAAGTACACGCTGACCCGGTTCGCCCCCACCCCCGCCGCCCGCCGCGACCCGAACGGCCGCTCGGCCGAACCCGCCGTGCTGCCGACCGAGTTGGCCGAGGCGTGGAAGCTGACCGCCCCGACCGAGGACCGCATCGACCCGGCGAAACTGAAGACCATCCTCACGGCGCTGCCCGACCTGTGGGTCGAGAAGTTCGTGGCCCCCCCGCCGCTGGCCGACAGCCTCGCCGATGCGCTAGGCATCGCGGTTCCCGGCCTGGCCGCCGTGCGGGGCGACGACCGCGCCGCCCTCCGCGAGCAGGTGCTGATCGACCTGACCGGGTTCACGCGCGAAGCCATCGAGAAGCAGAAGAAGGAGATCGAAGGGGGCAAGTCCGCCGCCGGCGTGCGGGTGTACGCGGCCGAGCGCGTCGTCACCGTCACCCCCGCCGACGGCCGCAAGGCCCCCGTCGTCCTGCGGATCGGGGCCGTGTCCCGCGTGGCCGTCCGCAAGGAGATGGGGCCGCCGATGGGCATGTTCCCCGGCATGGAACGGGAGGTCCGCACCGAGTTCCGGTACGCCAAGTTCGACGGCAACCCCCGCGTGTTCGAGGTGAAGGCGGACAAAGTGGCGGACGTGTTCGTGAAGGCCGACGACCTGGCCGACCCGAAGCTGGCGCAGTTCGCCGCCGACGAGGTGTCGTCCGTCACCGTCACCGTGCCGAACACGTTCGCCGCCGCCGCCGTCCCGTTCGCCGCGATCGGCGACAAGCCGTTGTCCGTGATCGCGCTGACGCGGGTGAAGGGCAAGCCGACCGCCGCCAACGAGAAGGGGAAGAAGGACCGGTGGTTCGTGGACGACCGCAATTGGGCTCAGCGGCGGTACGTGGAAGTGACGACCCTCCGTTCGGCGGAAAGTAAGGAAGTGACGGACCTCCTCGATGCGCTCTCGAAGATGGAGGCGAAGACCGCCGAAGACCGGCCGCATGCCATCGCCGCGCCCGGCATCCCGATCGCCGTCACCGTGGAGGTCGAGCCGAAGGTGGCCGATGGCGATGACCCGCGCGAACCGAAGACATTCACGTTCCAGATCGCCGGCCGCGACCCGGTCAAGAACAAACTCGCCGTGCGCGTCGAAGGCTGGGCGCGGCTGAACTGGGTGGACCTCGGAGCGGCCTTCAACCCGATGGCCCCGCCTCCCGGCCCCGCCGCCGACGAGTTGGCGATTCGCCCGGTGGCGACCTACCGGGGCAAGCAACTGTTCGACCTCGCCGACTGTACGCTCGACCGCATCGCGGTGTCGGCGGATGCGGCCGCGTTCACCGCCGGCTTCCCGGTCGCCCTCGGCGGGTTCTTCGGCGTCGCTCCGCCGCCGGTGCCGACCGGGTTCGACGCCCAACTGCCGCCGGCTGACACCAAGTGGGCGCTGTCCGCGCCGGTCGCCACCACCGCCGACGGGGACGCCGCGCCGAAGCTGGCGGGCGATCTGGCGGAGCTGAAGACCATCGAGGAGGTGGCCGACGCGCCGACGGCCGAGCAGCTCGCCGCGTTCGGCCTGACCAAGCCGCGCCTGACCGTCGCCCTCGGCTTCCGCGGCACCGACGCCCGAACCGACACCCTGACCTTCGGCAATGAACGCGCCGACAAGGCCGACGTGTACGCCCGGCGGAACGGCACCGGCGGCGTGTTCACCGTGCCGAAGGCCGTCGTCGAATCGCTGACGGCCGGCGCCGAAGGGCTGCTGCCGAAGCAACTCTGGACGGTCGCGCCGGATAAGATCACGAGCCTGGCCGTGAAACGGGGCACCGCGCCGGACGACACGTACACACTGACCAAGGCCGATGCGAAGACGTGGGCGCTGGCCGGCCCGTTCGCCGTCACCGCCGACGGCCCGCAAGCCGAGGCGCTGACCGCCGCCGTCGCCGCGCTGAAGGCGACCAAGTACGAGCCGCTGACGGTGCCGCCCGCCCGCCGCGCGAAGTACGGGCTGGAGGCCCCGGCCGTGCGGCTGACCGTCACCGCCGAGGACGACAAGAAGGTCGCGACACACACCCTGCTGGTGGGCAACAAGACGACGCCGGACGGCACCGAGCGGTTCGCCAAACTCGACGGCCCGAACGCCCCGGTCTTCATCATCCCGGACGCCGTATTCTCCGCCGCCGACAAGTCCGCCGTCGCGTACCTCGACCGCAAGCTGCTGAGTCTGGATGTCGCCAAGGTGACGAAGATCCAACTGACCGGGCCGACGCCGGAGTCCGCCGTCACGCTGCTGAACGACGGCAAGGGCTGGAAGCCCGACGGGGCCGCGTTCCCCGTGGACGAACCGACGGTGTTCGCGCTGACCAACGCCGTGGCGAAGCTGACGGCGCTGAAGCTGGCCGCCTACGGGGCGACCGTCAACCCGGCGCTGTACGGGTTCGACAAGCCGACGCACACGATCGCGCTCACCGTCACCGGCGAACCCGCGCCGGTCGTCATCCAACTGGGCAAGGAGGAGCCGAGCGGCGAGCGGTACGTCCGGGTGGACGGCAAACCGGCCGTCGGCGTCATCAGCGGGTTCGTCGTGTCCGCGCTGACGAAGGGCAAGCTGGATGTCATCGACCGGGGGCTGTTCGCCTTCGACCCGCTGCTCGTCACCGGCGTGACGCGGAAGAAGGGGGCGGAGGAGTTCGAGTTGGCCCCCGTCGGCCGGACGTGGGAAGTGGCCAAGCCCAAGAAATTCAAGGCCGACAAGCCGACGGTCGAGGCGCTGGCCGGCGAGGTCGGGTTCCTCCGCGCGACGAAAGTGGCCGCCTTCGCCCCGGCCGACCTGAAGCCGTTCGGGCTGGACGCGCCCGCCGCCGTGGTCGCGTTCAAGGTGGACGGCAAGGACCAGGCGCTGCGCGTCGGCAAGCCGGTGGACGACGCCAAACCGACCGAGGACCGCTACGCCGCCGTCGTCGGGTCGAACGTCATCGCCGTCATCCCCGGTGCCCTGGCGACCAAGCTGCTGGCCGACCCGGTGAAGTTCAGCGACCGCACCCTGAACCCGAACCGGTTCGTGGACGCGGACAAGGTGGTCATCGCCCGCGACGGCCGCACGGCCACGTTCGCCAAGGTCGATGGCCTGTGGCGGATGACGGCCCCGGCCGAGACCTTCGCCGAGACGGGCGAGTTGGAAGACCTGATCGCCGTGGCCGCGCAGCTCCGGGCCGACGAACTGGTGGCGAACGACGCCCCGGCCGCGCAACTGAAGGAACTCGGCTTCGACCCGCCGCTGGGCCGCATCGTCATCTCGAACGGCGACAAGGAACTGCTGGCGCTGCTGGTCGGGGCGAAGGAGAAGACCGGCCCGCGCGTGCACGTGAAGCTGGAAAAAGCCGGGCTGATCGGCCTGCTCGACCCGGCGACCTCGGCGAAGGTGACGGCCGAGTACCGCACCCGCGCGGCGTGGCCGGCCCTCGACGCCGCGCAGGTGGACGTGCTGGCGTTCAGCGGCGAGAAGGAGAACTTCTCCCTCCGCCGCAAGGACGCCACGACTTGGGAGGACACTGCCGCGCCGATGACGCCGGTGGACGCCGGCAAGGTGGCCGACGCGGTGGCCGCGCTCGCCAACCTGAAGGCCGAGCGGTACGTCGCCGACAAGGACGCGAAGCTGGCCCTGTACGGGCTGGACAAGCCGAAGCGGGTGATCGTGCTGACGATGAAGACCGGCGACAAGCGGGTGCTGCACATCGGCGGACCCGTCGGCGGGCCGACCGGCAAGCAGGTGTACGCGAAGGTGGACGACAAGGACCGCACCGACGTGTTCGTCCTGAGCGAAGCCGACACGACGAAAGTGCTGGGCGACCGGAAGGCGTTCGGGCAGTAAGGAGGCGGACGCTGCTGATGCTCGCGCTTCAGCAAGGTCTCCGCTCAGCCCTCGACTCGAAGTCGGAGGTAAGTGGTGAACCACTCGCCGAAACTGGGAGCCATTCGGTTGATGCTGCGAGACCGTAGTTCGTAGCAGACGAGCGGGTATTCGCCGTCCGGACGAGGTTTGCGAGTATCCAGGCAGTACGGGGCCTCTTCACATGGCTGGATCACCAAAAGAAAGTCTGGCATTTCGTACTCGCGTCGGAACCTCTGGGTATCCCAGTGCAACCAGCCGGTGTTCTGGCCGAGAGCGTCCCCACGAAGGACGCCAGAGATCGGGGAATTCGCAAGACTGAAGCCGCCAAACATGGCAAGAAACTGCCGGTAGCTCGGTGGAAGCACCACGCCGAGTTCGCGTTCGAGGTTCGCGATGGCTTCTTCTGGTTGTGGTCCAGCGAGCCAGACGCGACAACCCGCGTCTTGCAGTTGAGCGATGAGGCCTGCGATCTCATCCATTGAGTTGCCCTCGGTGGCCATTCGCTTGAAACAACCCAATAGGATGCTCGGTTTTCCCCTCCATCGTCAAGTCCGCCAGCACTTCGCCGACGGTCGGGGCGAACTTGAAGCCGTGGCCGCTGAACCCGCAGGCGACGGCGACGTTCGGGTGCGCCGGGTGGCGGTCGATGACGAAGTGCCGGTCCGGGGTGAGCGTGTACAGGCAGACTTCGGCGGCGGCGGGGCGGCCGGCGGTCGGCAGGTGCGCGGCGACGAACTCGGCGACGGGGGCGATGTCGGCGGGTGTCACATCCCAACTGATGGTGTCCGGTGAGGCCAGCTCCGGCGCACCGTAGTGCCGGGCCACCTTGACCCCGCGCCGGTCGATGGCCGGCAGGCCGTAGAACGCTCCGCCGGGCGTGTCCAGCAGGAAGATCGGGAAGCGGTCGCGGGCGAAGTCCGGTAGCGCCGGGCCGGGATCGAACCACTGCAACACCTGTCGCGTCACTGTCAGTGGCACTCCGATGTCAGCGAGCAACCGCGTCGCCCAGCCGCCGGCGGCGACGACCAACTTCGCGGCGGTGTGCGTACCGCTCGCCGTCGTCACTTCGACCGAGTTGCCGATCGATTTCCAGGAGATGACCGGCGTCTCGGCGTACAGCTCCGCCCCGTGCGCGACGGCGTCGTCCAGGTGGGCGCGAACGCAATCCTCGACGTACAGGAAACCGGCGGCGGACTCCAACACGCCGATGGCATCGGCCGGCAAACGGAACTCCGGGAACCGGCGTTCCATTTCCGGGGCGGAGAGCGTTTCGACGGCCAGGTTGTGTTCGGCCGCTGCCGCGCGGACGCCCGTCACAACCTCGCTGTCCGCCGCGCCGACGTTCAAGCACGGGCAGGCGGTGAGGAGGTGCCGGCCGGTTCGCTGTTCCAGTTCGTGCCACAGGGTGAAGGCGCGGCGGACCAGCGGGACGTAGGCCGGATGCTCGTAGTAGGCGGTGCGGATGATGCGGGTGTGGCCGTGCGAACTGCCGCGATGATGGACGAGCGGAAATTGCTCGAATCCCAGCACCTTCGCCCCCCGTCGGGCGAGCGCGGACGCGGCGGCGGACCCCATCCCGCCCAGGCCGAGGACGATCGCGTCGGCGGTCATTTCGCCTCCTCACACAACTTGCGGAGGTACTTCGTTCGCAATTTCGGATCGACCGGAGAGGACGCCAAAGAGCGTGCCAGTTCGGACTTCGGAAGCACTTTGGCGACGACGGTCAGGGCTGTGTCGAGCCACTCTCCGGCGCTGCCGACGCCCTTCGCGTCGAGCGCGTCCGCGTGCTTGCCGATGGCGACAAGCGCCGACGGGATGCGATCCGGCGACAGCCGGATGACGTTGGCGAATTCGGTCGCGGCCTGCGGTTCCTCGCCGGCGGCGGCATAAGCCCGCGCCGACAGCAACCGGGTGTCGGCGTCGGCCGGATCGACATCCAGGACGCGCCGGAGGTCGGCTTGCGCCGACTTCGGTTCGGCCTTCGCCAAGTAGGCCTCGGCGCGCCTTCGCAGCGCGGGCGAGAACTGCGGATGACGTTCGATGATGCGATCCCAGTCGGCGATGCTGTCGGCCGTTTGAAGCTGCGCGCGCAGGCAGTCCGGATTCAGCGACAACGCGGTATCGGCGTCCGTCGTGAGTTGGGAAAGCAACTTCGGCAGCGAACCGAATTCGGAGGCGAGGAAGCGGCCGGCGGCAAACAACTTCGTGCCCGGCACGGCTGCCACGAACGCCCGCGTGTCGGCCACCGACGCCGCGTAGCCGATGCCGGCAGGCGCGTCGGCGGCGGCGAGGATTCCCAGCAGTTCGCCGGCGTCGGAGACAATCGGCCCGCCGGCGGCGGTGGCTTGCGCCGGCAATTGTAGGACGGTGACGGGCACCTTCGCGCCGTCGCGGGTGAGCTTGAGTGTGCCGCGCTGGCGGACGCTGCCGGTCGAGTGCGCGAAGACGAACTCCAACCCGACCGGGTGGCTCATCGCGCGAACCGTCTCGCCGAGTTTCGGCTCGGCCTCGGCGAACACCAGCGCGACGGCGGTTTCGGGTAATCGGTCCAGTTCGATCACCGCGAGGTCGCGGGCCGGGTCGCGGGCGACGACGGTGCCGATGGCCCAGTTGCCGCTCAGGTGGAGCGACACCAGGTCGCGGTAGGCGTCGCGGTCGCCGACGGTTTTCCCCTGATCGAACAAGGGAAACGCCACGCCGACGCGGTCCAGTGGGCCGACGCCTCGGTTCGAGGTGAGAACCCATCGGCGTTTCACGTCCACGATCACACCGGCGGTGCGGCGGTCGGTGGCGGTCGGCGAAATCCACACCGTCGCGCGGGTCGGGCGATCCGCCGGGACAACGTCCGGTTTCGGATTCGGCAACTTCAAGATCGTGCGAATCGCGTTCGAGTCCGGGCCGATGGCGGTGCCGGGCACACGTCGGCGGACGGCCGACATCACAGCCACAACTTCGCCGCTTGCGTTCAGAATCGGCCCGCCGCTGTCGCCCTCTTCCACCGGGAGCTGCACGGCCAACCCCGGCGCGTCGATGGCCAGCTTCTTCCCCTGCCAGAAGTAGCCGTCGCGGAGCGGGCCGGCCTGCCGCACCATCCCGCAGGCCACGTTCCACAGCATTTCCTGGTCGCCCCGGCAGCCGACGGCCGACACCGGCGCGCCCGCGTCGGGCGGGAACGCGGCGAGTGACAACCCGTTGACGCCATTGGGAATTGAAGGCAATGCCAGCACCGCCAGATCGAATTCGTCGGAGGTGGCGATCACCTTGCCGACGACGAGGTGCCCGAATGCTTTCAGCGCGTCCCGGTCGGCGAGTGTGTCCGCCCGATCCGCCAACACCGCTCCATTCCTGTCGAACCGGGGAAAGAAGACGTCGGCCGTCTTGCGGTCGCCGAGGACGTGCCGGCAGGTGACGAGGCGGGGCGGGTCGCCGGCCACCACGAACCCGGTGCCGACGCCGTCGGGGTCGGCGCGGACGTAGGCGACCGAGCGGACGGCCAACTCCGGCGGCGGCGGGACGACGGCGGCGAGGGCGAGCAGGAGGAGCATGGGTCACGCGGCGTCGGTGGCGACTTCGAGCATGGCGCGGCGGATGTCGGCCGGCTGCGGCACCGAGTTCTCCTCGTACACCTGATTCATGCCGATGCCCGGCAGGTGTCGGCCCATCAGCACCCGCGGCCGCGCGAGCAGGTCGTAGAAGTGCTCGTCGATAGCCCGGCGTAGCAGGTGTTCGCCGAAGTTCGTGACCTCGGAGTCCTCGTTCACGATCAGCAGCCGGCCGGTCTTCTCCACGCTCCGCGACACCATGTCCCAGTCGTAGGGGAAGATGCTCCGCAGGTCGATCACGTCGAAGCTCAGACCCGACTCGCGATTCAGCGCGTCGGCGGCGGCCACGCATGCCGGCAGCGGCCGGCCGTAGCTCACCACCGTCGCCGCGTGCCCCTCGCGGACCAGGTCACCAATACCGAACGGGATGAACAGGTCGCCCGTCGCCGGCCAGTTCGGCTTCCAGCCGGCGCGGGCGTCGCCGACCGGCGCGTCGATCATCCGGCTCAACTCGTCCGCGTCGGCCGGCTCGCCGGGCAGCATCTTCTCGCCCTTCACCCGTAGCAGCGCCTTCGGCAGCAACACCAGCACCGGGTTCGGGTCTTCGATGGCCGACAGCATCAGGCCGTACCCGTCGTAGGCGTTCGACGGCATCACCACCTTCCACCCCGGCAGCCGGCTGGCCCAGCTCTCGAAGCTGTGCGAGTGGTACACGCTGCCGCGGATGCCGGCCCCGTTCGGCGTCATCAGGACAATCGGCATGGGGAAGGCCCCGGCCCCGCACCACCGCTGGTTGCCGGCCACCTTCATCAGGTCGATGCTGTTGAAGGCGTAGTCGCAGAACTGGATCTCGCACACCGGCTTGCCGCCGGCGTAGGCGATGCCCATCGCCGTGCCGAGAATGCCCCGCTCGTCGAGCGGCGTGTTCCAGGCCTTGTCCAGCCCCTGCGTGACGGTGAACACCCCGCCGAGCGGCGGCCCCACGTCCTCGCCGAAGATGTCCGTCACGCCGAGACGGGTCTCGCCGACGTGAAGGGCCAATCGAATCGCTTGGGCCAACGTCGCCATCGGCAAGGTCCGGAGCGGGGAGAGATCGCCAAGCGTTGTTGAAGGCGGCGCGTGGGGGAAATCAAGGGGCGGGTGGTGCCGGGCCTGCCGGTCGCGCGGCCGGCCCGTCGCTGCGGCGCGAACGGGCGCGCGGTTCGCCATCGATTCAAACCGCCGAACGGTTCGATCTTGGCTGGGGAGCGCACCGTCTCGGAGGGACTCGTTATGACCGTCACCCGCCTCGCCGGGGTCGCCTTCGTCCTCGCCGTCGCCGCTTCGCCCGCTGTTGCCCAGCCCCGCTACACGCCGGGTCCGCTGTTCAACCGGCCGGCGCTGACTGGCCCCGGTCCCGGTTGGCGGGATCGCCTGGAGCCCGGCGCGCCCGGCTCCCTGCCGTGGAGCTACTACGGGCTGGGGAACGGGCCGACGGTGAGCGTCGGCGTCTGGCCGGGGTAT
The DNA here is from genome assembly GCA_043745295.1 of Fimbriiglobus sp. Classification (GTDB taxonomy): domain Bacteria; phylum Planctomycetota; class Planctomycetia; order Gemmatales; family Gemmataceae; genus JALHQU01. Next base: position 4,674 of record JAYTTN010000426.1, on the reverse strand, counting down.
GGCCGTGGAACGTGGGGCTGGCCGGCGGCCGGTGGTGCGTTCTGGACGAACGGCCTGAGCCTGTACGGCCCGCCGGTGCCCACCTACGGCCCGGTGCCGGGCACCTTCGGCGGCGGCGACGCCCACCGCTTCTACTCGAACCCACCGCTGTTCGGCTACGGGTTGACCTACCTCGGCAGCCGCTCGCCGTCGCCCCGGTTGGCCGCGCCGTCAGTTCGGGTTTACCCGCCGGGCCAGGAACCCGCCCCGCAACGGCTGCTTCGCACTCCGCTGTCGAACGCCAAGTGCGCGCGGGTCGAACTGGCGCTGCCGCACCCGGACGCCGACGTGTGGCTGAACGCGACCGCGATGAAAGGCACCGGCACCGAGCGGGCGTTCGAGTCGCCGGAACTGGAAACGGGGAAGACGTACCAGTACGAGGTGGTGGCGCGGTGGCAGCAGGACGGCCGCGAGAAGGCCGAGTCCCGCACCATCACCGTCGCTGCCGGGCAAACCGTCGTCGCCGACTTCACCCAGCCGAAGTGAGGCGTTGGTCTTTCGGGTTTGTTAGCCCGCCGCGCGAGCAAGGGGCGAACCACTCGGGCAGTCGGCCCCTTGCTCGCGCGGCGGGCTAACAAACCAACTCCAGCTATCAGCGGCCTTGGCAGTCGATTCCGGCATTTTCACGTTCGTACCCGTCTTCCCACTTGACCGGCGTTCGCCCCTCCGTTAGGTTCTGCCCAACTCGCACGACGCACACCACGGAAAGGACGCCGGCCCCTCCGCGACGCCTCCCCATGACACCTCCAGCGACGATTGCCCCGGCCGCGTTCGGTCCGGAAGCGATTCCGTATGCCGGCGAACCGCGGCCGGCGGGCGGTCGGCGGATCGACGCGCCGGCGAAGGCGAACCTGTTCCTGGAACTGCTCCGGAAGCGGCCGGACGGCTACCACGACCTGGAAACGCTGATCGTGCTTGTCGAACTCGCCGACACGCTGGAGATCGAACCGCGAACCGACGGCGAGTTGCAGTTGGTGTGCGACGATCCGGCGATCCCGACCGGGCCGACAAACCTGGTGTGGAAGGCGGCGGCGGCGTTGCGAACGCGGTTCGGGGTGACGGCCGGCGCGACGATTCGCCTGACCAAGCGCATCCCGCACGAGGCCGGGCTGGGCGGCGGGTCGAGCGATGCCGCCTCGACGATTGCCGCGCTGAACGCGGTGTGGGGGTTGAACCGGCCGGCGGCCGAACTCGCGCCGGTGGCCGCCGAGGTCGGGTCGGATGTGGCCGCGTTCCTGCACCCGCCGGCATGCTGGTGTACCGGTCGCGGCGAAGTCGTGACGCCGGTCCCGCTCGGTGCCCCGCTGCACCTGGTGATCGTGAAGCCGCCGGTCGGGCTGAGTACGGCGGCCGTGTACAAGGCCTGCGCGGTGCCGGAAGCGCCGGTGAACGGCTCGGCCATCCGCATCGCCTTGGCGGTCGGTGCGGTCGGCGCAATCGGGGCCGGATTGCACAACCGGTTGCAGACGCCGGCGTTCGCCTTGCAACCGGCCGTGAAGGCGGTATACGACGCCCTCACCGCGACCGAACCGGCCGGGGTGCTGGTGTCCGGCAGCGGGTCGTGCGTGTTCGCGGTGGCCCGCGACGCGGCCGACGCCGCCCGCATCGCCCGCGACTTGGCCGCCCCGGACTGCCGGGTGTTCGTGACGCGGACCCGCACCGCACAACCGTCCCCGACCCGTCCGCCCGCGTGACGCGGCCGGCTCCGATCACCGACCCGCAAAGGAGTGCGCCGTGACCATCACCGAAGTCCGCATCAAGCTGTGCGAGCAGAACAGCGAGCGGCTGCTGGCCTTCTGCTCGGTCACGTTCGACAACGCCTTCGTCGTCCGCGACCTGAAGATCATCGACGGCACCAAGGGGGTGTTCGTCGCCATGCCCAGCCGCAAGCTGACCGACCGCTGCGGGTGCGGGTGCAAGAACCACCTGCGGGCGCGGTACTGCAACGGGTGCGGGACGCGGCTGGACGAGAGCCGGGCCATCCGCGACCCGGAGGGGCGGGCCAAGCTGCACGCCGACATCGCCCACCCGATCCACGCCGGCGCGCGGGAGTCGGTGCAGATGGCGGTGGTGCGGTCGTACCACGACGAGCGGGAGAAGGCCAAGCTGCCCGGCTACGTCTGCCGGTACGACGACGTGGACGGCGGCGACTACGACACCCTCCCGGCCGGCCCGGCGGTCGTCCACGAGGTGGGTGGGAAGCAGATGCGGCCGCACGTCGGCCACGCCCCGGCCCCGCGCGGCCCGCACCTGACCGCCGTCCCGCATCTGGCCGCGGAGTTCGCCACCGGCATCCGGCCCGCGTCGAGGACGTGAGCGGGGCCGTCGGGCCGGTCGGCTCGGGGCCGGCTTCCTGACCGACGGGACCGAGTTGGCGACCCGCTTTCTCCTACTGTCGGCGGTCGCCGAAGGCTTCCTCACGGCGTCGGGTGCGACGCGGTCGCCGTCGGCGTTTCGGAGAACGCGGCCAACAGATGCGATCCGCGGGCGGTGCGGTAGTAGTGGAAACGTTGCCCGTAGCACGACGACTGGACCGGGTGCAGGTAGACGCCCAGCCAGCCCCACTTGCCTTCGACTAGAATCGTGCCGTCGTCGCACACCGCCCGCACCAGCGACGAGTGGGCGACGCCGCCCGCGTCGTCCCGATAGACGCAGGCGTCGCCGGGGTGGGGGTCGCGCACCTCGGCGTACCCGTTGTCCGCGAGGATCGTCTCCACGTCCCGGCCGGTCAGACCGTACCGCCCGCCGGTGAACACCCACCCGTGACAGTTGCTCCCGTCCGACGCCGGGCCGCGGTGGATGAGTTGATTGTGACTCGGCAGGTCGTTCAGCGTGAGATGCTCGCTCCGCCGGAGTTGCTCGGGCGTCCGCAGTTCGGGCGCGGCGAGGGGAGTCACCTTGTGGCCGCGGTCGGTGACGAGCATTAGCCCCGACACCGGCACCCCCTCGGCGCGGCCGACCCGATCCTGAATGTCCGCCATCTGGGCGTCGAGCGCCTCCTCCTGCACGCGGTCGAAGCGGGTCACCTCGTACCCCAGCCCACCGACCGCGACCGCCGCGACCGCCGCCCAGCCGCCGCGGATCGTGCGGAACGGGGTGGCCGCCGCGGACGCCAGCCGCCGGACCCGTTCGGTTCGCGCCGCCGTTAGAAGCCCCAGCACCCCGACGCCGGCCCCGCCGATCCACCCCGTCCAGTCCGACTCGAAGAGCCAGGCGACGCCGGTCGCGGCGGCGACGCCGAGCAGCCCGATCATCAGTTGCCCGACCCACTGCCGCGGACCGACCAGGGCGTTGCCCACGCCGGCGGCGATCAATCCGACGCCGGCGGACACGGCGAGCATCAGTCGGGCGTTTTCAGTCGAGTCGAGCATTGGAGTCTCCGACGCGGGTGTCGATCATTCAACCCGCCGAAGTCTAGCCCGGTTCGCGTGAAGTGGAGGTGAGAGAGGGAATGAGAAAAGTGTTGGGAATCCTTGGACTTTCTCACGACCGCCGGAGTCGTCACGCGGGGCGAACGCGGCGCACCATCTCGGGCCGGACGGCCACGAACCCGAACTCGCCCGTCTCCATTTCCAGCCCCTCAAAACTCATCTCCCGCAACCGCCCGACCACCGTCCCGCCGTCCGCCGTCTCGACGACGACTTGCCGGCCGAGCAGCCCCACCCGCCACTTCCAATCGGCTTCCAGCGGCACCACGTCGCCCGCCAGCAGGCGGTCGTACTCGTCGTCCAGGTGCCGCACCACCGTTGCCAGTACGGTCGCCGGGTCGATCCACCCGCCGGCGGCGACGGCCAGCGACGTGGCGGCCGGCAGCCCGGCCACCTCGAAGTCTGCGGCCGACTGGTTCAAATTCAGCCCGACGCCGACGACGGTCCCCGCGCCCTGTTCGATGAGGATGCCGCACACCTTCTTGCCACTCAGGAGCAGGTCGTTCGGCCACTTGATGCGGGCTTGGAGGCCGGTTCGCTCGCGGATGGCCTCGGCCACGGCCACCGCCGCCAGCGCGGTCAGCACCACCGGCCGGCGGAGCGCGACCGGCGGGAAGAGCAGCACCGACAGCAGCAGCGACGTGCCCGGCGGGGCGTTCCACACCCGCCCGTACTGCCCCCGCCCGGCGGTCTGCGCGTCGGCCACCACCACGACGCCGGCATTCTCCGGGTCGGCGGCCAGCCCGGCGGCGGTGTCGTTGGTGGAGTCGAGGCGGTCGTACACGACCACCCGCCGGCCGACGTGCCGGGTGTCGAACGACCACTCCTCGCGGGGGGGGGACATGAGTCGGATGTTGCCCTGCCGAAAAGAGGTGGTGGTCGGGGTGTACGTCGGCGGACGCAATTGCGGCTCGGTGTTCGGCGCGGCGACGGGTACGGCGAAGTGGAACGCCGCGCCGACCGCGAACAGCGTCGCCGAGGCGGTGAGGCGGTGAGGACGGCCAGGAGCAATCGCCCCGTGCTCGTGGGTTCAGACGCTCACGCGAAGAAGCTGGCCACCGGCACGGCCCATCCCGGCAGCACGTCGGGCACGCTGAGGGTGTCCGCGTCGGTCAGGACGGATTGGTTCGGCACCGGGTTACGGTACACCGACGCCGTGCGGCTATCGATGTCCAGCACGACGACCGCGATTACCCCATTCGCCAAA
>JAYTTN010000425.1:0-20973 GCA_043745295.1 Fimbriiglobus sp. | reverse complement strand
GTCCTTGAGCGGGTCGAAGCTGGTCCACCGCCGGGGGTTCTCGCCGCTGGTGCCGGACGTGCATCATGTCGCGTTCCCACGGGAATGCGGAACGAACTGCCCGGCGAGCGGGGGGCGTCAGCCCCCTGTTGATGACCCGAAGAAACAGGGGGCTGACGCCCCCCGCTCGCCGGGCAGTTCGTTCCGCATTCCCGTGGGAACGCGACATGATGCACGTCCGGCACCAGTGGCGAGAACCCCCGCCGGTGGACCAGCTTCGACCCGGACAAGGACATCGCCCCGTAAGTGCGGCCGTGGAACGCGCCGAAGAACGCCACCACCCGGCTCCGCTCGGTGTGCCAGCGGGCCAGCTTGAGCGCCGCCTCCACCGCCTCCGCCCCGCTGTTGCAGAAGAACACTTTCTTCGGCGTCGGGCCGGCGACCTCGTGCGCCAGCCGCTCCGCCAGTTCGATCTGCGGGGTGTAGTAGAAGTCGGTCCCGCTCATGTGGATGAGCTTCGCCGCCTGATCCTGGATGGCCGCGACCACTTCTGGATGGCAGTGGCCGACGTTCGTGACCGCAATTCCCGCCGTGAAGTCGAGGAACCGGTTGCCATCCACATCCACGATGACGCACCCGCTGCCGCGCTCCACAACCAGCGGGTAGACGCGGGTGTACGACCCGGAGACGTAAACCGTGTCGCGGGCCAGCAACCCCGCCGCGATGGGGCCGGGTAGCGGCGTGCGGATGTCGGGGACGAGGGTGTTGTCGAAGGCGAAGGTGGTCATGGCACGCCCCGGAGAGAAGGGGAACCGCGAACGGAAGTCGTCGCTCGCGGAGATGAGCGACGACTTCACACCGCCATTGCCAGCCGGAGCCGCGCCTGCACTTCGGCCCAATCGCGGGCGGACAGGACGCCGAACCGTCCGTAGACATCCCGCACATCGATCGTGATGAAGTAGCAGCGGAAGGCGGTCTGGAAGCGGAGGCCAGCCGCCGACCAGTCTTGGAGAAGGTAATCCGTCGGCTGAACGGCACTGGCGACCTGAGATGTCAGCAATCCAAGGATCACGTCCGGCCGCGCGGAGTGGTACAGGTCGCTCGACACCACGACCGCAGGACGGTCTTTCACTCCATCCGCTCCGGGAAACGGGGCAAAGACGACATCGCCGGGGGTGGGCATCACTTGTACCCCTTCGGGGTGATTTGACGCAGGTAGCTCCAGTCCTCGCCGGGATGTTGCTCCTCGAATCGGCGCAGGGCCGCATGCGCGATGGCGCGCTTGTCCTCGGCCGTCAACTCGCCCATCTCGATCACCCCGGTCAGCGAGTACTTCAGCATCCTGGCGTAGTTGAGGACTTGGCGCGCCCTCTCCGGCGTCAGCGCGGCCACGACCGCGTTCAACTCGGCCAACACTTCGGTCAATTCGGTCAGTTCGGCGGTCATCGCGGTTCCTCCGTTGGCGTTCCGGAATTGTACCCGCATCACACCTCCGCCGTCAGCCCCTGCGCCATCTTGATGTCGGTGCCGTGGTTGACGGTCCACGCCACGCGGTGCGTGACGGCGTCCCGCAGGCCGGCGGCGCTGGGGTGGCCGTTGCCGCTCTTCTTCACCCCGCCGAACGGCAGGTGGACTTCCGCCCCGATACTCGGCAGATTCGCGTACCCGAGGCCGTACTCGCACTCGTCGCGGAAGAACCGCATCCGCCGGTAGCTCTCGGTGATGACGGCCATGCTCAGGCCGTAGTCGGTGTCGTTGGCGATCCGCACCGCGTCCTCGTCGGTGCGGAACGGGATGAGCGCGACGTGCGGGCCGAACACCTCCTCGCGGATGCACCGCAGCCCCGGCCGGTGTTCGACGCGGTACACGAACGGCGACAGGTAGCAGCCGACATCCCCGATGGGCGCGGCGTCGAGCAGCACCGTCACCCCCTCCTGCTTGGCGAAGCGGTTGTACCCGCCCACCTTCGTCCGGTGTTCCTCGTGGATCAGCGGGCCGGCGAAGCACGTCTTGTCCAGCGGGTCGCCGAACTTCAGCCGCTTGGCCACCTCGACGAACCGCTCCGCGTACTTGCCGATCAGCGACTCGTGAACGAGGATGCGGGACGCCGACACGCACCGCTGGCCGGTCGTCTTGAAGGCGCTCAGGATGCCGGCCGTCACCGCCAGGTCGAACCGCGCGTCGTCGCACACGATGACGGCGTTCTTGCCGCCCATCTCGGCCGCGACGATGCGGTCGGGCAGCTCCGCCGACACCTGCTGAATCCGCTTGCCCACGTCGTAGCTGCCGGTGAACAGAACGATATTCACGCCGGGGTTCTTCACCAGCGCCTCGCCGGCCACGCCGTCGCCGTGGATCAGGTTGATCGTCCCCTTCGGGAACCCGGCCTCGACGAACAGCTCCACCAGCTTCTGGCCGACGGCCGGCGTGTCCTCGCTCGGCTTGAACACCGCCGTGTTGCCTTCCAGCAGGCTGGGCGCGAGCATCCACAGCGGCACCGCGAACGGGAAGTTCCACGGCGTGATGACGGCCACCACGCCCCACGGCTTCCGCAGCACGAAGGCGTCCTTCTCCGGGATTTCCGAGGCGATGATGTCGCCGACCGGCATCCGCCCGGTGCCGAACACGTACTGCACCATGTGCAGCCCTTCGACCACTTCGGCCCGGCATTCCAGCACGTTCTTGCCGCACTCGCGGGCCATCAGCACGGCCAGCTCGTCGGTGTCGCGGTCGATCAGCCTGGCCAGCCGGTCGAAGCACTCGGCGCGGAGGATGCGCGACGCTCGTCGCCACGCCGGGAATGCCTCCCGCGCGGCCGCCACCGCCTGGTTCGCGTCCGCCGCGGACGTACTGGGAAAGTGGCCGACTTCGACGGCGAGGTCGGCGGGACTCTGGCTGACGAAGTCCGGGCGGTGCGGCAGCCACTCGCCGGCGACGAAATTCCGCCCCAGCACGGGAGGGATCATGGGAGGCTCCGGGAGGTGGGGTGCGAGGGCATTTTACCCGGCCGGCCGGCCAAAAGGGGCAGTTCCCATTGAAGTTGCGGGCGAATGCGATGGTCTTGGAGTGAAAGCGAAGGCGCTGATACAATTCGTTTGGAGGAATTTCCGATGCCCGACCCCGTCACCGTTACCAAAGTCGCCCTCGAAGCTGGCGGCTTAGCGTGGGAGAACCGGGGCCGGCTGGCAAAGGCACTCGCAGTCGTCCGGCGGTGGTTCCGCCGCGATTCGCACATCCTGATCATCGGCCCCGACGGGACCGGCAAAACGACCCTTTCCCGCATCCTGTCGGGCGAATTCGACTGGCTCGCCGATACCCCGTGGAAATACGAGGAAAGCTACACCCTTGACAGGATTCGGATTCCGAAACGCAATGCCGAAGCGGTCATCGCTCCCGGTGAGATTTCGACGCGAACCACCGCCGCCGTAGAGTGTCCGTATGAGTGATCTCCACTTGATCAGAGGGACTCGTCGTGGTCGATACCGCCCAAATTCTGAAGTACCTCCAGCAAGCGATCGAAGTAAAACGGGAGGATGTTGCCCGCGCGAAACAGTTCGTGATGAAGCAGGCGCTATCCAGCGTTCAGGGAATAGCCGACCGCTGGCTGGCCGAGCAGAAGGCCACGCCTCCCTCGACGCTCTTCACGAGTTCGGAGGAGTACCAGCCGAGTCTCGAATCACTCGGGAAATCGATCTGCCTCCGCTTCGCACTGTACCAAGCGGTCTGGGAACTCATTTCCTCTGGAATGATCGTGGCGGTCGGCAAGTACGCGACTTGGGAGCCGCAAGTCAATTATGACACCGCCGGAGGAGGCTACTCCAGCAGCGCGAGGGGCGGGATTCCTCTTCCATCGATCACCTTTCCATACGTCACGGAGATCTTCCGCCTGCCGGGTGCTGACCGCGTCCCGGCCGACACGGACATCTTCCTTCACGGGATCAATTGCTCGACGTTGCATCCCGGTATCCGCGAAGCGATCGACCAAGCCTTGGGGTGTTTCCGGCGCGGCCTTTACATGCCAGCGACCGCGATGCTCGCCGCTGCGGCCGAGGCGACCTGGATCGAGTGCGGAGTGAAGGTCGCGGCGAAACTGGCGAACACGAAACTGGAAGGGATCGTAGGCGATCCTTATGCGAGCATCAGCAAGAAGGTCACGGACATCAAGAAGGCGCTGGAAGCGGGAGACGCCAAGTCCCTGCTAAAGTTGGCGGACCGATCCGTGGCCGATGTCGTCAGCGCGGAGGTCTGGACCACGGCGCTTCGCGAACGGCGAAACGCCTTGCACTGGGACAAGGCCAAGAGTTTTCTGGCCGACCAAAGCGAGACCGGCACCTTGCTGATGTCCGCGCCACAACATCTTGGCACCCTGGAAACGATTCGGGCCGCGTGCTGAAATCCCATTGCATCAAGTTGCCTTCTGGCCTTCGCCTCGCTCGTCATCGGCAACTGGACCACGGGCGGCGGCGAACGCCTGAAGAAGAACGCCGAAGGGTACGACCACGAAATGCAGGTGACATCCGTCCGCCGGCTGTTCGACCTACTCGACGGCCTCCGCCAGTGGGAGAAGTGACCATGACCGCCACCGAAACCGCCCGCACCGGCACCGACGTGGCCCGTTGGCTTCTGCCGCTCTTGAAGGAGTACACCGACAAGCTGAACGCGGCATGCGACCGGCTGGAACAAGCGGGACCACTTTATTTGAGTACAAGTTCACTCGTGTTCGCACGGGTGGTTGGGCTGCACTCGACGTTCAACGAAATCCTCTTGGAGTACCTCCGGCAAGCGTCCGCGCTACTCGATCACTACCAATTCGACGGGGACGAGGACTTGAAGTCGGAACTGGCAAACCGGTGGCAAGAAGCGGAGATGGCTATTCGCGTCAGTGATCTGTTCGCCACCAATGTCACGCGGTTGCTGACGCAACACAAGGATCGGGCGCCGGAGGTCCGGAAGCTCATCAAACACATCAAGTCAGGTGAACTCCTCGAATAGCCCGCCGGGTCGGCACTCGTCGCGGGAGTGGGCAAACTCCAGCGGGCGCAGTCCGTATGATTACTTCGGTCCTACGTCACTCGCTTCCCACGGTTCGATGCGCCTGGAGCAACTCACCATCGTCGGCGTCGGGTTGATCGGCGGCTCGGTCGGGCTGGCGGCGAAGGCGCGCGGCCTCGCCGCCACCGTCGTCGGCGTCGGCCGCGACGAGCGGAACCTGGCCCGCGCCCTGGCCGCCGGCACCATCGATTCCTTCAGCACGAACCTCGCCGAGGCGGTCAAGAAGGCCGATCTGGTGGTCGTCTGCACGCCGGTGGATCGGGTGGCCGAGGACGTGATCGCGGCGGCGCACGCCGCACCGGCCCGGTGCCTGATCACCGACGTGGGCAGCACCAAGGGGAACATCGTCCGCGCCCTGGCCGGGAAGCTGCCGGAGCGCGGGGCCGCTTTCATCGGCTCGCATCCGCTGGCCGGGTCCGAGAAACGCGGGTCCGCCAACGCCAAGGCCGACCTCTTCGCGGATCGGCTGGTCGTCGTCACCCCGACCGCCGAGACCGACCCGGAGGCGACGGCCGTCATCGATCTGTTCTGGCGGGAACTCGGCGCGCGGGTCATCCGCATGGACCCGAACGCACACGACGAGGCGCTGGCCACCACCAGCCACCTGCCGCACGCCGCCGCGAGTGCGCTGGCCGGCGTCACGCCCCCCGCGTGGCTGGCTCTGACGGCCGGCGGGTTCCGCGACGCCACCCGCATCGCCGCCGGCGACCCCGACCTGTGGACGGCCATCTTCGAGGCGAACCGCGACGCCGTACTGACCGCCGTGGACGGGTTCACCGCCCGCATGACCGAATTCCGAACGCTGCTGGCCGCCGGCGACCGGGCCGGGCTGGTCCGCTGGCTGGCCGCCGGCAAGAGGGTCCGCGATGCTCTGGGAAGTTGAAATCCGCCCGCTGGGTCGGGACGGCGACCGCGAACGGGTGTGCGACGAGTTCGACCTCGTCACGCAGTCCGCCCGCGGCGGCGACCTGGTGAAGGCGGCCGCGCGCGGCTACCTGCTGGAAGGCGTGTCGAAGGACGATGCCGAGCGGCTGGCGGCCGAACTGCTCGTCGATTCCGTGGTGGAATCGGCGACCGTCGCGGCCATTGGCAAGCCGGCGGTGGGGGCGGCATACACGGTTCTCTTGAAGCCCGGCGTCATGGACCCGGTGGCCGAAAGCGTCCTCCGGGCGGCGGCGGACCTGGGCATCCCGCTCGCCGGCGTCCGCACCTTCCGCCGCTACTTCGGCCCGGAGACGGCCAGTTCCCTTGACCGCGACGCCCTGTTCCGCAAGGTGCTGGCCAACTTCGCCATCGAGCAGGTCGTCGTCGGCCCGCTGACGACCGACCACTTGGCCGTTGGCGCGCCGTACCAATTCAAACTCGTCACGGTGCCGATCCGCGAGTTGTCCGATGACAAGCTGGTGTCACTGAGCAAGGAGAACACGCTCGCGCTGACGCTGGACGAGATGCGGACGATCCAGTCGCACTTCGCCGCCCTCGGCCGCGACCCGACCGACGTGGAACTGGAAAGCCTGGCGCAGACGTGGTCCGAACACTGCTCGCACAAGACGCTGAAGAGCGCCGTCGAGTACACCGAGACGGTGAACGGCGTCACGACCGTGAAGCGGTTCGCCAACCTGCTGAAGGAGACCGTGTTCGGCGCGACGCAAACGATCCGCAAGCAACTTGGCGACGCCGACTGGTGCGTCAGCGTCTTCTCGGACAACGCCGGCATCATCCAGTTCGACGACGAAAACCACCTGTGCATGAAGGTGGAGACGCACAATCGGCCCAGCGCCATCGAACCCTACGGCGGGGCCAACACCGGCCTCGGCGGGGTCATCCGCGACGTGCTGGGCACCGGCCTCGGCGGCCGCCCGGTGTGCAACACGGACGTGTTCTGCTTCGCCCCGCCGGACGTGTCGCCGGACGAGGTGCCCGACGGCATCCTGCACCCGCGCCGCGTGATGACGGGCGTGGTGGCCGGCGTCCGCGACTACGGCAACCGCATGGGCATCCCCACCGTCAACGGCGCGATCCTGTTCGACGAGCGGTACCTCGGCAACCCGATGGTCTTCTGCGGCACGGTCGGGCTGATCCCGAAGGGCAAGGAATTCAAGGCCGCGCGGCCGGGCGACCTCATCGTGTCCGTCGGCGGGCGAACCGGGCGGGACGGCATCCACGGCGCGACGTTCAGCAGCGAGGGGTTGCACGCGAAGTCCGAAACCGTGAGCAGCGGGGCGGTGCAGATCGGCAACGCCATCACCGAGAAGAAGGTGTTGGACGTGCTGCTGGTGGCCCGCGACCGCGACCTGTTCACCGCCATCACCGACTGCGGGGCGGGCGGGTTCAGCTCGGCCGTCGGCGAGATGGGCGCGGAGTTGGGCGCGGCGGTGGACCTTGAACTCGCCCCGCTGAAATACGACGGCTTGAGCTACACCGAAATCTGGATCAGCGAATCGCAGGAGCGGATGGTCCTGGCCGTACCGCCGGACAAGTGGGACGACCTCCGGCAGCTCTGCGACAGCGAAGACGTGGAAGCCGCCGCCCTCGGCACCTTCGAAGCCACCGGCCGGCTGAAGCTCCGATTCGGCGGTGTCGAAGTCGCCGACCTCGACATGCACTTCCTGCACGACGGCCGGCCCGCGCTCGTGCGGAAGGCCGAGTTCGCGCTGCCGGCGTTCACTCCAGTGAATGCCGCGTTCCCCGATCCGCTCGCCGCGCTGCTGAAAATCCTCGGCAGTTTCACCGTCTGCTCGAAGGAGTGGGTGATCCGCCAGTACGACCACGAGGTGCAGGGCGGCAGCGTGGTGAAGCCGCTGACGGGCGCGAAGAACGACGGGCCGTCGGACGCGGCGGTGGTGATGCCGGTGCTGGGGTCGTGGACCGGGTTCGCGGTGGGTTGCGGACTGAATCCGCGCTACGCCGACCTCGATCCGTACAGCGGGGCGGCGGCGGCTATCGACGAAGCCGTGCGGAACGTCGTCGCGGTCGGGGCCGATCCGAGTCGCGTGGCGATCCTCGACAACTTCTGCTGGGGCAACGCCACCGACCCGAAGATGCTCGGCGCGCTGGTCCGCACGGCCGAAGCGTGCCGGGATGTGGCGGTGGCGTATGGCACCCCGTTCATCAGTGGGAAAGACAGCCTGCACAACAGCTTCACCGACGCGACCGGCCGCACGGTGTCCATCCCGCACACGCTGCTGGTGTCGGCGCTCGGCCGGGTGCCGGACGTGCGGAAATGCGTGACGATGGACTTCAAGGCGGCGGGGAATGCCGTCTACCTGATCGGCGAAACGAAGGACGAACTCGGCGGGTCGCACCTGCACGCCGTCGCGGGCGTGAGCGGCGGAACCCCGCCGATGCCGGATGTCGTGCGTGCGCCCAAGATTTTCCAGGCGCTGTACGCGGCCATCTCGGCCGGGCTGGTGCGGGCGTGTCACGATTGCAGCGAGGGCGGCGTGGCGGTAACGCTGGCGGAGATGGCCTTCGCCGGCGAGATCGGGGCCGACATCGCCAAACTGCCGGGCGACGGGTTGGGCGATCACGCGAAGCTGTTCAGCGAATCGCTGACGCGATTCGTGGTGGAGGTGCCGCCGGAGAAGGTGGCGGACTTCGAGGCGAAGTTCGCCGGTCTGCCGCTGACGAAGATCGGCGTGACGGTGGCCGAGCAGCGGTTGCGGATCGCCGGCAACAACGGCGAATGGCTGCTGTGGGCGAAGCTGTCGGAGTTGAAGGAAGCGTGGCAGAAGCCGCTACGGTGGTGAGGTGTTGGTTTCTGAAAGGTAGGGGGCAAAATGGAATCCGCGCTACGAGAACTTGAAGAGTTGTTGCCTGGGGCCAACTACATCGTGGACTTCCAGACGATTCAATTGCCGTTCGCTCCGGAATGGACACCAGGTCAATACATCCTGGAGGCAGTTGGGAGAAAGCCTCCGCTCACTCGGGTGGAGGAGGTCGCCCTTCCCGACGTACTCGCGGAGGTCGAGTCCTACCTGCGCTACGACCGGGGTCAATACAGCTATTTGGAGAAGCCCCCTCATCTGACGGCGCGTTTCGCGGAGTTGCTCGCGGTGGTGCGAACCGAGGTAGCCCAATTGGTGGCGCGGTCCACCACGGTAATTCGCTTCTGGCGGGACGATCTGATTGAGTGGCAGTTTTCGTTCTTATTCGTCGGTCTAGAATATGCAATCGTGTTCATCGGCTGGGGATCGGATTAACTATCTCACCGCGGAGCGGTGACGGATCGTAGCCAGGGGTGAAACCCCTGGGAATCGTTGGGCTTTTGGATGCACCCCGGATGGGGTGCCGGAATCCGCCGCCCCATCCGGGGCGGAAATCCTATCGACGCAACACCAGGGGTTCCGCTCGCTTCGCTCGCTCACCCCTGGCTACAGGCAACCACGCCTCCGGCGTGAGGACGAGAACCGACGCCCCCGCTCACCCCGAGCATCTCCCCATGCCGCCCCTCGTCGCCGCCGATGTTCCCGCTGTCGTTCGTCGCGCGCTGGCGGCGCAGCCGGTCGTGGACATGCACACGCACCTGTACCCGCCGACGTTCGGCACCCCCGTCGCCAACCGCACCGGCACCGCCGACCCGGCCGGCCTCATGCTCTGGGGCGTCGATGAGCTGGTGACGTACCACTACCTCGTCGCCGAGGTGTTCCGCGTCGTCCCGGCCACGAAACTGCCCTACGAGCAGTTCTGGAAGATGACGAAGGCGGAGCAGGCCGACCACATCTGGAAGCACCTGTTCGTCGAACGGACGCCGATCTCCGAGGCGTGCCGGGGCATCGTGACGACGCTGTCCAAGCTCGGCCTCGACCCCGGCGTGAAGCACCTGGACACGCTCCGCCCGTGGTTCCGCGAGCAAGACCCGGACGAGTACATCGACAAGGTGATGAGCCTGGCGAACGTGTCCGGCATCACCATGACGAACGCCGTGTTCGACGACAACGAGCGGAACCGCTGGCTCGCCGGCATTAAGCCCGACCCGCGCTTCACAGGCGTCCTGCGGTACGACACGCTGCTCCTCGACGTTTCCGCGACGTGCCAAAAGTTGAAGGAGTGGGGCTACGACGTGACGCGCGGGTACAGTTCGCAGACGGTGGCGGAAGTCCGCCGGTTCCTGAACGACTGGTGCGACCGTGTGAACGCCATTTACTGCGCGGTCAGCCTGCCGCCGGAGTTCAAGTACCCCGACGGCGGGTGGTGCAGCTCCATGCTGAAGGAGTGCGTGCTGCCGGTGTGCGAGGAGCGGAACATCCCGTTCGCCATGATGATCGGCAGCCGGCGTGGGGTGAATCCCGACCTGCGGGACGCCGCCGACATGGGTGGCCTTGCGGATGTGCAGGCGGTGTGCAACCTGTGCCGCGAGTTCCCCCGCAACCGCTTCTTCGTGACGATGCTGGCCCGCGAGAACCAGCACGAGCTGGCGGTCGCGGCGCGGAAGTTCGGCAACCTGATGCCGTTCGGCTGCTGGTGGTTCTTGAACAACCCGTCGCTCATTGCCGAGATGACGCGGATGCGGGTGGAGCTGCTCGGCACCACGGTCATCCCGCAGCACTCCGATGCCCGCGTGCTGGACCAGCTCATCTACAAGTGGGACCACAGCCGGAAGGTGATCGGCGACGTGCTGACCGACAAGTACAGCGATTTGATCGTCGCCGGCTGGCCGCTGACGAGTGAAGAAGTCGAGCGTGACGCCAAGCAGTTCCTGGCCGACAACGTCCTCACCCACCTGCGCGGGTGAGGTAGTTGGGGCCGCCGTCACTTGCTCTTCAGGTCCAGGTAGTCGAAGGTGTACGGGCCGGGTTCGGCCACCGCGCGGGCCGTCACTTACCCGGCTTCCCGGGGGTCGTGGGACCGCCCGGTCCCTTCGGCGGCGGGGTCATCGTCGCGCCGACCTTGCTCGGGTCCGAGGTGTCGATGAACCCCGGCCGGTCGCGGGGGTCTTGTTTCTTCTCGCAGCCGGCCACCGTCAGACCGAGCAGGCAGGCCAAGCAGAGGAGCGAACGCATCGGCGTCTCCGTCGTCGGGTGGGAGGGGAGGGGAACGTCGCCGGAGGTCAGTTCTCGGAGCGGACGCCGCCGTCGGCCATGCCGTTGATGCTCACCCAGGTGCCCCACGCCATGCTGTTGCGGAAGAACCCGACCGACCCGTCGCCGCGGGCACCCTGGACGCCGCCGGTGTGCAGCGAGCTGGCCCCCGGCCACTCGGCGTTCGGCCCCCACGCGGTCAGGTAAGTCGGCGAGAAGGCGTACGGCGCGGCCAGGAACCACGCCCCGTCCACGTTCGGGGCCGGGGTGCCGTCCGGGTTCTGGTACGGCGCGTACTTCGACTGCCCGTTCGAGGGCGTGAACACGAACGCCGACCGGAACACCGCCTCCCCGCCCCGCTGCCGCGCCACCCCGCCGCCGCTCGTCTGGAACGCCCCGAATTTGAACCCGGTGCTGTTCGCCTCCGAGATGACGACCGTGTTGGACAGGCCGTCGGTCACGTCGGCCATGCGGACGATGCGGGTGACGGCGAACAGCCCGCTGTAGTCGCCGTTCGTCGGCAGCTGCGCCCAGTTGCCGCCCCACGCCGGGTTCAGGTTGGCCGTCGGCCACCAGTGGTACCCTTCCGACCCGACGTAGTTGGTGACGGCCAAGTTCCACGTCTCGGTCGGCGTGTTGTACCCGGAGTCGGACGGGCACCGGATCGTCTTCACGTTGGTCGCCGAGGCGATCGGCTGGCCCAGCGCCCGCTGGTTCAGGTTGACCGTTTTGAACAGGTTGTCCTGCTCGACGTAAGGCAGCAGGAAGGTGATCCAGGTGTGGTGGTACGCCGGCGCGTTGCTGGCCGGCACCGGGGTGACGGACGTGAGCGCGCCGCCCTGCGGGAACCGGCCGTTCGCGTCGTGGTAGGTGTGCAGGGCGAGCGACAGTTGCTTCAGGTTGTTGCTGCAGCTCATGCGGGCGGCCGCCTCGCGGACCTTCTGCACGGCCGGCAAGAGCAGGCCGATCAGGATGGCGATGATGGCGATCACCACCAGCAGCTCGATCAGGGTGAACGCCGACCGGGGCGTTCGCTTCAACGCGGTCATGGGAGAGACCTCGGAGTACGGGGGAGAAAAGGGCGTCGGGATTTCCGACCCTCCAACACCTTTATACACGATTTGGTCTCATGGAATCAACAGAATTCCCGACTCCGGCAGGGCGGTTCGGAGAGCGAAAAGAGGAAAGAACCGCGAAGGACACCAAGGACACGAAGGAAGAAGATCGCCGGCTTTTCTCGCCTTCCCTTCGTGTCCTTGGTGTCCTTCGCGGTCAAAAATCTTCCCCGGCTTCAATCCCTGAGTCGCCCTGCCGACTCCGGGTTCGCCGTTCCGCCGTCCGTCTGTATACGCGGGGTGCGGCAATTGATTTTGGCGGCTCCGGGCGAGCGGGGGGGCGTAAGCCCCCTGTTCCCTGGGGATTTCGACCACAACAGGGGGCTGACGCCCCCCGCTCGCCAAAATCCGCCGTCCGTCCGAATGCTCGGCCGGCGTTGTCGGGCGAATCCGGGCGGGGTACACTTTACTGCCCCACCACCCGTGCACGGAGTCGCACCCTTGACCGACATCTCCCTCGTCACCGGCGGAGCCGGGTTCATCGGTTCCCACCTGGTCGATGACCTCGTCCGCGCCGGCAAGACCGTCCGCGTCCTGGACGACTTCAGCACCGGCCTGCGGTCGAACCTGAGTCACCACGGGAGCGCCATCGACATCGCGGACGGGAGCCTGACCGACCCGGCGGCGGTCGAGCGGGCGGTTCGCGGGGCGACGACGATTTACCACCTCGGCGCGCTGGCCAGCGTGGCCCGCAGCGTGGAGAACCCGGCGGTGTCGCACGCGGCCTGTGCGACGGGAACGCTGCTGCTACTCGACGCCGCGCGGAAGGCCGGCGTGAAGCGGGTGGTGTACGCGGCCAGCAGCAGCGCCTACGGCGGCGCGAGCGGCGAAGGGGGCCAGACCGAGGACCAACTGCCGGCGGCGAAGTCGCCCTACGCGGCGGCGAAGCTGGCCGGCGAACTCTACATGCAGGCGTTCGCCGCCACTTACGGCCTGGAAACGGTGCGGTGCCGGTTCTTCAACATCTTCGGCCCCCGCCAGCGGTCGGACTCGCCGTACTCCGGCGTCATCGCCCTGTTCGCGGCCGTGATGGCACGCGGCGACGCGCCGGCCGTGCAGGGCGACGGGTTGCAGTCGCGCGACTTCACCTATGTGGCCAACGCCGTGCAGTGCCTGCGGAAAGCGGCCGACGCGGACGGGAAAACCGTGAGCGGGAACGTGTACAACGTCGGCACCGGCCGGAGTGTGACGGTGCTGGACCTGATCGCCGCGCTGAATGACATCCTGGGCACGAGCCTGACCGCCGCGCACGGCCCGACCCGTGCCGGGGACGTGCGGTTCAGCCTCGCCGACATCTCTCGCACCCGCCGCGACCTGGGGTACGAGCCGGCCGTGAGCTTCGAGGCCGGCCTCCGCGACACCGTGCGGTGGTACTTGGAAAGCAGCGGCGCGGCGGACAAGAACGCGCCGCAACCGGTACGGCGAACCGCGACGGCGAAGCGGAGTTAACGGCATTGGCGGGATGAAAGACTTCCGGCCGTGGGCCACGCCACGGGTGAACCTCACCGCCACGGCGTGGGGCGAGAGGCGGGCGTGGTTGCGGCACCCGCCCAAGCGACGGAGCCAGCCACCCCCATTCCGCCCACTGCAGAAGTGACTCGGCCCGCATCCGCTCCACGGCGTTGAACGGAGCGAGGCGGATTCGTATCTGAGGTAAATCGGGAGGACAGACGAACAAGTGCTGCCCGACATCGCTGATTCGACGCCCTTTCGCAATCTGTTTCTCACTCGCCTCGTGTCAGGCGTCCCGAGGACTCCCGATGATTCGGTTCGCCTGCCCGAACTGCAACAAGGTGTACAAGGCCAATGAC
This sequence comes from Fimbriiglobus sp., assembly GCA_043745295.1. GTDB lineage: Bacteria > Planctomycetota > Planctomycetia > Gemmatales > Gemmataceae > JALHQU01. The sequence continues at coordinate 6,996 of JAYTTN010000425.1, read as the reverse complement.
GACCAGGAGGGCAAGAAAAGTCTCTGCAAGCAGTGCGGCTGCTATGTCCTCATCCCGAAGCCGATCACTGAAGGCCTCACCGGCGTCCCGTTGCCGCCCGAGGACGTGCCGCCGTCGGTCGAGTTACCCGTAGACGACATCCCCCCACCGGCCCGGCGTCCGGACTTGCGACGGCCGAACCGCGAACGCGACAGGGGCCGCACGGAGGGCGACGACGAGTGGGATGACCGCCGGAGGGACAGACGGCCCCGGAATCGGCCCGGAGACCCCGACGACGACCAACCCATCCGCCACCCCGTTCAAGGTGTGGCGGTCGCCGCGGCGGTGATCAACTTCATCTTCGCCGTCGTCGCCCTGTGCGGGGCGTGTTTCGGAGGGGTGGCGAGCGTGGCATCGATGAGAGAGAGGCCAGATCCGCCTGTGCAGCTAGGCAACAACACCGTCGCCGGACTGGTGTTCCTCGGTTGCGGCCTACTCAACCTGGTTGGCGTCGGGCTGATGATCATGACGGGAATCGGGCTGCTCATCCGCCAGAGGTACGGTCGCACTCTCGGCTTGCTGTCCGCAGGCTTGGGGCTAGTGAACGTACTCGGCGTATTTATTATCCTGATGGCAACCGCCATCGTAGACATCAGTTTTGATGCCGAGACGATACTCGGATGCCTGATTCCTGGGGCGTTGTGGCTCGCTTACGCCATTTCGTGCCTGATCCTGTTGGGTAAGGTCCGCCCGCAACCCCGGTGAGGTTACCCTGACGCCGACGAACCGAGCCGCGACATTCTCGCTGCGCAAGAGCCTCGGCCGGCCCCGGCGGGGGCAGCCGACATCGGGGCCAACGAGTACCAGCGTGATAGGCCGGCGAATTGAAAGCTGGGCTGTCCGAATTCAGAACCAAGCCCGTTTGCGGCGGATGTAGCTCTTGTGGAACTCGCGGTCCGTCTTGCTCAGGTACACGACCCCTTCGATCACGCTGATCACAGTCATCACAATCATGCCCACAAAAGCACAGGGAATGGTCACGAGACTGACCGCCAACATGATGACGCCGGACACAGGTGTGCCCAGCAGGAACTTGTGGACGCCCAGAGAACCGACCAGAATGGCACACAGCCCAGCGGCCAGTTTTTTGCCGGCGATGTCCCTCTCCTGCCGTGATCGAAGTGGGGTGTCATCGACCCAGTCAATCGGCTGTCGCACGCCGCAATTCGGACAGATCTCCGCTCGTACACTGATCCGCTCTCCGCACTCGTGGCAATACTTCTTCCGGACCGGCGCTCCTCAGAGCCAGTTCCTGAACCTGGGTTGACTCGGCGACGTGGAGGCGGCATTTTCTGGCGGTGTCGCTCGATTCGACAACCGTCTCATGGATGACCCGCCATGCCTCGCCGTGCCGACTATGTGCCGCCGGATACGTCGAAGAATAATACCACCTACGACACCGACCTGACCGACGCGCAATGGGCGTTGATCGCGCCATTCCTGCCGCCGCCCGACACGTCCGGCGCGCCCCGCACGACCAACATGCGGCACGTCGTGAATGTGATGCTGTATCGTCTCAAGACCGGCTGTCAGTGGAAGATGGTGCCGAAGGACTTCGGCATCCCGTGGAAGACGGTGTACAACTGGCACGAGGCGTTCGCCCGCCTCGGCACCTGGCAGCGGGTGCAGCGGGCGCTGGCCGAGCGGACCCGCGTGGCCGACGGCCGCGACCCCAACCCGTCGCTGCCGAGCATCGACTCGCAGACGGTCAAGTCGGCGGAAACGGCGTCGGACACCGGGTTCGACCCCGGCAAGAAGCTGAAAGGGCGGAAGCGGCATGCGCTCGTCGATTCGCTCGGCCTGGTGTTCGCGGTGGCGGTCACGGCGGCCGGCGCGAGCGACGCCGACGGGGCCGAGTTGGTGTTGCGGATGGCGGCCGCCACGAACCCTCGGCTGGCCACCGTACTCGCCGATTCGGCGTACCGCCGAGACACGCTGGATGTCTACATGACGACGGCGGGGGCGCAGTACCGACTGGTCATCGTGTCCGAGTTGCCGGGGCAGACGACGTTCGTGCCGCAACCGAAGCGGTGGCTGGTGGAGCGCTACTTCTCGCGGTTGCGGGCCAGTCGGTTGTTGGCCCGGGAGTACGAGGGTCTCGCCATGATCTCGCGGAGTAATGTCTACTTGCGGAGCGTGATGTTGACGATCAATGAGTATCAACGGAAAACGGCCAAGAATGCCCCAGCCTGCGCCGCTTGACGGCAGACTCGCGTCCAGACTTCCCAAGTTCAGGAACTGGCTCTCAGGGGGTCGGGTAGCCTTCGGCGGGGGGTCGTCGGGCTCTGGCTCGATTTCCACCACCTCGGCAGAAGGGAGTACAGTGCCATAGAGGACCTCGCGAACCGGTCGCTCTGGGATCACGACGATGACGTTGCACTTTTTGCAAATCGACTCTTTGCCCGCTAACTCAATCGAAGCTTTGTAGACCTTCCCACACTTCGGGCAGGCGAAGCGAATCATGCGACCTCCAGTCACGGACGGGGTACGCCAGCCTTTGTACCACAGAGTCGGTGATCACGTGGTGTCGCTCAAGTTACCGCCACTCGTCGCCGTCGCGTAGCCCGACCGTCCGCAAATGCCTGAACGTCACACATAACGGTCGCCGAGTGGAACCGCCAGCGACGATTCCCGAACACCCTCGGGAATCGTCGCCGAATATCGCTCCTCCCCGCCTGGGTTGGGTCCGTCGCCTTACTCGTCCACGACATCGGGGGACTCCGCCCGCTCCTCGGCGAGCAGGGCGGCGGGGGAGTTGGGCAATTCGTCGGTGATGGCGGACACGAACACCGGAACGCGACACACCCCGGCGCGGGCCGGGGTGTGTCGGGAGTTGTTACTTCTTCGCGGCGGCGGCGGCCATCGCCGCCTTCACTTCCACTTGCTGCTCTTTCGGCATGTAGGCCAGGACGCCCAGCCGCTTCTCGAACTTCGCCCGCCGCTTCTCGCTCTTCTTCCGTCGCATGCCGGCCGGGTTGCCCATGATCGGCTCCTTCGGGGGGTCTCCGCCGGCGGGGCCGACGAGGGGAAGTATCAGATACGCCAATGTATCGGCCGGCCGGGGGATTTCGACCCGAACCGGCGGTTTCCGCGCAAGGCCGGTGTCGGGAGCCGTTACCAGGACGGAAATCAAGATCAGTTTCCAACAACTCACCCGAACCGGCGGCCGATGTAATCGGTAGCCGCGGCACGGATGCCCGCTTCGGAGGTGCGACATGGTTCGTCGCTTCAGTCAGTCCCCGTCCGCCGTCACCGCCCCCCGCTTCACCCGCGTGGCCATCCACGCCGAGGAGCTGGAAGCCCGCGACACGCCGTCCATCGCCGGGACGGAGGACGTGTGGTCGCAGCCGCTGGCGACCCCGCCGGCCCACACCGGGCAGATCGCCCGCCCGCTGCTGGCCGAGCCGCGCGGCCGGTTCGCCGTCGGCACCGAGGGCGGCGGCGTCGCCCAGGTGAACGTGTACGACGCCAAGACGAACGCCCTGATCGGCATCATCAACCCGTTCGGCCGGAACTACACCGGCAGCGTCACGGTCGCCACCGGCGACCTGACCGGCGACGGCGTCGAGGACATCGTGGTCGGGGCCGGTCGCGGCCTGACCCCGCAAGTCAAGGTGTTCGACGGCGTCACCCTCCGCGAACTCGGCACCCTGATGGCGTACTCGCCGACGTTCACCGGCGGGGTGAGCGTGGCCGTCGGCGACGTGACCGGCGACGGCCGGGCCGACCTCGTGACCGGGGCCGGCGTCGGCAGCGCCCCGCACGTCAAGATGTTCAACGGCGTCAACCTGTTCCCGACGGCCGGCGGCAAGCTGAACGCGGCCGCCCCGGCGGTGAAGAGCTACTTCGCCTTCGAAACGACCTTCCGCGGCGGCATCACGGTGGCCGTCGGCGACATCAACGGCGACGGGTACGGCGACATCGTGGTCGGCAAGGGGGCCGGCGAGAAGCCGCAGGTGAAGGCGTTCAGCGGCAAGGACGACGGCACCCTGGTGAACATGTACGCCTTCCTGCCGTCGTACACCGGCGGGGTGAGCGTGGCCGTCGGCGACGTGACCGGCGACGGCAAGGCCGAGATCGTCGCCGGCAAGGCCGGGGCCGGGCCGGCCACCGTCCGGGTGTTCAGCGGCGACACGATGAAGGCCGAGTACACCGCGTTCACCGGCACCACCGGCGTGCGGGTGGCCCTCCAAGACATCGACGGCGACGGCGTGAAGGAAGTCATCGCCGCCAGCGGCGTCGGCACCGCCCCGAAGGTGAAGGTGCTGTCGGCCATGACCGGCACCGCCCGCCGCGAATTCCCCGGCTTCATGCCTTGGTTCACCCGCGGACTGACCGTCGGCTGAGCCGGCGGCGATGGCGAAAACGCCCCCGGCGGCCGGCTCCCGCGAAGGGAACCGGCCGCCGCTGGCGTTTTCGCCTTGCGAGCAAGAACGGCTAGGATGCGAAGGAATTCGCTCTCACTCCTCGGCCTTCGGGTTCGGCAGGAAGAACGACAGCACCAGCGCGATCAGGTACACCGTCCCGCCGATGACGGCGGCGGCGGTGGCCACCTTCACCGGCCGCGTGCCGGCGAAGAACTGGATCAGCACCTCGGTGTTCAGCGTGGCCGCCATCGTGCCGATCATCCGCCCGCCGACGTTCGTGGCGAAGCTGCCGCCCGTGCCCCGCAGGTGCAGCGGGAACAGCTTCGGCAGCAGCTCGCTCAGGTAGCTGAACTGCGCCACCGTCACCAGCCCGCAGAAGAAGATGGCCGTGGCGAACAGCAGATACTCGCCGTGGAAGAGCTGGAAGTACGTCAGCGGGAACAGGGCGATGCCGGGGATCACGAACAGCCGCAGCAGCGTCCGGCTGGGCACGAACATGAGCAGCACCGCCAGCAGGATTCGCCCGCTCAGCCCGCCCAGTTCCTGCCACAGTTGGATGTTCCCTCGCTTGGCCTTGATCGCCTTCTGCACCTCGTCGTAGTTCGGGTGGTCCTTCACCGCCTTCCGCGCGGCCGCCAGTTCGGACGGCTGCGCCTCGCCCTTCGCCACCTTCTCCTGGACGGCGATCACCTTCGCTTCGAGCGGGAGAATCCCCTTCTCCTTCCGCAGTTCGACCATGTCGGGGAAGCCGGGCGTCATGGCCGACGGGGTGAGTTGGAGCGCGCCGAACGCGGCCGCATACCCGCACGCGGACAGCAGCGTGGTGACGATGGTCGTCCGCCGCAGGGCGGGCGAGAACAGTTCGCCGAAGCTGGCCCGCTTCAGGGTGCCGTCCAGCTTCTTCCGCTTCCACACCGCCGACTCCGGCACGAACGGCATGATGAACAGGATCAGCGCGCCGGGGATCAGGCCGGTCAGCAGGGTGTACCGCCAGGCCGTGTTGTTCGGGTCGTACCCCGCCGGGAAGGGCAGCTTCGGCAGCGCGTCCGGGTTGGCTTTCAGCGTCTCCAGGATGCCGCTGTACACGACCGTCACCAGGATGCCGCCGATGGACGCGCACGCCAGCGTCCAGCCGATCACCTTCTCGCGGGTCCGCTTGTCCTGGAACAGTTCGGCCAGCCACGTGACGGCCGCCACCATCTCGACGCACACGCCGATGAAGGTGGTGCAGCGGAACAGGACGAGTTGCCACAGCTCGGTGCTGAACGCGGCGGCCACCGGCGAGAACGAGTAAATGAGGATGCTGCCGATCATCACCGTCTTGCGGCCGAGGCGGTCGATCAGCCAGCCGCCGAGCAGCCCGAACACGCCGCCGCACAGGGCCGCGATCCAGAGCATCCGACCCAGCCAGTTGAGCACTTCTTGGCTGTCGCTGGCCGGGCGACCGGGCAGCAACTCGCTCAGCGCGTCCGCCCCGATGACCGGGAACATGAGCAGTTCGTAGGTGTCGAACAGGAAGCCGATGGCGGCGACGGCGAGGACCAGGAACCGCACCGCGGCGGACATGTCGGCGGGCGGCGGGACGGCGGGTGACGACACGGGGCAGGCTCCGGAGGCGGGCGAACGCGGGGACGGTCAGGATACGGAAACCCGGCCGGAACCGACGCCGGAAGAAGACCCCACCCCCCGCCCCATAAGCCGTCAGTGAAGCTCGGCGGGCGTTCCCACGACGTGGTCTTACGCACCGGAGGTGCGGGTGCCGGTAGCCAGGGGTGACGGGCGAGCGCAGCTCGCCGAACCCCTGGAACGGGATCGGACATGGCGGGGAGTCCCGGAGGGACGACGGAGTCCGCCGCCGCTCCGCGGCTCACGCCCTGAACCCCCGAACCAGGGGTTCCGTCGCTTCGCTCCGTCACCCCTGGCTACCGGCAACCGCCGCTCCGCGGCGAGAACGGGAACCCAAAGCCACGGGTCGATCCTTCGCCCCACTGAAGGTCGCGCGGCGGGCCGGGGGGTGGGGTCTCGGCGACAAAATCCGCCCGCTGGTCTTGACTTCTGTTCACTTCACTGAAATACTATCCGCATGACCACATCTCCGGGTCGCCGCCATGTTCACCTTCCCGCCCGCCCCCGTCGATATCGACTGCCTGCTCCGCACCGCCCAGGCCCGCCGCCAGCGGATCCGCACCGGCGACCGGGGCGACGGCTTCCGCGCCGCGATGGCCGTCCTGAAGCAGGAGAAGGACCGGATGCGGGGCAAGTGGTCGCTCGACTCGGTGTACGAGTGGCCGGACGACGGCGACGACACGCCGTGCGCGAAACCCCAGCCCGCGCCGTCGGCGTCGCTGCCGCCGGTGCCGCGATTCGTCAACCCGCCCAGCCAGCCCCGCGCCGTCAGCCACACGCCGGTGATCGACCCGCAGTTCCACCGCACGGTGCTGCACTTCCCGGATGAAAACAGAACCCCACCCCCCGGCCCCCTCCCCATGAATGGAGAGGGGGTGTTCAAGCGGGAACCGTATTCTGGCGAGCCGCGACCGCCAGGGAGTGGCATCTCTTCTTGCGAGCCGCGACCGCCAGGGAGTGGCAT
>JAYTTN010000424.1:0-1511 GCA_043745295.1 Fimbriiglobus sp. | reverse complement strand
ACCACCGCATCCCCGCCTGGGACGTGACGGCCAGCGTCCCGAAGGGCGTCACCCTCGCCCTCGAGCGCGGCGACGCCCGCATCCAGGACGCCCTGTGGCAGGCCGCCCGCGAGACCCTCGCCGACCTGGAGGGGTACGCCACCACCCGCGTCCGCAAGGGCGGCGCGCAGGACGACCGGGTGACCGGCAACCTGGTCGCTTTCGCCGTCGAACACCCGGAGACGCGGCCGGCCAAGTCGGACGGCATGCCCGACCCCGACCGGCACCTCCACCTGGTCGTGTTCAACCTGACCCGCGACGAGACCGAGGGCGAGTGGAAGGCGGTCAAGTTCCGCCCGATCATGGACCTGCGGAAGTTCTTCGACCGCTCGTTCGACCTACGGCTGTCGGCCAAGCTGACCGACCTGGGCTACCGCATCGAGACGGCGACCAGGGCCGACCCGAAGGGCGGCACGCGGTACTTCTCGTGGGACATCGCCGGGATGCCGAAGTCGGCCGTCGAGAAGTTCTCCCGCCGCACCGCCGAGGTGGAGAAGCTGGCGGCCGAGTTGGGCGTCGGGACGGCGACCGGCAGGGACAAGCTGGGGGCCACGTCGCGGCGGGCGAAGCGGGCCGACCTGACGCTCGCCGAGTGCCGCGCCTACTGGGATTCGCGGGTCGCGCCGGACGAGGCGAGGGGGGTCGCCGAAGTGATCCGCGACGCGATGCTCGGCCGCAATCCCGTGCCGACGAACGCGGTGGAGGAGGGGATGCGGTACGCCGTCGCCCACCTGTTCGAGCGGAGTTCGGTGGTGGACTGGCACGAGTTGGCGACGACGGCGATGGAGCGGTGCCTGGGCGGGGCAAAGCCGGAGGAGTTCGAGGCGGAAGCCCGCCGCCAGGGCGTCCTGTTCGAACGCGGGCAGGTGACCACGCGCGAGGTGCTGGCCGAGGAGACTCGCATCCTCGACTTCGCCCGCGACGGGCGGGGGACGATGAAACCGCTGGCCGCCGGCGACGCCTTCGCCCTCGCCGCCACGGATCGCCTCACGCTGTCGGCCGAGCAACTGGCCCTCGTCCGCCACGTCCTGACCTCCCCCGACCGCGTCGTCCTGCTGGTCGGCGACGCCGGCACCGGCAAGACCCGCTCGGTGCGGGCCGCGTTCGACGCGCTCCACTGCCCGGTGGCGATGCTGGCCCCGTCGGCCGCCGCCAGTCGCGGCGTGCTGCGGTCCGAGGGGTTCGCCGACGCCGACACCGTCGCCTCCTTCCTCGGCAGCGCCGAGCGGCAGGAGCGAGTGAACGGCGGCGTCATCTGGATCGACGAGGCCGGCCTGCTGCCGATCCGCGACCTGTCCCGCCTCGCCGAGATCGCAAAGGAACGGCACGCCCGGCTCGTCCTCCAGGGCGACCCCAAACAGCACCGCGCGGTCGTGCGGCACGGCAACATGATGACCGTGCTGCAATCGTTCGGCGGCTTGCCCGTGGGCCGGCTCAGCGAGATCTGGCGGCAGACGCACCGAGGCTACAAG
>JAYTTN010000423.1:0-5503 GCA_043745295.1 Fimbriiglobus sp. | reverse complement strand
CCCCCCCCCCCCCGCGACCGCGTTTGGCTACTCCAGGTAGAACAGCACGTTGGCCAACTCGTTGCAGGCGGATTGCAGGTCGGGCCAGCGCTTCTCGTCCAGCGCCGACTTCACGCGGGCGGCCTGCTTGTCCACCTCGGTCTGGTCCTCGGCGGACGCCTTGCCGCGGATCTTGTCGGCCTTCACCAGCAGCAGCGCGGCCTGCGCCGACTCCCGCGAACCCGGCTCGGTGGTCGCGGCGGCGACCGGGACCGGTTCGGCGGGCACCGTGACCCGCGGCGGCGCGGTCGGGGCGTTCTCGAACAGGTCGTCGTCCTCGCCGTCGCCGAACGCGGGCGCGTCCTCGCCGTCGTCGTCCTCGTCGCGGAAGTATTCGTCCGCCCCGTCCAGCAGGTCGCCGACGCGGGTGCCCTCGGTCTCCTCGTCGCCCTCGGCGGCGTACTCCGGGTCGGCCCACATGCGGTCGAGCCGCTCCTTCGCCGCGCCGCGCTCCTCGACGGCGAACCGGGCCATCGCGTTGTCGATGGTGATCTGCTTCACCAGCCCCGTCGTCTTCTCGCGGGCCGACACCTTCAGCGTGCCGTCGAGCGTCAGGTTCAGTTCGACGACGAGCTGGTTGCCGGCCGGCACCCGCGCCAGCCCCTCGATGAGGAACTTGCCGATGCGGTGGTTCCGCCGCACGTCGCCGCTCTCGCCCTGGAACACCTCGATGTCCACCACGGCTTGGTTGTCCGAGACGGTGCAGAACGCCTCGCTGCGGCTGGTCGGCAGCGGCGTGTTGCGGGACACGATGGGGGCGAACTTGAATTCGTTCGGGCTGGACAGGTAGCTCGGGGAGAACTCCAGGCACTTGATGCCGAGGGTGTGCGGGGTGATGTCCACCAGCACCGCGCCGACGTTCTGCCCGGCGATGATGGCGGCCTGCACCGCCGCCCCCAGCGCCACGCACAGGTCCGGGTGGACCTCCTTGTGCGCCGGCTGGCCGAGCCGCTGTTCGAGCAGCCGGGCGATCATCGGCGTCCGCGTGCTGCCGCCGACCAGCACCACCCGCTGCACCTGGGCGGCGGTGATCTTGGCGTCGTCGAGTGCCTTCTGCACGCAGTCCATCGTGCGGGCGATGAGCGGCGAAATCAGCTCCTCGAAGTCGTCGCGGGCCACCTCGATGTTCAGGTGCAGCGGCACGCCGTCCTTCTCGGCGATGAACTCCTCCTCGATGCGGGCGAACGGGTGATCGGACAGGTGCTTCTTGGCGTTTTCGGCGGCGCGGAGCAGGCGGGCCTTGCTGGTCACGTTCTCGCGGAGGTCCACGCCGAACAGCGTCTGGAACTCGTCGGCGACGTGCGCCAGCAGCAGGTCGTCGAAGTCGTCGCCGCCGAGTTGCGTGTCGCCGTGGCTGCTGAGGACTTCGAACACGCCAGCCTCGGCCTGCACGACGCTCACGTCGAAGGTGCCGCCGCCGAGGTCGTACACGAGGAACCGCTCGCTGCTGGACTGGTCCGGGTTGTACGTCAGCGCGGCGGCGGTCGGCTCGTTCAGGATGCGAACCACGTCCAGCCCGGCCAGTGCGCCGGCCTCGCGGGTGGCCTGCCGCTGGCTGTCGTTGAAGTACGCCGGCACCGTCACCACGGCTTTCGTCACCGGGTGGCCGAGGTCTTTTTCCGCCGCGTCCTTCAGCTTGCGGAGGATCATCGCCGAGATTTCCTGCGGCCGGAACTGCTGGTCGCCGAGCGGCACCTTCACGTCCTGGCCCATCTTCCGCTTGACCGACTTCACCGTGCGGTCGGGCACGAGGACGTACTGGTTGCGGGCCGGCCGGCCGACGAGCAGTTTGCCGTCGTCGGACAGGCCGACGACCGACGGCAGGATCGGGTCGCCGTCCACATTGATGACGCGCGGCTTGCCGTCCTGCACCACCGCCACCTCGCTGTTCGTGGTGCCCAGGTCGATCCCGACGATGACATCGGCCATGATGATTCCCTACCGGAAAGTCCGAGCCGGAAGCGTGAGCGACGGTCTTCGGCTTGGTTCTTGTGGTCTCGGGTCTGGTGGCACCGGCCTCCGAGCCGGTGTGCCCTTCCACCGGCTCGGAGGCCGGTGCCACCAGAAAGACCGACCGTCGCTCACGCTTCCGGCTCGGATAGTCTATCGAGCCACCTTGACTTGGGCGAAGCGGTGAATGGTCCCGTTCAGGCGATACCCGCGTCGCACTTCCTCGACCACGATCCGGCTGGGCTGGCCGGTGCCGCCGACCACCTCGACCACTTCCATCAACTCGGCGTCGAACGCCAGCCCGACACACTCGATGGGCGTCAGGCCGTACTGCGGGAGTACCTTCTCGACACGCCGGAGGCTGAGCGCGTAGCCGTCGGCGAGGCCGGCGAGCAGCGGGGCCAACTTCGTCGCGGCGGCGGACGGCCCGGCGACCGGCGCGAGCTTCGCCCCGAACAACCGGGCGAAGAAGCCGGGCGGCTTCGGCGGCTCCGGCGGCGCGTCGAGTTCGTCGGCCAGCGGTTCCACCGCGTCCATCGCTTTCGACACTTGCCGGTGCGCCATCAGCAGCGCGTCGGCGATGTCGATGACGGCTTTGAGCAGCGGTTTCACGTCCGTCGTCGCGTCGGACTTCGACGGCGGGGCGGGCAGTTTCGCCACCGCCTCGGCGGTCTGCTCGGTGGCGGCGCGGACGGCCTTCGTTTGCAGGTTTACGTCGTGCCGAAGGGCGGTGAACTGCGCGACGACGGTGGCCAGGTCCACCGCCGGCGGCTCGTGGTCCGGGGCCGGCGGCGGTTCGGTCAGGGCCAGCAGCCACGCGCGAAAATCGCCCAGCAGGCTTTCGATGCGGGCCGGGGTCAGCGGCGATTCTTGACCGGCGGCTCCGGCGGGGTGACCATCGCCAGCAGTTGGTCCAGGCTCGGCCGGGGGCGCGTCGTCAGGCATTCCGCTTCCTCGATGATGGCTTCGATGGTGTCCTCGGTGCCGCGGTCGAACAGGCGGTACCTGGCCCGCGCGTCGAGGGTGCGAATCTTCTCGTAGGCGGCGCGGTGCGCGGCGAACTTCACCGGCTGGTGTTCCGGCGGGAACTGCACGGTCAGTTCCAGGTACCGCCGGCGGACGGCCGCGTCGTCGGCGTCCGGCGGCACCCCGAGCACGGTGAACGGGTCTGCGGACATCGGAACCTCCCAGCGAGCCGCGACCGCCAGGGAGCGTCTTTTCTGATCGGAGCCGGAAGCGTGAGCGACGGTCTTCACTCGTATCCGTCGCTCACGCTTCCGGCTCGGAAACACCGACGCTCCCTGGCGGTCGCGGCTCGTCCAGAATTCGGGTCACTTCTTCGCCTTCAGCATCCCCAAATGGGCGTTGCCCACGTCCCACATGTAGTCGCCGACCTTGTACTTCTCCACGGCGGCGGTCAGGTGTTCCTTCACCTTCTCGGCGTCGCCCTCGGCCTCGTACCACAGCGCTACATACAGGTGCCCGTAGAAGCGGGCGGAGTTGCCCTCCGGCGTGCCGGCCTTGGTTTTCTCGGACGCCGCGAGAACGTCCTCCGGCTTCAGCTTGCCGGCGAACAGCTTCTGGATTTCGGCCATCGGCACGCGGGAGTCCTTCGTCACGTCGATGAGCGCCGCCACCGACTTCTCCTTGCCCACCACTTTGACGTTGCACAGGTAGTGCCAGGCGGCGTTCTCCACGTCCTGCGGGTTGGCCGTCTTGTGCGTCTCGAACTGCTTCACCCCTTCCTTGAAGACGCCAGCGTAATATAGGGCGATGCCGCGCCGCCAGTGTTCGGGCAGGAACTTCGGATTCGCCTCCAGGTACTTGTCGAAGTCGGCGACGGCGTCCTTCCACTTGCCGAGTTTCAGGTACGCATCGCCCCGCTTGTCGTGCGCGGCGACCATCTTCGGGTCGAGCTTCAACACGGCGGTGAACTGCTCGGCGGCTTTCGCCTGCTCGCGGATCGCCCCATACGCCATGCCCGCGAGGAACGGCGCGTCCGCGCTCTTCGGGTCGGCCGTCGCCGCCTTCATCGCCAGTTCGGCGGCCGTGGCGAAGTCCCGCTTCTCGAACGCCTTCTCGGCGTCCTTCAGGTCGTCGGCCGCGGCGCACGACGCCAGGCCCAGACACAGCACGAACGCGACTCGCATGGCGCACCCTGGAGAGCGGGAGGAAATCAGGCTGGGGATTCTATTCCGCCGGTGGCGATTGCCCGACGTGGTTCTGCAAGACGACGAGTTGCTTGCGGAACTCGTACCCGTTGTCCGGCCAAGTTCCAGCGTAGCGCCGGAGCGCGTCCGCCCCGTCCGGGAAGTCCTCGCCGTTCACCCGACAGTCGGCCTGTGGCTGTCCGTTCTGGTCGCGCATGGCGAACAAGCGAAGCGTGAAAAAGTCCGTCCCTTCGAACAGCGGCCGGAAGGCCAGGAACGAGTTCGTCAGCAGGCAGCAGGAGCAGAACGGCGGGTGGGCGTCCGGGTCGGCGACCATCTCGGCAACGCGCTGCCTCGCCGCCGGGTCCGCGAGCAGATGGGCCACCGGCCCCAGCACGGCCCTTCGTGTACGGGCCGGGAGAGTTGCCGTCGCGGGCAACGTCAGCTCGAGCGCGGTACAGTCGCCGGGCGACCGGGCCAGGGCGTCCAACAGAACCGGGAGGTCGCCGCGGGTCCAGTTCTGGAATCCCTGTCGAACGGACTCGCCGATGGTGTCGGCGGCCGCGTGTTGGTATTCGAACACTCCGTCCAGCACAAGTGTCGGGTGGCGAACCTCGACCGTCGTGACCGTGTTCACGCTGGCATCGTCGTGGAGTTGCAAGTTAGCGATCTGCGGCAGGAGCTGATACCCGCTCGCAGAGTGTGTGAGCCAACCCGTGCCCCGCACCGTGGTGTGTCCGGCCGTCCACAACTCCTCACCGAGCACCGTCACCAAGTCCACCTCTTCAACCCACTTCCGCCCGGCGTGTGCGAAGGCCATCTTGAACTCGGTTCCCAGTCCCGGATTGTTCGCCCGACCGGGCGGACTCGGTCGCACGTCTGGGTTGGACACGGGAACCCCCTCGTGATGGGAAAAGCGACACGAACCTCCTTCGATGGTATCCGACCCGCCGGATGCGGACATGTCGGTTGCGGGTCGGTTCGGAAAATTCCCTCTCGGGGTTCACCGGGTCCGCGAAACGACGGCCCTCACCGTCCAATACAACAACCCGAACGACCTCACGGGCTTCGCCATGCTCTTCTCCCGCCAGTTCCACACGGTCACGCTGATGACGTGGTGCCGCGCCCTGCGGTTCGGGCTGGACGCCGGCCTGTCGCCGGTCAAGCTATTCAAGCAGCAGGCGAAGTCCGGGCCGGCCGAGGGGCGGGAGGTGGCCCGGGACATCGCCGCGCAACTGGCCCAGGGGGAGTCGGTGGCCGACGCCGCCCGCCGCCACCGCCCGCGGTTCCCGGTGCTGTTCCTGGAGCTGGTGGAGGTGGGCGAGCAGGCCGGGCGGCTGGGCGACACGTTCCGCGAACTGGAG
>JAYTTN010000422.1:0-1513 GCA_043745295.1 Fimbriiglobus sp. | reverse complement strand
TCGGATGGCCGTTCGTCGCGGCGGCAAGGCCGCGTCGTTCGCCGAAGCGAGCAACGACCTCCAGGAGTTGGCGGAGGTGCCCATCGGTGCGACGCATGTCCGGCGCCTGGGCGAGCGCGTGGGGACCGAGTGGGCGGCGGCGCGGGATGCCGAGGTGCAGGCCTTTCGCGACGGGCGATTGACGCCGGCGGTCGAGGCCGCGCCGAAGGTGGCGGCCGTCATGCTGGATGGGGGCCGACTCCAGGCCCGGGCGGAAAATGCCGGCCGCGGCGTGACCGACCGCCACGGGCGCGAGACCAAAGTGGCGTGCTGCCTCACGCTGGCTCCGACCGAAAAGGCCGTCGATCCGCAACCCGATCCGCCCGCGAAATTCCTGGAAACGGCGAGCGTGTCCCGACTGGCCGCCGAGATCAAGAGCCGGAGAAGTGCGGGCGGGCGTCGGCCCTCGTCGGCCGAGACGCCGGAGCAACCGCGGTCTCGACGCTCCCGCGCGCGACGCCGCACCGGGCCGAAAAAGTTGGTGCGAACGGTGGTGGCCTCGATGGCCAACAGCGACGCGTTCGGCTACCGCGTCGCGGCCGAGGTGCCGCGGCGGCGTTTGGGCGAAGCCCAACGCAAGGCCTGCGTCTGCGACGGCTCGAGTTGGAACTGGAGCACCTTCGCGCTGCACCTGCTGCCGTGGGGATTCCTCGGCATCTTGGATTTCATTCACCCGGTGAGCTACCTCTACGAGACCGCGCAGATCGGCGCGGGCACCGGGGAGAACGCCTGGGAGCTGTACGAGCGGTGGTTGCGTTGGGCGTGGGCGGGCCGGGTGCTGCTGTTGCTGGCCGACTTGAAGCGCGTGGCCGAGCGGTTGGGCGAACCGCCGCCGGATGCCAAGGACAGCGACCCGCGGAAGGTGGCGGCCGAGACGTTGGGCTATGTGACGAACGCGCAGGGCAAGATGGACTATGCGGAGTATCGGCGGCGGGGACTGCCGATCAGCAGCGCGCCGGTGGAGAGCGTGATCAAACAGTTGAATCGCCGCGTGAAGGGGACGGAGAAGTTTTGGATTGAGGGTGGTGCCGAGGCGATGCTCCAGGTGCGCGCGGCGATCCTGTGCGAAGACGGCCGAGCGGAGCGGTACGCCAAGCGGCCTCGACCGCGCGGACGCGCCGCGGGGAGTCACCGGCTCGGACGCCGGCGGAAATAGGGACAGCTACGGGTTTGCACCCATACGAACTGGTTACGCCATGTTTCCGAGCGGGGATGTCAGTCCCCCGCGGGATCATCGCCGCGTACGGGATCACCCTCACTCGTCCCACTTCACGAAGGCTTCGAGCGCGTAGTACTCCGGCAACCCCAGCAGGTCGAACGTCTTCGCCGTGCCGAGGTTGCGGTCCTCGGCACGCTGCCAGAACTCGCGCCGGTCGGCGCCGCCGGGGAACATCGCTTTGTCCTTCTGCGACTGGTGCCGGAAGATCGCCTGCTTCTTCCGCTCGATCACGTCCGGGCTGAGCGGCACGGCCAT
>JAYTTN010000421.1:0-5511 GCA_043745295.1 Fimbriiglobus sp. | reverse complement strand
TTGCTGCATTCGTCGAAGCAGACCACCGGGCGGGCGGCATCGTGCGGTTCGGCGTACAGCTCCAGGACATCCTCCATCTTGTGGATGAAGTCCCCGTCTACCCCCTTCGGGAGGCACCAGCTCTTCTTCTGCCACGGCTTGAGGTCGCTTTTTTTAAAACCCGCAGGACGGTGTCTTCGGACACCGATTCGACGATCCGCAACTCGACCAGCCGACTCGCGAGCATCCGGGCGGTCCAGACGGTTCGGCCGGTCGGAACCGGGCTGCACGCCAGGGCGACGACGACCGCTTCGGCCTTGCCGTCCAGCTTGGCCGGCCCGCCCGAGCGGGGCTTCTCGGCCAGGGCGCTCTCCAGCCCCTCGGCGGCGAAGCGGCGGCGGATATTGGCCGCGGTGTGGGTGGTGATCCCCAGGTCGTCGGCGATGTCGGCGTCCGTCTCCCCGGCGTCGGCCCGGAGCAGGACTCGGATGCGGTTCCGCCGCCGCAGGGTGAGGGGGCCGGCGAACCGCCCCTTCAGATCCGCCCGCTGGCCCGCCGTCAGCCGCACCGCGTGCTTTTTGGAACGCTTCGCGTCCATGCCCCACCTCCTGTGGGGTGATCTTCACCAAGGAAAATGGACACGAAGTTAACGGTGGGTCTGGTGATGCGCCCGCTCGAACTCGGCCGGGGCGACGTACCCGAGCGACGAGTGCCGGCGGACGCGGTTGTAAAACACTTCCAGGTACTCGAACACCATCGCCCGCGCCTGGTCGCGGCTCTCGAACAGATCCACCCCCAACTCGCACTTCAGTCGCCCGAACAGGCTCTCCACGGGGGCGTTGTCCCAGCACTGCCCGACCTCGCTCATACTGCACACGATCCCCGCCCCCGCCAGCACCCGCTGGTAATGGTCGCTCGCGTACTGGCGGCCCCGGTCCGAGTGCGCCAGCAGCCCCGCCTCCGGACGCCGCCGCGCGATCGCCATCTCCAGGGCGTCCACCACCAGTCGGCTCTCCATCGTCGCGGCCATCGACCAGCCGACCACCATGCGGCTGAACAGGTCCTCCACCACCGCCAGGTACAGCCACCCCTCCCGCGTCGGCAGGTAGGCGATGTTCGCTCCCCACGACTCGTTCGGACCCGACGGCTCGAAATCCCTGGCGAGAAGGTTGGGAGCCACCGGCGAGTCGTGCGTCGAGTCCGTGGTGCGGACGAACCGACGCGGCGCGCGGGCTCGGATTCCGTGGGCGGACATCAGTTTGGCCACCGCGTTCTCCGAGCACTCGTGGCCCCGCGCCCGTAGCTCGGCGGTCATCCGCGGACTCCCGTAGCGCCCCTTCACCTCGTCGTGGATCGCCCGCATCGCGGCGACCAGTTCGTGCCGCCACTGTTCGGTCGGACTGTCCGCTCGGGCGGCCCAGGCGTGGTACCCGCTGGCCGACACGTCCAGGGCGTCGCACAGCCAGGTGATCGGCCACTCGTCGGCGTGGTCGGCGATGAACCGGAAGGTCAGGTCGGCGGGCTGGCGAAGTCGGCGGCGGCTTTTTTTAGCAGGTCCCGCTCGGCCCGCAGGCGGACCACCTCGGCCCGCAGCCGCCGCAACTCATCATCCGCCGGGGTCGGGTGGCCGTGGCCGGGGAAGGCGTCGGTCCCGCGTTCGAGGAACGCCTTCTTCCAGATGCGGAGCAGGTTCTCGCCGACGTCCAGGAGGCGGGCCACCTCGGCCACCGACAGGTGCTGATCGACGACCATCCGAACCGCCTGCAACTTGAACTCGGCCGTGTACGTCATCCGCTTGCGTGGCATCGGTGGACCCCTTGAGCTGAGTCTACACCGGTAACTCCGTGTCCACCAAACTTGGGGAACCTCAGGGGTACCGCCGTTTCCGGCGCTCGCCGTCGGCTCGAACCCCACTTGCGACATGCGGACGGCTCGACGGGTGCGAGGAAGCACGGGCTTCACGTTCCCCGCTCGCCCGAACCGATCTCCCGCAACACCGTCATCGACTTCGCAAAACTCGCGTCCCCCATCAGGCACGGCCGCTTGTACTGCTCCGGGCTGCCGCCGGTCTTGGCCAGCCGGTCGCGGTCGAAGGCGACCAGTGCGCCGGCGGGGATGACGGCCGCCCGGATCGGCCCCAGCCGGCCGCTGTCGCGCTTCGCCTCGTACTCGGTGTTGCCCGCGATCAGCCGCTTCTCGAACGCGGCCAGCAGCGTTCGCAGCCGCCCCTCGTCGGCCGCGTCCGGTTCCTCGACGAAGACGGCGTAGTACGGCCGCGCCTCGTCCCACACCGGGGCCACGACGTACCCGTTCACTGACACGCCGGTGTCAGCGGCGGCGGCGTCCATCGCCCGCGTGACGTGGTACTCGCTCACCTTCTCGCCGGTCAGGTTGGCAAACCGGCTGCCCTTGCCGACGAACTCGACCGTCGGCGTGCGACCGAGGAACCCCGTCACCCGAACCAAGTCCGAGATGTGGTAGCGGTACAGGCCGGCGGCGGTCGTCGGCAGCAGGAAGTACGTCTCTCCCACCTCCAACTCGTGCGCGCCCAGTACGGTCGGGTTCGGCGATTCCATCTCGGCTTCCGGCACGAACTCGAAGTAGTGCGTGCCGATGTCCAGCACCCCGCTCGGCGTGCCGTCGGCGAACGGGATGGTGAACCGCCCCTCGCTGGCGACGAGGCCGAGGTCGCGGATCGGCGGGCTGCCGTAGTACGTGGGCAGTTGCCGCAGGTACGGCCCCATGCTGCCGCCGGTCCAGCAGCCGATCAGGGTGGAATCGTCCGGCCACACGTCCTTCGGGTAGAGCCGGCCGAGCCTGTCCGCGAGCCGCGACAGCACCCGCGTGGCGGCCGGGTCGCGGTGCAACTTCGCCGTCAACCGGGCGCGGACGTTCGGCGGGATGTCGAGGTGCGGGTCGAGGGTGCCGTTGTGCAGGTCGCGGAGGAGCTGGTCGGAGTAGTCGTTCAACGTGCGGGCGAGGTTCACCAGCGTGCTGGGGTTCGCCGAGAGGAACAGCGCCACCCGCTTGCCCAGGCTGAATCGCAGTGCGACGTAGTACCGCGCGGTGGCGTCCTTGATCTTGCCGACGAGCGGCGGGACGACGTACTGCCGGCGGACGATGCGGCGCTGGATGCCGGCGGTGAACCCGGACAGGTTGCCGCACGGGATGCCGGCGGAAGTGCGGAACTCGTCCGGGTCGCCGACCATCTGCACGATGGGCCGCAGCGGCAGGTAGCGCGGGCGGTGGTCGCGGTACGCCCGCACGCCCCACATCGTCCACGCCCGTTTCAAATCCCGCAGGTAGCGGTCGGTGATCGGGATGAACTTGCGGGCCGCCGTGGTGCCGCTGGTCAGGGCGAACAGCCGCACGCGGTCGTCGGCGAGCAGCGCCGAGGTCTCCCCGGCCTTCACCCGCTCGATGTACGGCGACAGCCGTTCGTAGTCGCGGATCGGCACCTGCCGGCGGAAGTCGGCGGCGGTGCGGACGGAGGCGAACCCGTGATCCCGGCCGAAGCCGGTGCCGGCCTGGCGCGCGAGGATGTCGGCCAGCAGCTTCGCCTGCACCGCTTCCGGATCGGCGCACGACTGTTGGAACCGCCGCACGCGGGCGAGCAGGGGCAGCGCGGCGACGCGCGCCAGACGCAGCGTGAGAAACGACGTGATCGACATGAGGGGATTATACGACCGCGCGGGGGACGGCTCGTTCCGACCGTCCGCCACGGGCGTGTGCGCCTTTCGCCAAAAATCCGTTTGGCTTTTGCGGGCGACCCACTTACGCTCACCACGCCCGTCATTCCGTCCCGACCCCCCGGTGATCCCATGAGCGCCAAGCACGGTCGGCCCCTCCGGGGGTTGATGTCCAGCAAGCATTCGCCGCACTTCGAGGGCTACTTCGGGCGGATGTTCCGCTCGCTCCCGGCGGCCCAGTTCGGGGCGAACGAGGTCGAAGTCGTGGCCAACCTCAAGACGCTCGCCCAGAAGATGACGGGCGACCCCGAAGTGGCGAAGGACGGGAAGGACGACGAGGAGAGCGGCATCCCGTCGCTGTACACCTACCTCGGCCAGTTCATCGACCACGACCTGACGTTCGACCCGGCCAGCAGCCTCCAGAAGCAGAACGACCCGGACGCGCTGGTCGATTTCCGCACCCCGGCGTTCGACCTGGACAACGTGTACGGCCGCGGGCCGGACGACCAGCCGTACCTGTACGACGACTCGAACCTGTTCCTGCTCGGCGACGAAATCCACGGCGGCTCCGCCCCGGCGACCGACCTGCCGCGGAACGCCGCCGCCGCCGGCCGCCGCCGCGCCCTCATCGGCGACCCGCGGAACGACGAGAACGTCATCGTCTCGCAGTTGCAGGGGCTGTTCCACCGGTTCCACAACCGGCTGGTGCGGGAGAACCCGATCCTGTCGTTCGCCGACGCCCAGCGGCTGGTCCGGTTCCACTACCAGTACGTCGTCGCCAACGACTTCCTGCCCCGGCTCGTTCACTCGAGTGTGATTGCCGGCCTCCAACAGGACGGCCAGTACGACAAGGGCAAGATCCGCTTCTACCACTACCGGAACAGCCCGTTCATGCCGGTCGAGTTCTCGGCCGCCGCCTACCGCCTCGGCCATTCGATGGTCCGGCCCGGCTACCGCCTGAACGACAATGTGCTGCTGCCCATCTTCCCGCCGGCGGCAGGGGGCGAAGGTCTGACCGGGTTCCGCGAGATGAACCCGAACTGGGGCATCGACTGGGGGCGGTTCATCGACATCGACACCCGGCCGACCGGCACGGTCGATGACGACGGCGTGCCGGACGCCGACGCCCGCCGGCGGCTCCAGTTCGCGTACCGGCTGGACACGTCGGCCGTCGACCAGCTCGCCAACCTGCCGCCGAGCGTGGCCGGCAACCCCGGCATGCCCGTGGGGGCGGCGGGCAACGCCGGGTCGCTGCCGCTGCGGAACCTGCTCCGCGGGCGGGCGCTCGGGCTGCCGAGCGGCCAGAGCGTGGCCAGGGCGATGAAGGTGACGCCGCTGTGCGATTCCGAGATCCTGCTCGGCAAGTTCACCGACCCGGAGGGGACGGGGGACGAGGCTCCGAAGCCGATCACCGACGCCGGCGCGGTGTTCGCCGGCAACTGCCCGCTGTGGACGTACATCCTGGCCGAGACGCGGCAGTTCAAGGAGCCGACGACCCTGCCGGTGACGGGGGAGCCGACGCTGCACACGCCGCGGCTCGGGCCGGTCGGCGGCCGCATCGTGGCCGAGGTGTTCCTCGGCATCCTGTTCGGCGACCCGCACTCGTTCCTCAGCCAGGAGCCGGACTGGGTGCCGGGGGCCGGGGCGGACTACCGGCTCAAGGACTTCGTCAAGTACGCGCTCGGGATGTGACCGATGCCATCCGGCGGCACTCGCCCCGGAAAGGGGGTGTTCAAGGGGGACGGGGGTGCGGCAGCGGATTTTGGCGAGCGGGGGGCGTCAGCCCCCTGTTGTGGTCGAAATCCCCAGGGAACAGGGGGCTGACGCCCCCCGCTCGCCCGGA